>NZ_BAABDQ010000027.1:0-180363 GCF_039539705.1 Nonomuraea rosea | reverse complement strand
CCGCCGCCTGGGCGCCGCCGCCCGGCGCGCGACCTCCGCCGCCCTTCGCTCGGCCGCCGCGGCGACGGCCCGCAGCCGGGCGTTGCCGGCCTTCTTCCTGGCCGCCATCGCGGCCTTCTTCTTGGCTGCCTCCGCCGCCCGCTTCCTGGCGGCTTCGGCCGCCTTCTTCCTGGCCGCTTCCGCGGCTTTCCGCTTGGCCGCCTCAAGGGCGCGCTTGGCCGCCGCGGCGGCCCTGCGCCTGGCCGCGGCCAGCGCCGCCCGCCTGGCGGCGGCTATGGCCAGCCTTCTGGCGATCATCTGCGCCGCGATCCGCGCCGCGATGGCGGCGGCGAACCAGATCAGCTGCCCGTCGGGGTCGCTCATGGTGACGGGGCTGTTGTTGGCGTAGGCGTAGGCGTTGAGCTGCTGCGGGTCCTCCTCGTCGATGATCGGGTCGGCCGACAGGAAGCGGCCGTTCCTGGGGTCGTAGTCGCGGGCGCCCAGGTGGACGAGCCCGGTGGTCGCGTCCTTGGTGCCGCCGACGAACCCGCGTTGCCCCGGCCACCACGATGGCGGTGCTCCGCGATCCTCCCCGAACGGGGTCTGCCTGCGGACGGCCAGGTCGCCGGTCTCGGCGTTCACCGCGGCGTGCGCGGTGCCCTGGTGGTCGTCGGCCAGGAAGGAGACCTGGTTGTCGGGGGTGCGTACGGCGATGGGCTGGTCGTGGACGGTGTAGTAGCGGGTCTGCTCGACGACGTCCTTGGCGTAGTCGAAGCGCAGCTCCATGTCGTCGACGTAGAGGGTGGCGTCGGTGGGGGTCTTGCGGATCAGCCGGTCGCCGTCGGCGTCGTAGAGGAACGACGTCGTCTTGCCGGCGTCGGTCACCGACTCCAGGTTGCCCTCGGCGTCCCAGACCAGGCTCTGATCGGAGGTGCCGGCCTTGCGCCGGGTGGTGTTGCCGGCCGCGTCGTACTCGAACAGGTCGGAGCCGACGGTCTGGAGCGCGTGCGGCTGCTTGCCGCCCGCCGCCGGATACGTGGAGGTGCGTACGCTCTCCGCCGCGCCGCCCCAGGCGTGCTTGGTCTCCTTGGTCCGGTTGCCGGTGACGTCATAGGCGTAGCTGACCGCGTACGGGGCCACACCGCCGATCTTGCCGGCCGTCGGGGTGCCGCCGGCGCAGTCGTCGGTGGCCGTCCACGCGGAGGTCATCCGGCGCAGATGGTCGTACGTGAAGCACTGCGTGTCCTGGCCGCCGGCCCTGTCGGCGATCTTGGTGACGTTGCCGATCGCGTCGTAGGTGTAGCCGAGGTTCAGGTCGGTGGCGGCGGCTCCGGCCCGGTCCAGCCGCATGCCGGTCAGCCTGCGGGTGGCCTCGTCGTGGGTGTAGGTGAGCCAGGCCTTCTTGGTCCCTTCGCCCAGCTCGTACTGGAGGGTCTCGCCCATCTTCGAGTAACGGATCGCGTTCACGTACGCCGACAGGCCGCTGACCTTGATCGGCTGGCTGAGGCCGTCGTAGCCGTAGACGACCGACTCCTCGGCCAGCCCGCCGCCCGCCGGGAAACTCACGGACTGGACCTGGTCGTCCAGCGTGTAGCGGGTGTTGAGCACGTACGAGCCAGCCAGTTTGCCCTCTCGTTCGGGGATGGTGACGGTCTGGCGCAGCGCGCGGTAGTCGGTGTCGATGGCGTTGATCTCGGCCTTGTACGCCTGCCCGCCGACATAGCGGATGCTGGCGTCCAGCTCTCCCTTGGCCAGCGCGTCGTACTTCCACTCGGCCAGCAGGGTGCCGGTCGCGGAGCCCGCGCGGAGCTGCGTCTTGCGCCCCAGGCCGTCATAGCCGTACCACAACGTCTTGCCACGGGCGTCCGTGGTGGTGACGATCTCGTCGGCGTCGTTGTACGTCGTCGTGGTGACGCCCTTGTCCGGGTCCTCGGTCTTGATCTCCCTGCCGCGCAGGTCGTAGTGGTGGCGCCAGACGTTGCCCGCCGGATCGGTCACCGTGGACGGCCGGTCGGCGTGGTCGTAGGTGTATTTCGTGGATTCGTACGCGCCGGTGGGGGTGGATCCCTTGTACTGGCGCAGCTCGATGAGCCGGTCCTCGGCGTCGCCGATCCGCGTCGTGGCGGTGCCGCCCGGCGGCGGCGTCACGTGGACCCGGTCGCCCTCCTGCTTGGCGGTCACCCGGTACTTCTCCGCGCCCTTCGCCTTGAGGATCTCGGCGTTGACCTCTCCCGCGCCGTCGAACAGCGACACGACCTGGTTGGGCACGTCGGTGTCGGCCACCGCCAGCAGGTCCGTGGCGGGTGCGCCGGTGGCGAAGTAGCCGGTGTTCGACTTGTACTGCTCGCCCTGCGAGTTGTAGAAGGTGTCGGTGATCGTGCGGCCGTCACGCAGCGCGGGATCGGTCGCCTGGTCGTCCGGGGGCGCGGGTTCCTGGGTCTGGCGCTCGCGCATCAGGCCGTCGTGCAGCTCGTGGCTGGCCGTGTAGCCGCCGTCGGCGCGCAGCGTCTTGGTGGTGACGACGCTGGGGCCGTCGGTGCGCACCGTGTAGGCGTACTCGGTGCTGGGCGACTGCCCGGCCGACTTGCTGCGGTCGCCCTGCCAGACCTTGGTCAGGCGGCCGAGCGGGTCGTACTCCAGGTCGACGCGGCGGTTGTTCGCGTCGACCTCGGCGATCGGCTCGCCCCAGGCCGGTTCGAGCTGGGTGCGCTCGACGTGCCCGAGCTGGTTGGTCTCCGTGGTCTCCGTCGCCGGGGCGCCCGCGGCCGGGCTGTAGGTGGTGACGGACTTGGTGCCCACCGGGTCCGTCTCGCTGGTCTCCCTGCCGTAGGCGTCGTACGTGCGGGTGCTGCCGGTGATTGTCGCGCCGTCCGCGGAGACGAGCTCCTGGACCGTGGTCACGTCGCCCTTGGTCGGGGCCTGGCCGTGCGCCTGGCCGTCGTACTGGACCTTCTCGTCGGAGATCACCTCACCGGCGGCCAGCGTGGACACGGCGGTGCCGCAACCGGCGGCGACCTTCTGGACCCTGCTGGGGTAGTCGAGCATCCAGGACGTGTCGTTGCGGGCGTACGACAGGCGGGTGCACCGGTCGTCGTCGGTGCTGGCCAGGTCGTTCTTCTCGTCCACCTGCAGGAGCAGGCCCTTGGCGTCGTACGCGCGCTCCTCGCCGGTACGCCGCCACGTGCCGCCTGTGAGGGCGGTCCTGGTGACCATGGACTTGGGCTGGACCACGTACGCGGCCTTGGTGACGCCGCCCTGCGTGGACTCCGCGGTCTTGACCGACCACGGCTCCTCCGCGGTCGCGGTCATGACCGCCCCGCCGTCGCCGTCGAAGAGGATCTCCTCGCGCTCGAAGCCCGCGAGCTGGTCCAGGTCGTCGAGCTTGCCGCCCTCGGTGTCCTCGACCTGCGCCGTGCGCTTGGTGCCGTCGGCCTGCTTGTCGCCGTGCAGGCCGCGGAAGTACCTGAACTCCTTGAGCGTGCGCTTGCCGTCCTGCCCGTCGCCCTCGCGGACGCGCACCCGGCCGAAGCCGCGGTAGTCCGACCACGTGCGATGCTCCGGCTTGACCAGGATGTTCTCGGCGTAGCGCCAGCCGGCGCCGTCGAGATACTCGTAGTCGGTGACCACGTTCGGCGACCCGGCCACCCGGTCGACCTCGATCGTCTGGGTGACCAGATACTTGTGGAACCAGTCGGTGACCTCCGCCTCGTTGGGCGGGGCCCAGCGCTGCGGGAAGCACCGCCTGGCGTTCTTGTCGGCGGCCGGCACGTCGCCCGGCTTGCAGTCGGCGGCCGAGTAGTTGATCCGCAGCTCACCGCCCGACTCGTTGCCGATCGCCTGGACGCGCCACTTGACCAGCGGGGCGCGGCCCTCGTTCGCGTCCACCCGGTTGGCCAGCTGGACTCCGGTGAACGTGACAGGGGGAAGCGACAGCGTGCCGCCGACATGCCCCGTCTGCTGGATCGACGCCAGCCACAGCGCCGGGCTCATGCCGTCGCCGGAGGCCGGGAACTGGTGGTTCAGCGCCCACGAGTCCACCGCGCAGTACTGCGCGCCGGAGCACTTGGCGGTGTCGGTGTTGAGGATCTGGGTGGTGACCTTGGCCAGGCGCTTGCGGGTGAAGAACGTCGGCGCGAGGCGGTCGGTGCACTTCACCCCGGAGTCGCAGATCTGGTCGAACGGCACGTCCGGCCAGCTGCCGGCGGTCTCCTTCTTGAGCTGGTCGGCGGCACAGGTGATGGCGCCGCCGGGCAGGCAGCGCTCGGCCACGTCGAACACGACGCGGGCGGCCGGGGCCTTCGTGAACAGCTCGTTCTGCAGGTAGCCGTAGTCGATGCGGGTGAGGTATCCCGCGCGGTCGTACACGGTGCCCTGTTCGGGCTTCATGTTCCGGCCGTAGTAGTTCTTCTCCTGGGCGTACCAGTACGTGGTGGCGTTGCCGTGCGTGTCCACCTCGTAGTCGAGGTTCCACCGGTAGGCCTGCTGGCACCAGGCGTTGGCCGGGGTGCTGCTGTAACAGGGCTCGCCGCTGTTGTTGCCGAACACCGGCACCGTCTGCACCGACCTGGTCTCCGCCTTGCCGGTGGCCCAGCCGGGCAGCCGGTTCAGGCCGAAGGTGTACTGCGAGCCGTCGGACGTGGTGACGCGCCAGTATTCGCCGTTGTTGTCGCCGTTGGTCGCCCCGGTGAGCGCCTCGATACGGGTGCCGTCGTCGCGCTTGGGCCGCCACTGCTTCGTCGTGGCGTCCTTGACCAGCTCGATGGCCGAGTCACCCAGGGACATGGTGGCGTTGTCCTGGTCCCAGCACAGGTCGCCGGTCTTCTTGCCGTCGATCATGCAGGACTTGTAACGGCGCTCGACGTAGCCGCTGGGGTTCAGCTCGAAGCCCTCACCGGCCCAACCGGCCTGGTTGTTGGTGGAGGCGGTGCGGCCGTCCACGCTCTGCGAGGAGTAGCCCAGCGACATGCCCGGCTCCTCACCGCCCAGCGCGGGCGGGGTGCGAAGCTCGTAGCCCCAGCTGAAGTCGCCGGACTGGGTGCCCACGCTCCACTTGGCCGACGCCGCCAGAGAGGTGGCCGCGTGGTCGCCCGACGGGCCGGACGCGGCCGCGGTGAGCGCGTACAGGCCGGTGGTCTCGACCTCGGCGGTCACCGTGCCGTTCGCCGCGTTGTTGTCGCTCTTCACCGGCTGCGGCGCCGGGCAGTTCGCGGCGGCGGTGAGCGCGCACTCCTCCAGCTTGACCACGCGCAGGCGGGAGCCGTAGTCGCCGCCGTAGGCGTAGCGGAAGCCGGAGTAGTCGATCTCCAGGCGGGACTTCGCGGTCTTGGCCGCCGCCACGCCCTGGCCTGGCGTGACCCGGAGGGCCAGGCCGAGCAGGTCGGTGTCGAGCAGCTCGACGTTGACGGGGGCGGGGGCCTGCGCGGCCTTCGCCGTCCCGGCGGCCAGCCTTACGGGGAAGCCGGCCGCCAGGGTGGTGGCCGCGCCGCCCAGCTCGGCCTTCTGTGGTTTCGGCCAGGCCGTCCCCGGTGGCGCTTTCCACACCTGTTTCTGTACGGGATCGGCCAGCGGCGGCAGTACGGGCACCTTGCCGCCCTTGACCGGCGCCTCCCGCTGCACGGACGGAGCCGCGCGAGGGGCCGCTTGGGCGGGGACGGCGTACGCCATCTCGGCCAGGAGGACGACCGAGAGGATGGGGGCCAGCCGGCGCGGCCAGCGCGATTCGGGTTTGACGCCTTCGAAGCGGTTCCAGGAGCTGTCCGGGCGGACCGGCTCCTGGGAGGGTGGTTGCAGGCCGTTCCATCGGGATTCGGGCAGGTCTAACTCACTCGGTAGATCCATGTGCCTTCTCCGGGGGTCGGGGGCATACCGCACGGGTGGGTCGCGGCGGCCCGAAGCACCCGGACGCATCCGCGATCTTGGATCGACGCTCGGATCGTCCCCCGGTCAAGCCGTCAATCCGGGCTTTTGCTCATTCTGCTCAAATTTTCTTTCTACTCGTTGTCAGGCCCGAAAACATCCGCCAACCGCGCCGGTCAGGGGGCGAGGCTGATGGTGGCGGGGATGCCCTGGCGGGTCATCTTCGCGTACGGGCACAGCGCGGCCGCCTGGGCGAGCAACGGGGTGACCGTCTCCCGGTCGGCTCCGGGCCAGGTGACGACGAGGTCGGCGCGCAGCCGGTAGCCGCCGTCCGCGGGGTCGCGGCCGACGGAGACGGTCGCCGCCACCGTGATCGGTCCCGGGTCGAGGAGGTGCCCGCGGGCCAGCAGGCTGAGGGCGCCGTGGAAGCAGGCGGCGTATCCGGCGGCGAAGAGCTGCTCGGGGTTCGGGCCGGTGGCGTCGCCGCCGAGCTCGCCGGGCATGCGCAGCTCCAGGTCGAGTGCGCCGTCGGCGGAGCGGGCCCGGCCGCTCGCCCGGCCGTGGGCGGAGCTGCCGCCGCTCACGGCGACGCTCGTGACGTAGAGCGGCTTGAACGTGGCGCCGCTGTGGTCGTGGTCCGTGGACAGGGCCGGGTCGTTCACCGGTTCCGCCTTTCATCCGCATGCACTCGGCTATTCATGGGCGGTGCCAGTGCTGCAACTTGTCGGGGTTCAGCACGATCCAGACGGCGGTGACCTCGCCTTCGGCGACACTCACGCTGACCGCCGCCACGACCTGGCCCTCCCGGCGCAACACCAGACCCGTCCGGCCGTTCACCGACTCGACGGCCACAACGGTCTTAACGGCCATCTCCGGCTGGACGGCCATATCGGCGCCGGTCCGGCCGAGCAACGTCGTGACGAATCGGGCGACCGCGTCCGCGCCGTGGGTCGGGCGTACCGCGGCGCGTATCTTGCCACCGCCGTCGCTCACGACCATCGCCTTCGCCGCCAGCACCGCCTTCAGCGCCGCCGCATCCCCCGCCTCGCACGCCGCGGCGAACCGGCGCGCGACCCGATCATGCCGGGCGAGCATCGCCTGCCGGGACGTGGCCCACTGCTGCGCCGAGCCGATGCCCGGCTCCGGCCGGCAAACCGCATCGTCGGCAGTGGGCAGCCCGACCGGGCTTCGCAGCGACGGGCTCGGCGGGGCAGCGACTGGGGCGGCGAGCAACTCCAGGCAGAGGCCCCCGGCGACCCGGGTCAGCCAGGCTCGCGGCACCGTGATGCCGGCGCGTTCCGCATCGCCGAGGGCGTACCAGCGGCGATAGGTCTCCTGGACGATCCGGTCGGCTGTGACGGGCGAACCGAACATCCACCGGGCGATCTCAAGCAGATGCTGCCGTTCGTCGAGCATCTCCGCCAGCGTCCCGGCGCCCACCTCGGTCATGTCCTGCCGTCCTCGCAGCTGAGAGGGCACCGGCCGGCGGGATCGTCCGCACGGCGCCCTCTGTTCTTCCCGGTGTCGCTCTTCCGGTCTTTCGGCCTTTCGGTGTCGGCAAGTAAGACCGGACAGCCTGTGCTTTTGTGACGCCGTACCGGATAGCCCAGGTCAGAGCGGGATCGCATCGAGTCCGGCGAGCTGACGATCCACATGACGTGGCGGAAGCCCGCGCGGGCGGGCGTGGCGACGTTGACGGGCTGGCGGGTGGTGACCGGCACCAGAAAGGTCGAAGGGACGCGCCCGCTCAGTGACCGGCCGCTGGATCACCGCCATCAGCGCGGCCTCGCCGGCGTCCGGGCCGGCGCAGAGTTGGCGGCCTCTCCTCGGCGATCCAGAACTCGCCGCCGCCGGACGGCGACCCGAGACGCGCCGATGCCGGCATCACGCCGCCACCCGAGACGCGCCGACACTGGCGATCACGTCGCGCACGTACGCGGCGTTACCCTCCGCGCCGGCGGGCGGCCACGGCGGAGAGTCCGTGGGCGGGCAGGCGCTCGAAGACTCGATATTCCAGCCGGCCGACCCGGCGAGGGCGCCGTGGGTCAGTGTGATGACGTCCGATCGGTCATGCGTGCGTCTCTTCGGCGTTGGGCTGCCGGGTCGTGGTGGTCCGGCGGCCGGCGGGTGGTGGGGAGGCTGGCCGCGGGTCGCCTCCCCGGCCCGGAGTCTCCTCGTGGAAGCCGATCTCCCGATGGGTCCCGTCGCACAGCGGCTTGTTGCCGGAATGGCCGCAGCGGCACAGCGTCACCCGGTTGCGGGTCTCCAGCGGCCGGCCGTCCGACCGCAGGACCGGCACCCGGCCGGTCACCCACAGGGCGCTGGCCAGGCCATCTTCCTCCTCCAGGACCGAGACGGCCGGCGGCAGGTCGGGCTCGATCGAGTCGCCGCCGCGTTCGAGTGCGTAGCTGTAGGAGCCGGAGGGGCAGTGGTCGATGCGGCCCATGACGTCGGAGCGCACGTCACTGTCGCCGGTGTCGGCGAGCATCGAGGCGATCGGCCTGGTGCGGCCGAGGCAGAAGGCGGCATGGATGCACAGCTCCCCCACCCGCTGGGCCGAGATGCCCACCCCGTCGTGCACGTGCTGCAGCTCCTGGTACGGTCGCACGCCCGCGGTCTCCGTGCCGTCGAACCCGATCACGGCGTGCGTCCCGTCGCAGAACGGCTTGGTGCCCGAGTGGCCGCAGCGGCACAGCGCGTAGGTGTCCTCGGTCTCCAGGGGCTCGCCAGTCTGCCAGGTCAGCGCGTTGTTCTCCGAAGAGACGATCTTGCGTTTACGTCGGAGCGGGACGCCGCCGTAGACGACGTAGGGGCCGTCGCGCAGCACGACGATCCGCTGCCGGTCGCCGGAGCTCCACCGGCGCAGCTCGGGCGGCACGTATTCGAAGGTCGGCCCGGCCGTGGTGCCGTCGTCGCCGGGCATCCGCATCAGGGCCTGGGCTTGGGCCTTGAGCGCGTACATGGTGCCGGTGGCGACCGCCAGCAGCTTCGGACTGCCGTTGAACCCCTGCTCCAGCAGGTGCAGGACAGCGCAGTAGGTGTGGTTGAACTCTTCCTGCGCGGCACGCACGGCGCTTCCCGGGCCGGCCGGTCGCGGGTTGCGCCGCATCGGGTGTACGCCGGCCAGGTCCACGACGATGGCCTCGCCGGTGGGCCCGGACTGCGGGGTGTCGCCGCGCCGGTATCGCCGGCCGGCCTTCAGCTCCTGGAACCGGTAGTAGTGCGCGACCTCGTCCCGTTCTGGGTGGAAGACGTCCTGGTCGCCGTCCCATACTTCGCCACGGGCCGTGCCCTCGCCCTGCTCGACGATCTCCTCCAGCGCCGCCAGCGCGGACTCCAGGTCCTCGACGGCGATCAGCCGGCCGGCGGTGTGCCGGAAGTGGCCGGCGTTCACCTGGCGGGCCGGATCGCCGCTGAAGACGGCCCGCTCGCCGAGCCGGTCGCACAGGTGGCGCAGGCCCTGTTCGATGGCGGCGTAGAACTGCCCGATCGTCTCGTAATCGTCGCCCTCCGCCGGAGCGCCGGGCGGCGCCGGCCGTTCGATCCGCAGGAACAGCTCAAGCGCCTCCGGTCCGAAGGGGACCAGCGACAGCTCCACGGAACGGTCGCCGTGCGGCAGCGGCCGCGGATGCGGGGGCAGCATCCGCGGCGTGTCCAGCCGTGGGTGGCCGCCGACGGCGTTGAGCAGGTTCGCGGCCAGCGCCAAGTGCAGCATCTCCTCGGCGAAGACGCTGCCCACCACCTCCACCGCCTCCGGGTTCCGCGCCGGATCGAGCGAGTACAGCGCGCACAGGTACGGCGGCAAGGTCGCGTGTTCCAGCTCGATCGCCCACTGCAGGTGCTCGCGGAGGCTGTCGAGCGTGTCGATCCGCACCGTGGGCGCCTCGGGCGTCTCACGCAGCATGATCGCCTGGGCGGGGGCCGTCCTCCAGCACCTCGACCGCGTCGAGCAGACCCCGCAGGCCGATCTCCTCGCGCTCGACGTCCGTCGGATCGAACAGCCACTCGGTGACCGGCAGCTCCATCTCCTCCTCCGGCCGGCTCGCCTCGGCCACGGTCAGTTCGATCTCGACCTCGACCTGGAGCTCGTGCAGATAGTCGTTCTCGCCGCTCGAAGCGCTCATGTTTCCTCCATACGTGGCTTGGCGTTGCCGTCCTGGCAGTGGCTGACGTCTCCGCCCGGCTCCCAGACCTTCACCTTCCGAGGCCGAGCGGGCCCGCGCGGCCCCCGCGGGGGTTGCGCGGATCCCGTGGGGGTCGCGCGGATCCCGTGGGGGTCGCGCGGATCCCGTGGGGGTCGCGCGGATCCCGTGGGGGTCGCGCAGGTCCTGCGGGTCGCGCGGGGTGGTGAAGGGTCGCGTCTTACTTTGTGGCGGTCCGGGCGAGCCAGTCGCGGTAGCGGATCTGGCCGAGGGTGGCGCCGTCACCGGGCACCAGCGTCCGCTCGCCCGGCACGCTGCCGAAGTAGCGGGCCTGCGGGTCGGCGACCACCTTGCGGGGGTCGCCCCAGGCGGCCAGGGCGTCGCGGAAGAACTCGTCCATCTGGGACTGCTCGGGCCCGGCCACCTCAACCCGGCCGTTCAGCGGCGTCCCCACCGCGACCCGGCCGACCGCCTGGGCGACATCGTCACCCGCGATGGGCTGGAAGCGCACGGGTGCGATCCGGACCGTGTCGCCGTCCGTGGCCTCGTCCGCGATGCTGCGGACGAACTCGAAGAACTGCGTCGCGTGCACGAGCGAGAACGGGATCGACGACTTCTCGATCAGCTGTTCCTGGGCGATCTTCGCCGCGAAGTAGCCGTTCTCCGGCATCCGCTCGGTGCCCACCACCGACACCGCGACGTGGTGCCCGACACCCGCTGCCGCCTCGGCCGCGAGCAGGTTTCCGGTGGAGGTCTCGAAGAACTCCAGCACCGCGGTCCTCTCGAACGACGGCGAGTTCGACACGTCGACCACCACGGACGCGCCGGTCAGCACCTCGGCCAGCCCTTCGCCGGTGAGCGTGTTGACGCCGGTGTTCGGCGACGCCGCCACCGCCTCGTGACCGTGCTCTGTCAGCTTGGCCACGAGCTTCGACCCGATCAGCCCCGTTCCGCCGACTACCACGATCTTCATGGCAAACCCCTTCTGTCCCTGCCGGGGCACCTGATCGCCACCCGGTCGCCAGCTAAGACAGGACAGCTCTCGTGGTTGTGACAACTGCCGCGAATTTCTTTTCCGGCGGTGAAGGGCAGTGAAGACCGTAAACCCCGGGGCTCGATCGTGCGGCGGCTATCGATGGACCGGGACGATCGCCACCGGGCAGGTGGCGTGGTGCAGGACGGCTTGGCTGACGGAGCCGTGCATGAGTGCGCCGAGTTCGTGGCGGTGGTGGGAGCCGACGACGAGCAGAGATGCGTGGGACGCGGCGTGCATCAGCGTCTTGCCCGGCCGGCCGGTGAGCGACTCTTGGGTGACCGTGACCCCGGGAAAGCGTTCCTGCCACCGGGCCAAGGCGGACTCGGGCAGGGCCGAGGGGCTTGGGCCGGCTGAGAGGCCTGCGCCAGCCGAGGGGCTTGGGTTGGCCGAGGAGCTTGCGCTGGCCGAAGGGTTTGCGCTGGCCGAAGGGCTGACGTGCGCCAGCACCAGGGCGTTCGTCGTCCGAGCCGCGTGGGCGAACGCGAAGGCGAGCAGGGCTTCGCTCTCGTCCTGCTCGCTGAGATGCCCGTCGGGAGCGCCGCCGACCATGCCGCCGACCATGCCGCCGAGATGGCCGCCGAGATGGCCGCCGACATCGCCGCCAGGCTGACCATCAGGCTGATCGCCGGGCGGCCCGGGGAGGCCCACCACGACAGGGCCGTGTTCCGTGATGGGCCCGCGCACGACGACCACCGGGCAGGCCGCCTCTGTCCCGAGTTGGGCGCCCACCGATCCCAGCAGCAGGCCGCCGAGCTCGCCGAGCCCGCGGCTGCCCACGACGAGAAGTTCTGCCTGGTGAGAACGGTGCAGCAGCGCGGCGACGGGAGCGCTTTCCGGCAGATCGGTGGTCACCTCGATGCCGGGCGCGACCGCCTGTGCCCGGGCCAGCGCGGCCCCCAGGATGCGTTCCGCGTCATGGCGGAGGCCGCCTTCGGGCGGTGCTCCCGGCGCCGGTCCGAGGGGAGCTCCCAGGAGCGGCCAGATGAAGGCGTGCAGGATCTGCAGCGGCTAACGGCGACGTCCGGCCTCGCCGACCGCCCACTCCACGGCCCGCAGGCTTTCCTCGGAGTCGTCCACGCCTACGACTACAGGGCTCATCGTTGTCGTCCTTTCGAAGGGAGGGCCGCGGCGAGCTGCGCCACGGTGCGGAATCCGGCCGGAGGGATTCTCCAGCCGACGGTTCTCGGGCCAGCGGGTTCTCGGGCCGACCGGTCCTCGGGCCGACCGGTCCTCGGGCCGACCGGTCCTCGGGCCGACGAGTCCAAGGGCCGGATCGTCGGTGGCTGCTGCTACTCGACGAGCTTTCCGGTGGTCGAGACCTCTCGCATGAGGGCCGCGAGCTCCGCGGGGATCGGGGGGATGGTCTCCCTCTGCACTGATCCTGGGCCGGACCACACCAGGTTGACCTGCAGCGCGGGGTCGAGATCGGGGTAGTCCGAGCGGTTGTGGCAGCCGCGGGTCTCGCGCCGCTCGAGTGCGGTCTCGATCGTCGCGCGTGCGGCGAGCGCCGCGGACTTCAGGTCGAAAGCGTGGGCCAGGTCCTGGAAGCCGGCGAGGTCCGGGTGTACGCCGACGTCGGCGATGCGCGCCTCCACCTCGGTGAGCTCGGCGAGGCCCTTGAGCAGGCCGCTCTCGTCACGCACCACGCCGGCGTGCTCGGTCATGATGTCGCGGACGGCTCGTTGCAGGGAACGCACGTTCTCCGGGCCGTCGGCGGCCAGGAGGTCGTCCACCTCCGCCCGTGCCGCGTCGAGCGCCTCGGCCGAGCGGCGCTGGGCGTCGAGGCCTGCGGAGTACTCCGCGGCCGCCTGCCCGGTGATGCGGCCGAAGACGAGGAGCTCGATGAGCGAGTTGCCGCCCAGGCGGTTCGCGCCGTGCAGGCCGCTCGCCGCCTCCCCGATCGCGTACAGGCCGTCCACGCCCGTGCCGTGGTCGTCGGGCCGTACCCAGAGCCCGCCCATCGAGTAGTGCGCGGTCGGCGCGATCTCGATCGGCTCCTTGGTGATGTCGAGCATCTGCAGTTCGAGGAGCGTCTGATAGACGCGGGGAAGGCGCGTCATGATCGTCTCGTGCGGCAGATGCGACACGTCCAGCCAGACGCCGCCGTCACAGGTTCCGCGGCCTTCCTTGATCTCCGTGTACGCGGCCAGTGCGACGCGGTCGCGGGTCGACAATTCCCTGCGCTCCGGGTCGTACCGGGACATGAACCGCTCCCCCACCGCGTTGCGCAGGATTCCGCCCTCGCCCCGCGCCGCCTCTGAGACGAGGGTGCCGGCCGCGTTCTCGGGCGCGATGAGACCAGAGGGGTGGAACTGCACCAGCTCCGCGTCCCGGATGCGGCAGCCGGCGAGGACGGCCAGGCGGAAGGAGTCGCCGGTGTTCTCGTCCCGCCGGGAGGAGGTGCGCCGCCAGATCCGGGTGTGAC
Organism: Nonomuraea rosea; assembly: GCF_039539705.1. Classification (NCBI taxonomy): domain Bacteria; kingdom Bacillati; phylum Actinomycetota; class Actinomycetes; order Streptosporangiales; family Streptosporangiaceae; genus Nonomuraea; species Nonomuraea rosea. The sequence goes on along the minus strand of NZ_BAABDQ010000027.1, from coordinate 166,925 downwards.
CGCCGGTGGCCAGGATCACCGCGTCGGCGTGGATGACGTAGCGGCTGCCGTCGGTCAGGTCGAACCCGTACGCGCCGAAGACCACGTTGTCGCGGACGAGGAGGCGCGTGATGTACACGCTGTCGAGAACGGGCACGTCCAGTTGCGCCGCCCGGTTGATCAGCGTGCGCTGGATCTCGAGTCCGGTGTAGTCGCCGGCGTAGGCGGTGCGCCGGTAGGTGTGGGCGCCGAAGAAGCGCTGCGAGATCCGTCCGTCCTGCTCACGCGCGAACGGCATGCCGTAACGCTGGAGGTCTTCGATGCCCCTCGCGGCGGACTCGGTGACGATGCGGACCGTCTCGGGGTTCGCGAGCAGGTAGCTCTCCTTGAGGGTGTCCGCCGCGTGCTGCTGCCAGCTGTCCTCGGGGTCCATCGTGCCGAGTGCCGCGTTGATGCCGCCCGCCGCGAGCGAGGTGTGCGCGTCCGCCTTCGGCCGCTTGCCCACCGCGAGGACGTCCACCCCGCGCTCGGCGAGCTCGATCGCCGCCCGCAGCCCGGCTCCTCCCGTACCGATGACCAGGACCGATGTGGCGACCTGTTTCTCCGGCGCATTCATGGTGTGTCCCCTTTGATCGCGTCGACGAATGCGATTCCGGAAGAGACGACCGGATGGCGGCGTGATTTGTGACAGCCGCGGCGGCACGGCCCGGCTATGATCGCGCGGCCGTGATCGTGACGGCCACCAGCAGTACGCAGACGGCGGCGATCGCCGCGACCGAGGCGGCCACGCCGGCCACGGGCGTCGCGAGTGGCAGCAGCAAGATGGCGGCGACGCAGCCCAGGACCGCGACGGGACGGATCACCGGCTCCGTGGCGACGAGCGCGTGCACCGCCCAGAGCAGGATGAGGAACACGCCGGCCGGAATGGCGACCGCGTAACCGAGTGCCGCCGGCGCCGCGTGTCCGCCCTGCTCCACCGCCGCTTCGAGCCCGGCGCCCAGCGCCGCCAGGGCCGCGAAGATGCCATAGTGGCCGTATCCCCACAGGTAGGACCGATGACGGCGGTCGCTGAGACCTTCCCCTGCCTCCATGAGGAAGTACAGCCACCAAAGAGCGAACAGCAGGACAAGACCGGAGACGGCGATGACGACGAAGGGACCGCTGATCTCACCCGCTTTGAGCGCTCCTTCGACTCCCCTGCTCGCGGCCAGGACGCTCTCGCCGAGCAGAATGATCGTGAACAGGCCGTAGCGCTCGGCGATGTGGTGCGGGTGCCACGTGGTGGGCCGGACGCGCTCCGCCCACCGCGGCACCGCGAGCTCCAGGACGACCAGCAGGAGGAACGACGGCAGCGCGACGGATGAGGGCAGGACGCCCGACTCGGCGAGGAAGAACCGCAGCACCCACCCCACCTGCGCGAAGCTGATCCCGGCGGCGTAACGCAGCGCGGTGCGGCGGCTCTCCGGGTCCTCGGCGCCGGCCCGCAGCCATTGGGAGACGAGCGCCATCCGCATGATGAGGTAGCCCAGCGTGACGACGCCGTAATCGGCATCGCCCATCGCGGCCGGCACCCCGGCGGCCAGCACCAGCACGCCGCCCATCTGCACCATGGTCAGCACCCGGTAGGCGACATCGTCGGTGTCGTAGGACGAGGCGAACCAGGTGAAGTTCATCCACGCCCACCAGATCGCGAAGAACACCTGCAGGAACGGGACCAGCCCGGCGAGGGCATGACCGCCGGCGATGTCGTGCGCGAACTGGGCGGTGGCGCTCGCGACGGCCACCACGAAGGTGAGGTCGAACAGGAGCTCCAGCTGGCTCGACACGCGGTGCGGCTCGTCGATGGGACGAGCGCGCATCCGCACGCGGATCCGGATCCTGGCGCTGGGTGGTGGCAAGGTCTCGCTCCTGTCGCTAGGTGACAACGGTCCCCTAGAAGGACAGGACAGCTCGCCGAACTGTGACAACGCCCCGCCCGAGACAGCTCGCCCATCTGTGACAACGCCCCGCCCGAAAGACAGCTCGCCGAACTGTGAAAGCGCGGGAACCCAGGTCGCGCGCTCTCACGGGCGCATGACCGCCCACAGAGCCCGGACGAGGGTCCGCGGATTGATCAGCGCGTTCACCGGGATGGCGCGCATCGAGAACAGGTAGACGCGACGGCCGAGCTCAGGATCACGCAGAGCCGCCTTCGTGATCAGTCTCTGCACCGGGTTCGCGGGGAGCGCGCGGGCGTCCTGGCGGCCGAGCCGGTCGTGCGCCTCGATGAAGCGCAGCGCCCGTCGATACCCCGCGACCCCCGCGGCCGGATCGGCGCCGTCGCGCAGCGCCGGAGCCGTCGATTCCACCAGCCACTCGGCCGCGCGGAACGCCCAGCCGCAGCCGACGGCCGGCGTGGGGTCGCCCGTGATGGCCGCGTCTCCCACCAGCACCAGCCCAGGGCGTGGAGCGGGGTCGCGGCGGACGCACGGGTAGTCGTTCGTGCCGATCACCTTCGAGACCCGCTCCGCCGAGGACAGGTCCGGCGCGTCGGGAAGCGCCGCCATGAACCGCTCCAGCGCCGCCGGCCGGTCGGCCGAGAAGCCGGCGAGCCGCGCCTTCGCGGGGAAGGCCACCAGCATGTGCAGGTCGTCGTCGGTGCGGATGAGGATCCCGACGTCCGGGTCCAGGGACCAGATCTGGTTGCCGCCCAGCCCGCCGGGTACGACCCCGCGATAGTACGCCCACCAGCCGAAACGCTCGTTCGGCGCGACGTGCTCGGCGGCTTCCGCGAGCCGCGCCACGGGCGACCTGTGCCCGTCTGCCCCGACGACCAGCCGCGCGTGGACCTCCTCGCCGCCGACGAACCCGCCGACGAACCCGCCGACGTGCCCGCCGACGTGCCCGCCGACGTGCCCGCTGGCGCGCCCGGAAACGTGCCCTCCGGCGCGCCCGCCGATGCGCACGCCGGTGACCCGCCCCTCGGACTCCAGCAGCCCCGTCACGGTACGGCCCAGCATGAGGTCCACCCCCGGCGTCCCGGCCGCGATCGTCCGCAGCAGCGGATCCAGCTTCTCCCTGCGGAGGCTGATGGACTCGGGCAGTCCGGGCTCCGGCACGAACCAGCCTTCGGCGGTCCAGCGCGAGATGTGCCCGGTCACCGCACCGGCTTCGATCATGGCCGCCCAGAGTCCGGCCCGCCGCAGCATCGACTGCGTCCCTCCCAGCACGAAATGCCCGCAGAGAGCCTTGTGCGTGGATATGTCGCGGTGCTTCTCGATGAGCGCGACCCGCAGGCCGGCTCTCCCGTACAGGATCGCGGCCGTGCACCCGGCCACTCCCGCACCCACGATGACAACGTCGTACGTCATGAGGCCACGATGCGGCGCAGCGGCGGCCCGCCACATCAGTAGCGGATTACCGTATTTTCGGGGAACGTCATGCGCAGTACCCTCCCGCTATGAGCTCCTGGCCGCTGGTGGGGCGCGAGTGCGAGCTCGATCGCATCGTGGCGGTGATGACCGGGCGGGCCGGCCCCGGCGCGGTGGTCACCGGACCGGCCGGGATCGGCAAGAGCCGGCTGCTCGCCGAGGCCAGGATGAGAGCGGAGGCCGCCGGCGTCCCGGTGAGCTGGGTCTTCGCCACGCCGGGCGGGATCCCGCTGCTGCCGTTCGTCCACCTGCTGCCTCCCCAGGCGGCCGGCGGCGAGCTCACCCGCATGCTCACGGCGGCGGCCACCCGCATCGCGGGCTCGGGCGCGCTGGTGATCGACGACGCCCACCTGCTCGACCCGGCGTCCGTCGCTCTGGCGCGGCACCTTCTCGGCGGCGCCTCGGTCCCCGTGGTGCTGGCCGTACGAGAAGCCGACGGGTGGTGGCGTGACCTCGACCGCATAGCGCTGGCGGGGCTGGCCGAGGCCGAGATCGCCGAGTTGCTCGCGGCCGCGCTCGGCGGCCAGGTGGAGTCGGCGCTGCCCGCCCTCCTCCTGCGGCTGAGCAGCGGCAATCCGCTCCTGCTCCGCGAGCTCGTCGAGGCCGCGACCTTCACGGAGACGGACGGGGTCTGGCGGCTCCTTCAGCCGATCTTCGAAGCCGCGAACCTGCCGGCGGCGATCGCCGCGCGGCTCGACCGGCTCGCGCCCGGCGTACGGGCCGCGGCCGAGCTCGTGGCCCTGGCCGAGCCGGTCGGCGCGGCGATCCTGGAACGGCTGCTCGACGCCGAGGTGATCGCGGCACTCGAATCCGAGCGCCTGCTCACCGCGCTCCCGGACCGGCGGCGCCAGCTCGTCGCGCTCGTCCACCCCCTCTACGGCGAGGCGTTGCGCGCCACGCTGCCGCCGCTGCGGGCCCGCGAGCATCGGCGGCGGCTGGCCGGCGCCGTCGAGGCCACCGGAGCTCGCCGGCGGCCCGACCGGGTCAGGATCGCGGTGTGGCGGGTGGAGGCGGGTGTCCCGGCCGACGCCGGGCTGCTCCGCGAGGCCGCGAGGGAGGCGTCCGACGGGCTGCATCATCAGCTCGCCGCGCGCCTGCTGCAGGCGGCGGTCGACGCCGACGGATCGTTCGAGTCCCGGCTGGCGCTCGTCGCCGAGCTGCCTTACCTCGGGAAGGCCGATCGGGCCCTCGAACTGGCTCGTGAGCTGGAGACGGCCGCGCCGGACGACGCCGCCCGCGCCCAGGCGCTCTGGGCGCGGGCCCGCGTCCTCCTGGTCGGCGGCCAGATCGACGAGGCCAGGCGGACGATGTCGTCGGCCGTGAGCACGACGGCCGACCCGCGCGTCCGGCTGCGGCTGGAAGCGGGTCAGGCGGCGCAGGCGTTCGCGATCGGGCACGTCCACGAGTCGGTGGCGGCCGGAGACCGGATCCTCCGGCGCCATCCGGCCGATCCCGAGGTGCGCTCCTGGCTGGCGGGCTCCCAGGTGCGTGCGCTGGCCTGCGCGGGCCGCACCCGGGACGCGATCGAGCTCGCCCGCTCCGCGCTCGACGCCGCCGACGGGCCGCGCGCGGAGCTCACCCGGATGGCCCTCTTGCAGGCTCTGGCACTCGACGGGCAGATCGCCGAGGCGATCGCACTCGGGCGCTCCGCCCTGGAGGGCGAGGCGGCGGGACGGGCCGCGACGTGGCGGGCCTACTGGGCGCACGAGCTCGGGCAGGTCTTCCTGCTCTCCGGCCGCCCGGCCACCGCCCGCCGCTGGTTGCGGGAGGCGCTGGCCGTGATGCCGCTCCAGGGCATTCCCGCGAACCCCCAGACGTGGGGGCTGGACGCGCTGGCCGAGGCCGAATCCCTGCTCGGCGCGGCGGACCGAGCAGGCGAGCTGGCGAAGCGGCTGCGCTCGGCCCTGCCCGAGGGCTTCGCCGCACCGCGCCGCAGCGGTTCGGTCTGGGCCCGGTACGCGGAAGGAGACCTCACGGCGGCGGTGGCCCTCGCCCGCAGTCAGGCCGCGGAGCTGGAAGAGACCGGCTCGATGCTGATGGCCTCGTGGGTGCTGCACGAGGCCGCGCGGCTGGGCGCCGCCGCCGAGGTCGCCGGCGATCTTCAGCGGCTGTCCGCGTCGAGCCAGAGCGCTCTCCCGCCGCTCATGGCCGGGAACGCCGCGGCCCTGGCCGGCGCGGACGCGTCCGCCCTGGACGACGTCTCGCGGACGGCCGCCGCCACCGGCTGCACGCTGTGGGCGGCCGAGGCGGCGGCCGCCGCGGGCCTGATCCATCGGGCCGAGGGCCGGCTCGGGTCCGCGCTGGCCTCGTCGGCGCGCTTCGAAGAGCTGTACGCGGCCTGCGAAGGCGCCCGCACGCCGGGCGTCCGCTCCTCCCCCGCGATCCTCACGCGGCGGGAGTACGAGGTCGCCGGGTTCGCCTCGCGCGGGCTGTCCGACCGCGAGATCGCCGTACGCCTGCAGCTGTCGGTCCGTACGGTGCACAGTCATCTGCACCGGATCTACCGCAAGCTGAACATCGAGCAGCGCGGCCAGCTCCCCGGCGTACTCGGCTCATAGACCGCAGCCGGGCACCGCGGCGAGCTGGCCGGACGCCCGGGTGTGACACCTCGCTTCCGCCGGGCGTCACGAGCTTGCCCCCCGCCGTGTCAGCGGCCCCGCAGATCATCTCCCCATGAACATCGGAATCGTCGGTACGGGTGCCTACGCCCCGAGCCGCGTGCGCACCAACGAAGAGGTGGCGGCGGACTGCGGCGTCAGCCCGGACTGGATCGAACAGCGAACAGGCGTGCGGACCAGGCACGTCGCCGACGCCGCGGAGGCCACGTCGGACCTGGGGCTGCGAGCCGCAGAACGGGCGCTCGCCGCCGCCGGCCTGCCGGCCGACCAGCTCGGGATGATCGTCGTGGCGACGTCGGTGCCCGACGACTTCGGCCCGTCCACCGCCTGCCGCGTGCAGGCGGAGCTCGGCGCCGCTCGGGCGGTGGCCTTCGACCTCGGCGCGGCCTGCACCGGGCAGCTCTTCGCGATGCGCGTCGCGCACGACTGGCTCGCGGCCACCCGGGGCGGCGACGGCGCCGCCCTGGTCATCGGGGCCGAGGTGTACTCGCGGATCGTCAACCCCGCCGACCGCGGCACCAGCGTCCTGTTCGGCGACGGCGCCTCCGCCTGTGTGCTGGGCGAGGTCCGGCCCGGGTACGGCTTCTCCGGCTTCACCTGGGGCTCCGACGGCACGCAGGCCAAGCACATCGTCAAGCCGGGCGGGGGCACCCGCCGGCCCGACGGCCCCAACACGATCGAGATGGACGGCCGCGCCGTCGCGACCTTCATCACCGACGTCTTCCCCAAGCTGCTGAAGACGGCGGACGAGTTCGACCTGCTCATCTGCCACCAGCCCAACCCGGTCCTGCTGCGGCGGGTGGCCGAGGAGGCGGGGGTGCGGGCCGAGCAGCTGCACATCATCGGCGACCGGGTCGGCAACCTGGGCGCGGCGTGCATCGGGTACGCGCTGGCGGACGCCGCCGACCAGGGCCTGCTCTCCGACGGCGACCGCGTGCTGATCATGGGGTTCGGCGCCGGGGTCACCTGGGGCACGGCCCAGCTCCAGTGGGGAGGACACCGATGAACGTCTGGGTGGTCGGCGAGTGCTTCGGGGCGGCGACCCAGCTCCCCGATGTGATGACGGTCGGCGAGCTCTACGACCGGCTCACGTCCGGCCCGCCCCGGGCCTTACGGGTGCGCGCGGGTCTGGGCGTCGACGCCACGGCCTGGGAGGGCCTGCGGGCCGTGGCGGGGGACGAGGTGGAGTTCGGCGACCCGCCGCCGCGCACCGTCTTCCGGCACCGGGTGGTCAAGCGCGCCCAGGACAACGTGCTGATCTCGGAGCCCGTGGTGACCGGCGGCATCGCCGCCGCCGAGCTCGTCGTCCCCAACGACAGCGAGCTCATCCGCGACCACACGGCCGAACGCCACCACGTGCCCGGCATGCTCCTCATCGAAGCGTCCATCCAGCTCCTGACCTGGCTGGTGGACGAGACCGTCCCGCCGACCGCCGACGGCACCCGGCGCTACGCGGTCATGCACGCCTGCCGGTTCGACTTCCACCGGTTCGTCTTCCCCTTCCCCGTACGGCTGCGCGCCTGGCTGGAGCCGGCCGGACCGGCCACCGCAGAACGCATCCCGCTCACCGGGCGCGCCGAGGTCGAGCAGGCCGGCCGTGGCTGCGCCGAGTGCGCCTTCGACCTGCACGCCTTCGACCCGCGCCACATCTTCGAGATCGAACACACCCAGGCGCTCAAGACCAAGGAGTTCTCGTGAACCTCGACGCCCTGCTCGATCACCCCGCCTTCGCCGCCGAGCCGCCCCGCGATCTCGACGAGCTCGCCCGGCGGGCGTACGCCCAGCTCGCCGTGGTGAACGAGACCGTCGGCGGGAGCACGGCGCTCCTGGACGATCCGCAGGCGATGAGCGCCGTGCTGGACTGGGCGGCCGTCGTGGACCCGTCGCTGTTCGCCGCCGCCGCCATCCACTACGCCGTGGTGCTGACCAGCATCAAGGAGCTCGGCCGCCCGGAGGAGACACTGGGCGCCGCGATCGCGTCCCTGGACCGGCTCGACGCGGTCGGCGCCATCCTGATCACCGAGATCGGCCACGGCAACAACCACATCTCGCTGCGGACGCAGGCGGTCTACGAGCCGGAGACCCGCACGTTCCGCCTGCGCACCCCCACTCCAGGGGCGCGCAAGCTGATGGCCAGCATCGCGCTCCCCGGCGTCGCCAAGATCGGCACGGTGTACGCCGAGCTGATCGTGGACGGCGAGCCGTGCGGCACGTTCGCGTTCGTGGTGCCGCTCCGCGACGCCGCGGGACTGCGCCCCGGCGTGCTGGTCGAGCCGCTGCGGGGCACCGTGCCCGTCGCGCTCGACTACTCGGTCACCTCCTTCGACGACGTCCGGGTGCCCTACGACCACTGGCTCAGGGACACCGCCTCCATCACGCCCGCCGGGCTGTTCGAGGACCCGCTCGGCAGCAAGGACCGCCGGCTCGTCCGCTCGCTCGCGCTGTCGGCGTGGGCCTCGCTGGCCGGGGCGGTCGGGCTGGCGAGCGCCTCCCGGGCCGCCGCCGCGATCGCCCTGCGGTACGCGGCCACCCGGAGCACGATGGGCCGCCTGTCCCCCAACCGCCCGGTCCTGGACTACCGCACCCAGCAGCACGCGCTGTACGGCGCGCTTTCCTCCGCCTACGCCGTGACGGCCCTGGTCGACAAGGCCATCGAGGCGTTCCTCGACAAGCCGTGGGAGGTTCCGCCCGACGAGACGGCGATCACCTTCTCCCCGTGGGTGGCCGCGCATCGCACGCACGCGCTGGCCAAGGCCGCCGCGACGGAGCTGTGCGCCGAGATCACCGCCGAGTGCCGCCGCCGCAGCGGCGCCCAGGGCGTGCTCTCGATCAACCGGATCATCGCCTACGAGGGCCTGGCGCAGAGCTACAACTCGGCGGGCGGCGACAACCTGCTGATCCTCATGGACGCCGGGCGTTCCATGGCCGAGACCCTCCAGCCGTGCGAGGTCCCAGACAGTTTCACAGACTCTTTCACGGGTCCCTTCATGGGCGACCTCGCCGATCCCGAGGTTCGTCTCGGGCTGCTGCGCGTGCAGGAGGCCACGCTGCACACCGAGCTGGCCGCCTCGGTACGGCAGGCGAGCGAGGCCGGCCTGTCGCCGTTCGACGCGTGGAACCCGCACCTGTCCAAGGCCGTGGAGCTGGCCCGGGTGCACCAGCGCCGCATGGTCGCCGAGGCGTTCCGTGCGCTGGTGGCCGGGCGGCAGGACGAGGCGATGGCCACGGCGCTGGCCGCGGCCGAACGCCTCCACGGCCTGCGCGACCTCGCCCGTGACCGGGCCTGGCTGCTCGAACGCGGGGTGCTGAGCCAGGCCGCCGCGCTTTCCGTGGCGGACCTGGTCGAGAAGGCGGTGGACGATCTGGCCGTGCACGCGGAGGCGCTGCTGGACGGGCTCGGGCTGCCGGAGCGGCGGCTCGGCGCCTGGTTCCTACCGGCTTAGCCTGGTTCCTACCAGCTCAGCCTGGTTCTTACCGGCTCAGCCGTACCAGGCAGGGGGCCGTCTCCAGCAGCTCCCTGGCGAGCGGGCCGTCCGCCCGTGCCTCGACGGTCCGCGGGTCGCGGCGGTCGGCGAACAGGAAGCAGAACTCGACGGCGTCCATGGCGATCGTCGAGTGCTGCTTTTCCGGGTCGTCCCCGAGCCGGACCAGCCACGTCCCGCCGCCCGGCCCGCTGAGGCGCAGCGCGACGGTGCCCGTGCCCGTCCCGCCGCCCACCCGATGCGCGAACGGCAGCGAACGGCAGCCCATGTCCGTCATCGCGTGCACATGATGAGCCACCGGATCCGGCATGGTGATCCCGATGGCCCGCGCGATGTCGGTCGTGTGGACCCAGGTCTCGAAAGCCCGGTTCGTGAGATGGTCGCGAACGCGCAGGCGCAGCCCGCCCGCGGTGAGCCTGGTCTCGGCCAGCCCAGGATCCGCGGCGGTGAGGAACGCGCAGAACGCGGCGGTCTGGGCCCGCCATTCGGCGAGCACCCCGTCCGGATCCCCCGCCGCCGCCGCGAGCACCGCGTCCGTGTAGACCTCCGGGTCGTCGCTCGACGGCCCCGGCCCGGGGAGCGGCGCGCCCAGCGCCGCCGCGAGCAGCCGGTCGGAGGCCATGAGATGGCCCACCACCTGGTACGGCTGCCATCCGTGCACCACGGTCACCGTGCCCGCCTCGCCGGACAGCTCCGGCAGCAGCACCTCCAGGGCCGCCACCCGGGCGGCGTACGGCGCGGCGCACGCCGGCACCGCATGAGCGGGCCTGCGCCTGGCCACCGCGGCGCGCAACACCTCGTCCCGAGTCACACCCATCATTCGTGCGAGGCACCTCCCATGGACAAGGCGTTCGCCTCGTATCCGCTTATAGAGACTCATGGCGCGCCACGTCAAGTTGACGTTGCCCGGCCGGCCGTCCCGTACTGATCGTCGCCGCCGCCCACACCGGCCGGTCCGCACACGGTGGCACGACATGGAAAGCGACAATATGCATACAACAGGCAATTATCGCGCAGATAACAGGTTAAACGACACACATCTGCCCTGATTAACAAACCTCACGCCGGGCGCATGGGATTGTTCTGGATTTTTCACACGTTTCCAAGATCTTTCATCACTTAGTCTGGGGGCCATGGAGATACGGCTTCTCGGCCCCTTCGTCGTGACCTCTCACGGCCAGGACCACGTCCTGCGGCGGGCCTTGCGTACGACTCTTCTCGCCTGCTTGCTGCTGAGACCCGGACAGCACGTCGCCGCGGACGACCTGACCGAGGAGATGTGGGGCGACACGGACCGCGACAGGGGCAGGAACGGCCTGCACGCGCACATTATGCGATTACGCAGGGACCTGCAGCGCTGGGACGACGGCGCGGGTCCGTACATCGAATCCCGATATCCCGGTTATACGCTGCATCTCGGCGAAGCCGATGTGGACGTCCAGCGGTTCCGCAGGCTCTATGCGGCATTCGAGTGCGAGCGCCACGTCGACAAGTTCGCCGCCATCCGCACCGGCCGCGCCGGCCTCGGCCTCTGGCGCGGACGCGCCCTGGCCGGGCACGACGGGGGTCCGCTGTCGTTGCAGTGCAGGACCCGCCTGGAGGCCGAGCGGCTGAGCCTGCTCCTCGCCACGATCGACCTGACCCTCGAAGTCGGCTGGCACGAGCTCGTCCTGTCCGAGCTCTACGAGCTGAGCAGCACGTATCCGCTGGAAGAGCGGTTCTACCACCAGCTCATGACCGCCCTCTACCGCGCGGGCAGGCCCGCGGCGGCCATCCAGGCGTACGACCGGGCCAGGACCGAACTGCGCACCAGGCTCGGCACGTCGCCCAGCCCCGCCCTTGAGGCCCGGTTCCTGGCGATCCTGCGGCACGACCCGCTGCTGGCGGCACCGCCGGGCCAGCCCGGCCTCCTCCTCCGTCAGGCCGGAGAAGCCTGGTCATGACGCCGTCAGCGCAGGGTGCCTGGTCGTGACGCCGTCAGCGCAGGGTGACGGTGAAGGTGCGGCCGTGGGCGTGCCGGGTCGTCGCCTGGATCATGGTTCCGCCGGGCACGCGGCGTACCGTCACGCCCTCGTCGCCCTTGTCGAGCTTGAGCGACCTGCCGTGCAGGACGACGGTGACGCGGTCGCGCTTCATCGTGGGGTCGGACAGCGCGACGGTCGTGCGGTCGCCTGACCGGACGATCACCGAGGCGGGCCCGTCGATGAGCAGGCGCTCGACGAGGCGGGGGCCGTCGGCGAAGACGTTCGCGGCGACGATGCCGAGGGTCCTGTGCTTGATCGCCTGCACCCGCCGGTCGTTGGCCAGGACGGTCAGCGGGCCGCGGGCGTAGTCGCGCAGGCGGGCCTCGGTCGCGTTCGGGAGCAGGGCGTAGGCGAGGGCCGGAGCGTCGCCGGCGGCGTGCGCCACCGCGGCGGTGAACACGTTCTTGGTCACGTTGGTGTCGGGGTTGGTCGTGCGCACGACCCTGCGGTTGCGGGTCACCGTCTCCAGCCCGGCCGTGACGGTCTGCCTGGTGAGGAAGGCGTAGCCGACCGAGGTGCGGCGGGTGCCGTTGGCGTAGCGCAGCCAGCGCGGCGGCGTGGTGTCGCCCGCCTGCCAGGCGCCGCCGGTCCAGCGCTCGCCGGTGAGCGCGACCGCGTCGCCGGGGGCGGCGATGCGGCTGTCCACGGTGGTCACGGCGGTGCGCCCGCCCTGGCCCGAGACGCCGGCCGCGAGCACCACGATCTCGTCGTCGAGCATGAACCAGGACTTGGTCGCGCGGGCGTTGCGGTAGGCGACGAAGTCGTCGGGCAGGGTGCCCGCCTGCTTGGCGGTGTAGGCGGCGTCGTCGGACTGGATCATGCCGGCCGCGCCGTACGCGCCGAGCGTCGCGCCGCCGGAGAAGGCGTTCCCGGCGCGGGGGAAGTACACGTAGGTGTTCTGGGACTCCGAGGAGGAGGTGAAGTTCAGTGGGTGGCCGGGGTTCTCGTACCACAACCGGCCGTACAGCTCGGGCACCGTCCGCCGCTCCTCCACCGGCGCGGTGATCCCGGCCAGCCGGTACGGCGAGACGGCCGTGTAGTAGTCGACGCCGAAGACCTCCCGCTGGTCCTCGCCCGCGAGATAGAGGTAGTAAGCCCCGTCGCCCTGGAACCACGGCATGAGGTTCTCGCCGCTCATGTACTCGTATTTGCTGATCCGGTCGGAGCTGCGGGCCAGGGCGAAGGCGTAACCGGGGCGCCGGTGCACGGTCCTGTCCATGGCGTTGAACGCCACGGACCGCTCGGGCGCGTTCAGGTCGGCGGCCGGGATGGCGGCGTCGGCGCGGATGGCGGCGTAGCGGGCGATGCTGACCGGGGAGACGAAGGCCGCCGTGTCGGCGGCCGGCAGGAACTTGACATACTTCTTCAGAGCGAGCGCGCCGGCCGCCTCGACGTGGTCGGCCAGGTCGGCGATGGCCTCCACGATCACCCCGACGTCGGCGTAGCCGGTGTTGGTGCGCGAGACCGCCCGCCCCTTGACGATCTCCATCATCCACCCCTCGAAGATCAGCGGGGCGAAGCCGTCGGCGATCCAGCGGTACACGACGCCGGGCAGCCCTTCGGACACGGCGTCGCTCGTCGCGCCTTCCAGCGTCTTGAGGGTCTGGACGACGCGGGTCAGCAGGGCCCGCCCGTAGGAGCCGGTGTAGGCGACCGAGTGGTGCTGGATGAAGGAGCCGTCGGGGTAGTAGCCGTCGGTGTTCCCGTGCTGGAGGTGGTAGGGGTCGATCGTGGCGAAGACGGTGGCCTGGTCGGAGATGGCCTTGCCGACGCGGGCGTCGTCGGCGGTGAGCGCGCCCTGGAGGATCCGGTTCGCGGTGATGTCGGCCAGGTTCGCCCCGGTGTGGAAGCGCGAGTCGAGATCGACGTCGCCGTTCTTGCCGCTGCGCAGATAGGCGTCCATGGAGGCGATGTACGCCGGCGTCAGGCCGGGCCGTTCCTGCCGTAACTGGCCGGGCAGCAGGGCCAGCGTCCTGGACACGTGGGTGGGGATGCCGATCTCCCAGTTGTGCCAGTTGCCGTAGTAGCCCGCCGTCTGGTCGCCGAAGTAACGCTCGTGCAGCCACTGCAGGCCGTCGGCGACCCGCCCCTGTGCGGCGGCGTCACCGTCGAGCTCGCCGCCCGGCGTGCGGGCCGCGAGCGCGATCTCGTACAGGTATTGGTAGGCCAGCCGCAGGTTGACGTCGTCGGTGCCCAGCGCGAGGCCGGAGAACAGCTCGCCGGCGCCCGCCTGGTCCATGGCCGTGAGCCGTTGCCTGGCGGTCTTGACGATCGCCGCGAGCTTCCCCGCGACCTCGGGCCGGGCGTTGACCTCGGGGGTGCCCGCGAAGATCGACACGGTGTTGGCCAGCAGCCGCGCGTGGTCGACCCCGGCCGCGGCCCGCGCGGGTGCGGCGACGGCCAGCAGGCCGGCGGCGGGGAGCAGGGAGAGAACCTGGCGACGGGACATGTGCGGCACGGGCACGCTCCAGGCCGTTGAAGGGTATGCCGGGGTCACCATACATGATCCATCTGCGCAGGCCCAGGTGTCCGGCTCAGCCGCTCTCCTTCGCGATCGCCTCGCGCACGGCCGGGACGATCTCGGCGGCCCAGCGGCCGAGGAAGACGAGGTCCGGCGCGTCGTGACCGGCCGAGAAGAGCGTGAAGCCGGACGCGCCGTGCTCCAGCACGGCGCCGGTCAGCTCCTCGACCCACTGGCCGGTGGAGCCGCCGATCCAGCAGCCGTCGCGATCACGCGTGGCGGGCAGCGCCCGGTCGGTGATGCGGCCGGGGAAGTTGAAGACGGTGCGGATCTCTCCCGGATCGCGGCCTATGGCCGCCGCCGCTTCGTCGATGACCGGCCGGGACGTGCGGTATCGCTCGCTGAGCCAATCCGCCGCGTGGCCGGGGATCCAGCCGTCGGCCACCCGGCCGGTGGCGGCCAGGGACTTGCGGCCGACCGATCCGGTCCACACGGGAGGCGCGGCCACGGGAGCCGGCTCGATCTGGTCCACCTGGTAGTGGCGGCCCTTGAAGGTGACCGGCGGGCCGCCCCCCGACAGCAGCTTGACCAGGACGATCGCCTCCTCGAAGGCGGCCACGGCGTCGCCCGGCGACAGCCGCGGCACCCCCATGGCGGAGATCCGGTCCCACAGCCCGCCCGCGCCCATGCCGAGCACGATGCGGCCGCCCGACAGCGCCGACAGCGACGTGACCGCCCGTGCCAGCATCGGAGCGGGCCTGGTCGGCACGTTGGTGACGTTGGCCAGGCCGGCGATGCGCTCGGTACGTCCGAGGATGAAGCCGATGGCGGCGTAGGCGTCCAGGCGCCCGCCGATGTAGGGATGGTCCGAGAGCGAGAAGTGGTCGAGCCCGTCGCGGTCGGCCTGCTGAGCCATGCGCAGCAGGTCCGTCACCTCGCCGATGCCGCTGTGCGCGCCGAAGCCGAAGACGACTTCCTGGACGGACATGGTGCCGCCTTTCCTTCGAGGGCCCGCCTCTGAAACCGGTGGCGGGCTGAATTCGTAGTACGAACCATATTAGTTCGTACTACGAATTGCAACGACACCCGCTGAGCCGGCGAAGGCGACTGGATGTCGGCCAGGCGCCGTCACGGCGATGAGGCCGGCCCGGTCAGGCAATGTTGCACGATCGGGCCGAACCACGTGACCAGGTCGTCGACGGAGGCGGACGCGACCGGCTCGATGCGTACGATGTAGCGCGCCACCGCGAGGCCCAGGATCTGCACGTTGAGCGTCGCGACCCGCACCGCGGCGTCGGGTGTGCCGAGCATCGTCACCAGCCGGGCGGTGATCTCCCGGTCGAGGTATTGGCGGAGCAGGACTCCGGACTCGTCGTGGGTGGGGGCCGAGCGGGTGAGCATCACGAGCGGGGTGCGGTTTGACTTGTCCAGGTTTTCCACCAACGTACGGACCAGCCGCACGCCCATGTCGTCCAGGCTGCCGGTGAAGATCGATTCGATGGCGGGCGGGACGTGCTCGGGCATCTCGATGGCCGCCCCGAACAGGCCCTGCTTGGTGCCGAAGAAGTAGAAGACCATCGCCGGGTCGACCCCTGCCTCGACGGCGACCGCGCGCACCGTGGTGCCGGCGTAACCGTGCTCGCGAAACAGCGCGCGGGCCGCTCGCAGGATCCGCTGCTTGCTCTCCTCGCCTGACCGCCAGCGCCCGGGACGGCCTGAGGAGTGGGGTTCTGCCATGACCGGAACACCCTATCGAATGCTTTCTTCATCAGTCGATTGAGTTTTGCGTCCACATCGGGCTAGATTGAAACCTCATCAACCGGTGAAGAAAGGTGGCAGCGGATGCGAGTGATCGTGGTCGGCGCGGGACTCGGCGGGTTGACGCTGGCCCAAGGGTTACGCCTGGCGGGCATCGACGTCGTGGTCTACGAAAGGGACGGCGAACACGGCCGCCCCCAGGGCGTGAGCCTGCACATCGACCACCGGGGGACGCGGGCGCTGCGCGCGTGCCTGCCCCGGGGACACCTCGCGATGGCGGAGGCGACCATGGGCGGGCCGCGTGATCACACCTTGCGGGTGTCGGAGAGGGACGGCGAGCTCGTGGTCGCGCCCACGCCATCGGCCGGCGGCCGGGCGGGCCGGCAGGCCAGCCGGCGCCTGCTGCGGGCGGTGCTGCTGACCGGGCTGGAGGACAGGGTGCGGTTCGGGACGGCGTTCACGCGGTTCGAGCGGCGCGCCGGCGGCACCGTCCGGGTTCGGCTGGCCGACGGCCGCACGGACACCGCGGATGTGCTGGTCGGCGCGGACGGGGTCGGCTCGGCGGTCCGCCGCCAGTACCTGCCGCACGTGGAAGTGCTCGACACAGGACGGCGCATGCTGATGGGCGCGACCCCGCTGCGAGCCGTGGCTGGAACGGGGCTGCCCGCCCTGATCGGCGACAGGGCTGCCAGCGTGCAGGTGCGCGGCACGATGATGGCGCTGGGCGTTCACAGGTTCAGCGCGTCGCCGGTCACCGCCCGGGACCGGTGGCTGCCCGCCCTTTCCTCCCGCGCCGTCGCCGGCGTGGAGGACTACGTGATGTGGTGCCTGCCCGTCACCCAGGACCGGCTCGGACCCGCCGGATCTCCGGCCGGGGTCTGGCGGCTCGCCCAGGGGCTGGCCGCGGCTCTGCACCCGGCGTTGCGGCTGGTCGTCGATGCGGCGTGGCCGGACATGACGGTCGCGCTGCGGATCGCAATGATCCCGCCGGTCCCGTCGTGGCCGGCCGGTCCGGTGACGGTCATCGGCGACGCCATCCACGCGGCCCCGGGGTTCGGCGGCAACCTGGCGATGCAGGACGCGCACCGCCTCCGTGACGCCCTGGTCGCGCACGCCCGCGGGGAGCAGGATCTGCGCACCGCGATCGGCGCCGCCGAGGAGGGGATGCGCCGCGACAGCCTGCCCACCCTCGACGCCCAAGGCCGCCCCCTGCCGCGCCCACCCCGTCCCGGCGCGGTGGAGCCGGCCGCATGCCCTTGACCGTGCTGACCCAGAAGTCGCTGACCCTGTTCACCGCCCTGGGCGGCTGGCGCACCGTCGCCGAGGGCGTGGCGTCGAAGACGGTGTTCCTGGCCGCCCATCTGCTGACCGGCCAGGTACCGCTCTCCGCGTCGGTGGCGGTCGGCGCCGTGCTGGTTTTCGCGATCTTCCGGGTGTGCACCGACCGCACGTACTGGCAGGCGGCGTTCGGGCTCGTGATCGTGGGAGTGTCCGCGTCGCTCGCCGGGAGCACGGGGCAAGCGGTGGACTTCTACCTGGTGAGCGTGCTGGTGTCGGTGGGGGCGGGGGCGGTGTTCCTGGTGTCCTTGCTGGTGCGGTGGCCGATCGTCGGGGTGCTGGTCGGAGGGGCGCGTGGCGAACGGTCCTCCTGGCGCCACGATCGGGCGCGGTCGCGGCGCTACCAGGCCTGCACGGCGGTGTTCCTGGCGAAGTTCGCCTTCGCCGCGATGGTGATGACGCCGTTGTACCTGACGGGTCAGGTGACCGCGCTCGGAATCGCCTCAACGCTGCTGAGCACGCCGGCGACGGGGCTGTGCGCGTACGTGTGCTGGCGGATCCTGCGCGCCGGAGCGGACGTGCCCGACGTGAATCCCCCCGGGCCCGATCCGGCCGTCACCACGTGACGCGGGCCGCGACCGGCAGGTGGTCGCTGCCGGTGGCGGGCAGGGTCCAGGTGGTGACGGGAACCGCCGCGCGGGTCATGACATGGTCGATCCGGGCGACGGGGAACGCGGCGGGCCAGCTGAAGCCGAACCCCTCCTCCGCGGGCGTCAGCCGGGAGGTGACCGGAGCGAGGCCGCGGTCGTCCAGAGTGGCGTTGAAGTCGCCCAGCAGCACGATCCTGGCCAGCTTCTCCGCCCCGAGTGCCGCGCCCAGCGCGACGGCGCTCTCGTCCCGCCACCCGGTGCCGAACCCGTCCGGCAGCCGGATGCGAACCGAGGGCAGGTGCGCCACGTACACCGCCACGTCGCCGGACGGCGTCCGCACGGTGGAGCGCATCCCCCGGTTCCAGTCTCCTCCGACGCCCGCCGGCCTGATGTCCACCGGCCGGGAGTCCGCGAGGGGATGCCTGGACCACAGCCCGACGCTGCCCACGACCACGTGGTGCGGGTGGCCGGGCGCGAGAGCGGCCGCGTAGCCGGGCAGGGCGGCAGGCGTCAGCTCCTCCAGGGCGACGAGGTCCGCTCCGGCCTCGGCCAGGGCGCGCGCGGTGCCTCCCGGATCGGGGTTCTCGTCGCTGACGTTGTGCTGGAGCACGGTCAGATCGTGGGCCGCCGGCGCCCGGTCGGCGGGCAGCACGCGTCCGCCGAAGAGCACGATCCAGACCGCCGCGGGCAGCGCCAGGGACACCAGCGCGGTGGCCGAGCGGCGCAGCAGCGCCACGACCAGCAGCGCGGGAACGGCCAGGCCGCCCCAGGGCAGGAACGTCTCCAGCAGGCTGCCGAGATGGCCCACGGTGTTGGGCACCACGGACGGGACCGCCAGCAGCCCGGCCACCAGCAGCGCGGCCGACGCCACGACCCGCCCACGCGTCCAGGACATCCGTCCGGCACGGCGGCGGCTCCCCGAGGCGGGCGCCTGCCGATCTTCGATGCTCATAAGGCCGACCGTACGGGCCTCCGCCTGCTTTCCCGTTGCTACTTTCAAAAAAGGAAGACTAGACTTCAAAAACAGGAAGCGAACGATGACCAGAGGAAGATCATGCCCCCCTTGAAGATCGGCTACCTGTTGCCGACGCGCGATCAGGTCGTCAGCGGCGATCACGACCTGGCGCGGCTGGTCGAGCAGGCGCGGCGCGCGGAAGCGCTGGGCTTCGACTCCGTGTGGGCCGGCGACAGCCCTCTCACCAGGCCCCGCGCCGACCCCTTGCTCCTGTTGTCGGCCGTGGCCGCCGCCACCCGCCGCGTCACCCTCGGCACCGCCGTGCTGCTGCCCGCGCTCCGTCATCCGATCCTGCTGGCCCACCAGCTCGCCACCCTGGACCGGCTCTCCGACGGGCGGCTCATCGCCGGCATGGGCGGCGGATTTCCCAACGCCGGCACCGAGGCCCAGTTCACCGCGATCGGGGTCGACTTCGCGCGCCGCCTCGGGCGGCTGGAGGAGTCGATCGAGGTGATGCGGCGGCTGTGGAGCGGCCAGGAGGTCTCGTTCACCGGCCGGCACTTCGATTTCCACGGCGTCACCCTGGCGCCCGGGCCGGTTCGTCCGGGAGGCCCGCCGATCTGGCTGGCGGGCGGCGGCGCGGCGTTGCCGCGGGTGGCACGCCTGGCCGACGGCTGGCTGCCCTACCCGCCGCAGACGGAGACCTACGCACGCGAGCGGGCGTTCATCCAGGAGGGCGCGGCCCGGGAGGTCACTCCCGGTCTGTACGCGACGCTGTGCCTGGACGAGGATCCCGAACGGGCGCGCGACCGCCTGCGGGTGAGCGTCGAGCGTTACTACAACGCCCCGCTGGAGGCGGTCGAGAGCATCCAGGCCATGTTCGCCGGCACGGCGCGCGACGCCGCGGGCTGGCTCGCCTCCTACGCCGAGGCCGGTGCCCGGCACGTGGTGATCCGCCTGGCCGCCGACGACCACGACGCCGCCCTGGAAGAGCTCGGCGGCGCCGTCCTGCCCCTGCTCGGCACGGAAGAGCTCGCCGGGACCGGCGCGGAAGAGCTCGCAGGCGCCGTCCCGCCGCTGCTCGGCGCGGAGGTAACAGCATGACCACGTACGTCCTCGTGCACGGCGCCTGGCACGGCCCCTGGGCCTGGGAGCGCGTGATCCCGTACCTGCACCAGGACGGGGCGCGCACCCTCACCCCCGCCCTCACCCTGGAAGGCGACGCCGGCCTGGACGCCCACGTCCAGGAGATCCTCGCCGCGCTGGACGCCGGCCCGGCGGCCGGCGAGGACGTGGTGCTGGTCGGGCACAGCTACGCCGGCCTGGTCGTCCGCCAGGCCGCCGACCTGCGGCCCGAGCTGGTCAAGCACGTCGTCCTGGTGGACGGCTGGGCCGGCGGCGACGGCGTCAGCCTGTTCGACCTGGCGCCCGGCGCCTTCGTCGACGCGATCCGCGCGTTCGCGGACGGCGATCACGTCCCCGCCCCTCCCCCGGCGAGCTTCGGCATCACCGACCCTGACGACGCGCGCCTGCTGGCCTCGCGGCTGCGGCCGCAGCCGCTGCGCACCTTCACGGAGGCGACCCGGCTGAGCGGCGCCGTCGACCGGATCCCCGGCACGGCCGTCTGCTGCCGGCCGCGGACCTATCCCTTCGACACGTTCGCCACGGAGCTCGGCTACCGGGTCATCGCCCTGGACGGCCCGCACGACGTGATGCTCACCCACCCGCAGGCGCTGGCCCGCCTGCTGCTGGACGCTGTCTCAGTTCAATAACAAGTAGCTCAAGGATTAGAATGATGAAGTGGAACAGCGGAGCTACAACCAATATTGCGCCACCGCGCGCACCCTCGACCTCGTGGGCGAGCGGTGGACGCTGCTGCTGATCCGTGAGCTGCTGACCGGCCCCAAGCGCTTCGGCGACCTGCAGCACAGCCTGCGCGGCCTGGGCACCGGCCTGCTGGCCGCCCGGCTGAAACACCTCGAACGCGAAGGGCTGGCCCACAAGGTCACCCTCCCGCCGCCGGCCCGTACCCCCGCCTACGCCCTCACCGCGGCCGGCGCGGAGCTCGAGCCGGTGGTGCTGGCCCTGGCCCGGTGGGGGATGACCTGGGCGATGGACGACCCTCGCGAGCAGGAGGCCTTCCACCCCGGCTGGGCCGTGCTCGGGCTGAAGGCCTGCTTCGACGCCGAGGCCGCGGCCGGTCTGCGGGCCCTGTACGAGTTCCGCGTGGCGGAGGAGGTCTTCCACGCGCGCGTCGAGGACGGCACGATCGAGGCCGCGCACGGCCCGGCCCAGCGCCCTGACGCGGTCGTCACGATCAGCGCGGAGGCCTTCCGCGACATCACCGCCGGCACCTGGACCCTTGCCGACGCGATCGGCAGCGGCGCCGCCTCCGTCACCGGCGATCGGGAGGCCCTGCGCCGGCTGCACCACCTGTTCCCGCTGCCACCGCACCGGGCCCGGTCCGCGTCCCCGGTCCAGGCCTCCTGACGTCACCGGCGACGGCGCACGCACCCGGCCGGCTCACAAAACCCGTCCCGCGCACGAGCCCGGCCGGCTCACAGAGGCAGGCCGGCCGATCGGGTGATGTGCTCGGGGGCCATGGCGCTCCAGTCCGGCAGCCCATTGAGCCTCGCCCTGACCCGCTCGGCATCGGCGTGGTCGAGCTCTTCGAAGATGTGCAGCGCGTCGCCCCAGATCAGCCGGGCCGTCTCGTCCTCGCCCAGCTTCTGGTGGCTGTCGCCCAGCCGGGTGAGCGTCCCCGCCACGCTGCACAGATCGCCCGCGTTCCTGAACAGCTCCAGGCTCTGCCGGTAGCAGTCGATGGCCTGCTCGTGCTGCTGGAGGTGATGGTGGATGTGGCCCAGGCTGTCCCAGGTCGCCGCCTGGCCGTGCAGGTCACCCGTCAGATACTGCAGGTCGAGCGCCTGCCAGCAGTAGGCGAGCGCCTTGGGATGCTCGCCGAGCAGCGTGTAGTGCCAGCCGACCGCGTTGAGCGCCCGCGCCTGCCCGGCCTGGTGGCCGGTCCGCTGGTAGAGGTCGAGCGCCTGCTTGGCGTGGCTGAGCGCCTCCCGGTAGCGTTCCTGCCGTTCGAGCACGCCCGACATGTTGCCGTGCGTGTGCGCGGCGCCGGTGAGGTCGCCGAGGTCGCCGTAGTGCCGGAGCGCCGACTGGAAGTGCCCGAGCGCGTCGTCGTAGCGGCTCAGCTTCGTGAGCGCCCACCCGAGGTTCCGGTAGGCGTGCGCCTGCCCGATCCTGTCGCCGGTACGGCGGGCCGCCTCCAGCCCCAGCTCCTGCAATGTGGCCTGCTCGCGCCATCGGCCCTGCCGATCCAGGAAGTCGTTCAGCAGCCAGGCGAGCTGCCATAAATGCGTGTCGAACCCTGAGTGCGCGGCGAGGGAGACGGCCGCCGTCAGGACCGGATGCTCGGACCTGAACCAGTCCAGCGCCTGCGCGTGGTCGGTCGTCGCCGACAGGACGACCCCGGGCTGGGGCGGCGCCAGGAGCAGCGGGCTCTGATGGACGTTGAGCAGCCGGGCCGCGCGGTCCGCGGTGTGCACGTAGTGGTCGAGCAGCCGGTGGAGTGCGGCCTGCCGTTCCGACTCGACCTCGTGGGCGCTGGCGAGCTCGGCGGCGTAGGCGCGCAGCAGGTCGTGGAAGGCGTAGCGGCCGTGCGCGTGCTGGGTGATCAGATGCGTACGCGTCAGCTCGGCCAGCAGGGGACGCGTCCTGGCCAGCGGCAGGCCCACGAGGCTGGCGGCGGCCTGCGCGGTGATCTCCGGGCCGGGGTGCGAGCCGAGCAGCCGGAACAACCGCGCGGTGTCGGCGGTGAGCGCGTGGTAGGACCACGAGAACACGGTACGGATCTGCGTCATCGGCTCACCGCCGTCGAAGACGTCCAGGTAGGCGTCGTCCAGCTCGGCCACCAGAGCGGACAGCGAGACGTCGGGGTTGCTGGCCGCCCGTGAGGCCACGATCGCGATGGCCAGGGGCAGCCGCGCGCACCGCCTGATGATCTCCTCCGCCGCGTCGGCCTCGTCGACCACCCGGTTCGCGCCCAGGCGCTTGGCCATCAGCTTGCGGGCGTCGGAGACGGGCAGCAGCTTGAGGAACAGCGGGTGGGCGCCCTCCATCGCCATGAGCCCGGACAGCTGGCTGCGGCTGGTCACCAGGACCAGGCAGCCCGGCGAACCCGGCAGGAGCGGGCGTACCTGCTCGGAGTCGCGGGCGTTGTCGAGCACGATCAGGACCCGGCGGCCGGCCAGCACGCTCCGGTAGAGGCCGGTCTGGGCGGCCAGGCCGGCCGGGACCCGTTCGGCCGGCACGCCCAGCGCCTCCAGGAGGCTGCGCACCGCCTCGGCGGGGCTCATCGGCGATCCGGTCGGGTCGAAGCCCCGGAGGTTGACGTAGAGCTGGCCATCCGGGAAACGTTTACTGACATGGTGTGACCAGTGCACCGCCAACGCCGTCTTGCCCACTCCCGCCGCCCCCGACAGCACGGTGACGACGACCGCGGTGGGCTGCTCGCCGGCGGCGGCCAGGATCGCGTCGAGCCGCTCCAGCTCGGGGTCGCGGCCGACGAATCCGTAGACGTCCAGCGGCAGCAGGGCGGGGGACATCGACGCGGGCTCGGGCGAGGCGTTCAGCACCTGACGGTGCGCGTCGCGCAGGTATTCGCCCGGCTCGATGCCCAGCTCCTCGATCAGCACGCGGCGGAGCTCCTGGTAGACCCGCAGGGCCTCGGCCCGCCGGCCGGAGGTGTTCAGCGCCAGCATGAGCTGGCCGTGGAACCGTTCACGCAGCGGGTGGCTGGCCACCAGGAAACGCAGCTCGCCGACGAGCGTGGCGTGCCGGCCCAGCGCGAGCTCGGCGTCGACGCACTCCTCCATCATCTGGCACCAGGCGTCCTCCCATACGCGGACGTAGTGCGCCCGCAGCACGTCGGAGTCGATGCCGGTCAAGGGTTCGCCGCGCCACAGGGCCAGCGCGTCCCGGAGCAGCGCGGCCTGCCCCTGCTGGTTCAAGGCCGCGGCGGCCTTGGCGGCTCGCGCGCGCAGGCGCTGGACCTGTGCCGTGTCGACGTCGCACCTGTCCACGTTCAGCAGGTAGCCGCCCGGCTGGGTGAGCAGGACCTCCGACGTCGCGAGGAGCTTGCGCAGGCGCATGACATGACTGTGTACGGTGTCCCGCGCCGTCAAGGGCGGCTCGGCGCCCCATAGACAGTCCACGAGATGCTCGACGGGGACGACCTCGCTGAGGCGGAAGGCCAGCGCCGCGAGGATGATGCGTTGTTTGGCTGACGTGATCGGAATGAGCACGTCACGGTCGTCGCGGATCTCCAGTGGGCCAAGCAGCTTGATCTTCACGGACTGCTCCCCTCTCTGGTGCCATCGAGTTGCCAGCGGGATGCCAGACGCGCACGGCACAATGCCGCTTTTTTGCTGATCAATCACACAATGATCAGCCAAACCGGGCGCGTCAACGGGGCGGGTCGATCAGGGTGGAAAATCCCGGCTACCGGTGCCATCGAGCTGCCATCCACCTGCCAGGCGCGGTCGCGACGATCACGTTACCAATGAGTAGCGCCTGTGAGGAGACAAGCTTGCGCAGGTTCACCTTAGCCACCGCGGTCGCGGCGATAGTGCTTCCCCTGCTCGTCATGCCGCCCGCCGCCGCCGACACCGTCGTGGAAGCCCCGACGGTCCCCGTCCAGGAGATCGGCCCCGGACTCTACTTCCCCCAATCCAACACCTACGAGCTGCACGAAGTGGACGTGACGGTCGGCGCGATCGGCCGGCGGCACGACGTGAGCGTCGTGGACGGCGGCCTGGCCAAGCCGGAGACCGCCCCCGCGTCCCGTCCCGAGCTGGGCGTTTTCGGCCCGGGCTGGCAGGCCGAGATCCTCGGCGGCACGATCACCAGGAAGCTGGAGGTCCAGAGCGGCGCCATCGTCGTCACCGAGCTGGAAGCCGGCTCCTCGTCCCGCTACGCGCTGACGAGCAGCGTCTCCTTCCCCTCGGGCGGCGGCGTCCAGAAGTACGACGCGGCCGACGGCTCGAAGATCACGGAGACGACCAAGTGGGACGCGTCGGCCGGAGAGCTGCGCACCACGATCGTGGAGACCCTCCCGGCGAGCACGGCCACGGATGAGGGCGACGACGCCTTCGCCGGCGAGAGCGGCGCCGCGATCCCCGCGGCCGCGCTGAGCCCCACCTACACCTGGACCAAGCTGGGCACGCTCCAGGGCGACAACTGGCGGGTCGCCGGTTTCGGGACCAGCGCGTTCGGGACGACCTCGCTGACCTACGACTCCGCGGGGCGCATCAGCACCGTCAAGGAGCCGGCCGCCGGCGAGAAGCCCGAAGAGACGGTGACGTTCCACTACGCGACCACCACGACGGCCACCTCCGGCTCCTTCGGCGACTACGCCGGCCAGGTCAAGCAGATCACGCTCGTCTCCGGCTCCGAGGCGCCGAAGACCGTGGCCGGCTTCGACTACGACCTGTCGGGCTGGCTCCGTTCGACGAGCGACCCGAGCAGCGGCACCCAGGAGGACACCTACGCCTACGACGGGGCCGGCCGCCTGTCCGAGATCGACTCCCTGAACCTGGGCACCTGGGACGTGTCCTTCCCGGCGAACAGCGCCTCCCCCACCGTGACCAACACCGAGCCCGACCACCCGACCGCCACCGACGCGTTGTCGGGGCCGGCCGGAACGTTCGACCCCACCGACACCCCACCGGACCCCGCCGACTTCCCCAACCCCGACATCGACGGGATCCTGTCCTCCCCCAGCTACTGCTCCACCGTCCGGAACTGGATGTGGTACACGAAGTACGGCTGCGCGACCAAGGTGGCGCACAACGGCTGGCACAACCCGTACTTCAAGAAGACCCCCACCGGCTTCCGCGTCGTCGGCATCAACTACGACCACTGCACGTCGGCGCCGGACCAGCCCCGCTGGAACCTGTTCTACAAGTTCGACTACCGCGTGCCCTGTGACATGCACGACTACGGCTACGGCCTGATCGGGAACACCTACAAGGGCTACAGGTGGTATCTCGACCGCAACCAAGAGAAGAGCGTGGACAACCTGTTCTTCACCACGCTCGTCAGCAAGACCTGCCCGAAGTACATCCTCCTCTCCCGGCCGAGCTGCCTTCGGTGGGCCGTCATCTACCGCGTAGGGGTGGCCCTCGGTAAGCCCAAGAACGGCGCGGACAAGACCAGGTGACCTTGACCGGATGGCGGGCGACCGTCATCCGGTCCCTTTCACGGAGGTCCCGGATGAGCTGGATCGGCACGAGAATCCGCAACCGCGAGAACGGCAGAAGAGCGGCGCTGGCCGCCGGTTCCTATCTCGCGGTCGTGGTGGTCACGGCGGGAGTCGCGGAGTACGTCTCCTTGACCGCCGGCGCTCCCATCGGGCCGGGCGTGGTGCTGGTGGTCATCACCTTCCCCACCTCGCTGCCGATCCTCATTCCGGCGCTTTCCGGCATCGGGGGAAACGCCCTGGACGGCGATGTCCTGCTCGTCACGCTGGTGGGGTGCGGCGTCCTCCAGGCCTGGCTGTTGTGGCTGCTGCTCCGCGGCTCACGTATTCGATAACGCGACAGGTTTAGATAAGGCGAAATACTGCCATGAAAAGGTCCCCAGTCTCCGTGTGGCCCCTGGCCATCATTCTGGCGTTAACTGTCACGGCATCCACGGGCGCCCAATCCGCGTCGGCGACCCCTATGACCGGCGTAGTCACAAAAGCCGTAGATCCCCCCGCCATCGACCCCGTCCTGCGCAAGAAGACGACCGACGCCCGCAAGGTCCGCGTCAACGTGCGCACCCAGTCCCGGGGCCAGCTTCTCGACGCGGCCGCCGCCGGCACGACCCTGGCGACCTTCTCCCGCCTTCCCGTGGTCACCATGCGGGTCGACGCGGCCGGCCTGGACCGCCTGGCCGCGCAGCCCGGCGTGGTGAGCGTCACCGAGGACGTGCCCGTCCCGCCGGTCCTCGCCGAGAGCATCCCCCTGATCGGCGCCGACAAGACCAGGGCCGCGGGGCTGACCGGCGCCGGCAGCGCGGTGGCCGTCCTGGACACCGGCGTGGCGCGCAGTCACCCCTTCCTCACCGGCCGGGTCGTCGCCGAGGCCTGCTTCTCCCCTTCCGACGTCGACTACAGCGCCACCAGCCTCTGCCCCGGCGGTGAGGACGAGCAGGAGGGCACCGGATCGGCCGACTCCGACCAGGGGCCGTGCGCCGCCGCCACCCTCGACTGCGACCACGGGACCCACGTGGCCGGCATCGCCGCCGGCAACGGCGCGAACGTCACCGGTGCTCCGCCGGCCGGCGTGGCCCCCGGCGCCCAGCTGGTCGCGATGCAGGTGTTCAGCAAGTTCGCCACCGAGGACTTCTGCGGTGTGGGTGCCGCGCCGTGCGTGCTGAGCTTCACCAGCGCCCAGCTCCTCGCCCTGGAGAAGGTCCTGGAGCTCAAGGAGTCGGGTGTCCCGGTGGTGGCCGCGAACCTGAGCCTGGGCGGCGGCCAGTGGGCCGCGGCCTGCGAGACGGACGTGCGCAAGGAGATCATCGACCTCCTGCTGGAGTCCGGCGTGGCCACGGTGATCGCGGCGGGCAACAACGGGTACGGCGCCGCCGTCACCGCCCCCGCCTGCGTCTCCTCGGCCGTCGCGGTGGGCAGCACCACCGATGACGACGCCGTCTCCACCTTCAGCAACCGGGGTCCCCTGCTGGACCTGCTGGCTCCCGGCACCGGGATCCTCTCCTCGGTTCCCGGCGCCAAGTGGGGAACGATGAGCGGCACCTCGATGGCCGCCCCGCATGTGACGGGAGCGCTGGCCGTACTGCGGCAGAAGTTCCCCGCCACCCCGATCGGCGAGCTCATTACCCGGATGAAGGCGACGGGCAAGTCGATCGCGTACACCGCCGCCAGCACCCCCAGGCTCAAGCTGGACGCCGCCGCCCTCAACACGACGACCCCCACACCCACCCCCACGCCGACCCCGACGCCCACCCCGACCCCGACGCCGACCGAGCCCGAGGACGGGCAGTGGACGCAGTACTTCTCCAACTGGACCGACTATAAGATCCCGGAGCCGGGCCGGGTGGACTCGCCGATCCAGGTGAGCGGCATCCTCGGCAGCGGGCCCGCGCACCTGCACGTCTACGTCTACATCCAGCACACCTGGGTGGGCGATCTGAAGGTCGACCTGATCAGCCCGGACGGCAAGGTCCACGCGTTGCAGGGTCCCTCCCCCAGCGACGCCGACGTCATCGACGCGACCTACAAGGTGGACGCCAGCACCGTGGCGGCGGCGAACGGGACCTGGAAGCTCCGCGTCGAGGACGCCTTCACCGGTGACACCGGCCTCATCGACGGCTGGTCGATGGACTTCCCCTACTTCGAGAACTGGGCCGACCAGGCCATCCCCGATCGCGGCGTCGTCGAGTCCTCCATCTCGATCGTCGGCTGGTTCCCTGGCAACACCCACGACAAGGTGACGGTCTACGCCGACATCCACCACACCTGGGTGGGCGACCTGAAGATCGACCTCGTCAGCCCGAACGGCACGGTGTACAAACTGCGCGTGGCCGACGCCAAGAACAGCGGCGACGTCATCCATGAGCTCTATCCCGTGGACGGCCGTTCGTCACCGGGGAACGGGACGTGGAAGCTGCGGGTCGAGGACGTCACCGCAGGCGACACGGGCTACATAGACGGATGGTGGATCAAGTTCTGACCCCGTGCGCGCCCGGCCGGGATGAACGTTTCAGGCTCTTCACCGGCCGCTCGCCCATCGGCCCTGGTCATGTCCGCCCCCCACGCCGCAGTGGGGTGGCGGACCTGTTCAGCGTGGGTCGCGAATGCGATAGTGCGAGCGCCGCCCACCTCACCGTGAGCCGGTCAGCGGCCTGCGGACTCTCCGCGGCGGCCTCCCTCGTACGACGCCCCTTGGAGGAATCGGATGCGCAAGGTTCGGGCCCTACTCATCTCCACCGCTCTGGCCGCCGGCGTGCTCGTGTCCATGACCGCCACACCCGCCCAGGCCGAGAGCATCAGGTACGCCTACTTCTTGCAATCCGACTGCTACAACGGCGGGAGCCTGGGCATCCAGTGGGGCTGGTGGACGTCCTTCCACTGCGACTACGACAACAACAGCCACTACTACTTCCTCTGGGCCTGACCCAGGGCTGAACGATCAGCCGTCCGGCGCCCACCAGGGCGCCGGACGGCGTCACTCGGCCAGATGCTTGGCGATCTCGGCCAGCTCCGCCTGCTGCCCGGTGCGGATCTTCTCGGCCAGCTCCAGCGTGGGGCCGTGCTTGCCGGTCGTCCGTACGGTCTCGGCCATGTGGATGCCGTGCTCCAGATGCCCGGACAGCTCCTTCAGCCACTGGCGGTCGAAATCGGCCCCCTTCGGCAGCTCCCCGCCCATCGTCGTGGCGGGCGGCGCGGGCACCGGTTCCTGCCAGGACTGCAGCCACGACGACATCATCGTGATGTCCGCCTGCTCCTCGGCGATCAGCTTCTTGCTCAGTTCGCGCACGTACGAGCCGTTGCCGCGGCCGGCGGCCACCTCGGCGAGCTGGATCGTCTGCTCGTGGTGCGTGATCATCTCCGTGCTGAAGACCACATCGGCTTCGACGTGACTCCCCGCCGTGTCCGCGGCCGCGGCGCATCCGGCCGTCAGCAGCAGGCCGAACACGGCCACCATCGCCATCTTCCAACGCATACCTGGGATACGCGGGGCGGCGCGTGGCGGTTCGGCCTTTTCCCCTTTCCTCCCCTGCCAAAGAGCGGGGGTGCCGGCCCGACGGGGATCGGGCCGGCACCGGCGGCACTCAGCAGGGGGTCTCCACGAAGGTGGGGTGGCCGCTGCGGACGCCCCACATGGAGCTGTCGCCGACACAGCTCTCGTACTTGGCGCCGACGACGGTGGTGTAGGTGTTGTCCGCGTACCAGGTGGTGACGCAGGAGTAGTCGAGCATGCAGGCCCGCGCGTACGCGGGAGTCGCACCGACGGCGGCGACGGTGGCGAGGCCGAGGAGGGTGGCCAGGAGGGCGCGGCGAATCATGGTGATCCTTCCTGAGGGGGGTTCACCCTCATGATCGTCCGATCCGGCACCCGGTCAAGAGCACGGCGCAAAGACGTGGTTGCGGTGGTTCGGCGGCGTAGGCGAGACTCGTCGGCATTCGTCAGATGGGCCGGAGGGGACTATGAGCACCGCTGGCAAGGGCAACGCCTATCTGGAGCAGGTCGTCGCGCAGCAGGCGGTGCTCGAGGACGATCTCCGGGCACGCCGCGGCGAGCCGGCTCCCGCGGCCGGCCCGCTGGTCAAGCGCGAGCGGGCACTCGGCGGAGCGGCCCCCGACAAGTCGCCGGGGCCGGTGGACGTGCGGATCACCGGCTTCTGGCGCTGGAAGAACGTGCTCGTCCCGCCGAACGCCTTCGTGGTGCACACCCGCCGCGGCCGTGACAAGCCCCTCCACATCGGCCTCGGTGTGTCGTTCCGCTTCAACCCGGCCACCGACTCGTTCCTGGTGGTGCCGGGAGCCACCCAGACCATCCTGATCAACGCGTACTGCATCTGCCGCGAGCTGCAGGGCGTCCTGGTGCAGGGCTACGTGCAGTGGGGGATCCAGACCTTCCCCACCGCCTACCGCAAGCTGGACTTCGGCGACTCGGAGGACCCGATGCGGCTGGTCAACCTCCAGTTGCGCGAGCAGGCGGAGGCGGCCATCAAGGACAAGGTCGCCACCATGGGCGTCCGCGACGTGCTCAGCGACAAACAGCCCATCATCGAGGAGCTGACCGCCCGGCTGCGCGCGGTGGCCGAGGGCGAGGACAACGGCGACCAGGGGCTCGGCCTGCGCATCGTCACCGTCCAGATCAAGGAGGCGGTCGTCAGCTCGTCACGGCTCTGGGAGAACCTGCAGAAGCCCTACCGGGCCGAGCAGGGGCAGATCGCCCGGCTGGCCGAGCTGCAGTCCGAAGAGGCCATCTCCCAGCGCGAGATGGCGGCCGAGCGGCTCAAGGAGACCCAGCGCCTGGAGTACGAGCGGGAGCTGGCCGAGCTGCGCGCCCGCAACGAGGCGTGGCGGTTCGACACCGAGGTGGCCGAGCGGCTGCGGCGCACCCAGCGCGAGCACGACGACTCCAGGGCGGTGACCGAGCTGGAGACCGAGACGACCCGGCACGCGCTGCGGATGGAGCGCGAGCGGCACGCCGAGGAGGCCGAGACCGGCAGGCTCAGGATCGAGCGGGAGCAGGAGCTCAAACGCCTGGAGCTCGAAGGCGAGCTGCACCTGGCGCACTCCCAGGTGCTGGCCGACCACGAGCGGGCGCTGCTCGACGTGGAGCGGGCGCGGCTGCGGGCCGACATCGACAACCAGCAGACGCCGGCCAGCCTGCAGGCCAGGCTGATCGGCCTGCTGCCCGAGATCATGGCGAAGCTCCCCAAGCCCGAGGAGCTGCGCGTGGTCTCGATCAACGGCAGCGACCGGACGACCGTCTCGGGCCTGCTGAGCGAGCTCGCCATCGTGGTCGGCGTGCTGCGCTCGGCGATCGACGGCGACGGGCCGCGTCCCTGAGCGCCCCGCGGGTCAGTACTGGTTGGTCTTCGCGTCCATGGCCAGCCCCGCGTCGATCACCTTCGCCGGGACCTTGAGGCCCATCTGATCCTTGGCGATCCGGCCGAGCGTGGGCAGGCTCTTGCGGTCCGGCCACGTCTCGGGCTTCCACAGCGACGAGCGCAGGAACGCCTTCGCGCAGTGCATGTAGAGCTCTTCGACGTCGATGAGGACCGCCAGCCGCGGCCGCTTGCCCTTGACCATCAGGTCGTCGAAGAACGGCGCGTCGGACACGAGCGTCGCGCGGCCGTTCACCCGCAGGGTCTCGTTCATCCCCGGCACGATGAACAGCAGCCCGGCGTGGGGATTGTCCAGCACGTTGCGCAGGCTGTCGAGCCGGTGGTTGCCCGGCCGGTCGGCGAGGACGAGCCGGTGGTCGTCGAGGACCAGCACCGACCCGGCGGGGTCGCCCCGGGGGGAGACGTCGCAGATCCCTTCCGCGTTCGAGGTCGCCAGCAGCACGAACGGCGAATGCGCGATGATCGTGCGCGCATGCTCGTCGATCCGTGCGATGTCCTTGTCCCAGATGGTCTGCGGGGGCTCTTTCACGATCTCGCGGAGCTCGGCCGCGGTCGTCACCGTACGGATCTCAGAAGGGTTCGCCATCCGACTAAGGTAAGCCTAACCCGTCGAGATCTCTACAGGGCGGTCATTAAGGTGGAGCGATGCCGTCCATGCCGCGCCGCGCCCCACTGACCTGGCGGGGCTACAGCATTTCGAGCAGGGCCACGATCATCGAGGTCAGCGCGATCGGGCCCAGCACGGCCACCGTCACCACGGTCGCTCTGTGGCCGGGCAGGACGCGGGAGAGGCCGCGAGCGACGGTCCTGCGCACCGCGCCCGCGCCGGGCAGCACGAACAGCCCCAGCGTGAACGCCCCCGCGGCCAGGGACTCGGCGTGGTTCGTGCTCAACCGGCCGGCCAGATGCAGGACGGTCGCGGCGGCGATCCCGAACGCCAGCGACAGGAGCAGGTGGCCCACCGCCACGAGCGCGGCCCTGGACAGCGCCGGCCGGGACTCGGCGAGATAGTGGTCGGCGGCGCGCAACGCCAGGGCGAGCGCCGCCGCCGCCGCTCCCACCGTCACCGGCATGAGGACGGTCAGCGCCACCAGCGTAACGAGCATCAGCACCCCGGAGAAGGCGCTGCCGGCCAGGAAGCGCCGCAGGTCGAAGGGCTCCGCGGGAGGCGGGGGCGGGCGGTGCTCCGCCTGCCGGCCGGCGTGCACGGTCGGCGCGGGAGCGGGCTGCTCCTCGCTCCTGCGCGCGTATTCCACCGGCGGCAGCAGGTCGGAGACGATGTCCATGGTCAGCGTGCGCGCCGACAGCCGCTCGCCGCGGGCCGGGCGGCCGCCCGGATCGAGCGCCCTGGCCGTCCGCAGCAGCTCCCGCGCGCTGGGCCGGGCCGCCGGATCGACCTGCAGCGCCCCGCTCAGCCAGCCCCGCAGCCAGGCGGGCGCCTGGTCGAGCTGCGCCCGGCCTTCCATGGTGTTGAAGCAGACCGCCTCGAACGTCCCCGTCCCGAACGGCGGCGTCCCCGTGGCGGCGAAGAACACCGTCGAGGCCAGCGCGTGCACGTCGGCCGCCTGCGTGATCACCGAGCCACGGATGATCTCGGGCGCCAGATAGCCCGGCGTGCCGACGAACATCCCGCTCTGCGTCAGCCGGGCCGCGTCCACCACGTGCGCGATGCCGAAGTCGATGACCAGCGGCTCGCCGCCGACCAGCATGACGTTGGTCGGCTTGAGGTCCCGGTGGATCACGCCGGCCGCGTGCACGTCCACCAGCGCCTGGCACAGCCCCTGGGCGAGCCTGACGACCTCGCCCGCCGGCATCGGGCCCTGGGTCAGCACGGTGTCCTCCAGCGTGCGGCCCGCGGCGAACCGGGTCACCACGTACGGCCGCCCGCCCGACAGCTCGGCGTCGATCACCTCGGCCACGTACGGGCTGCGCACCCGCCGCATGGTCTCCACCTCGCGCACCAGCCGGTCGCGCGCCTTCAGATCGGCGGCCACATGCGGGTGCAGCACTTTGACCGCGACCTCGCGGCCCGCGCCGTCGAGACCGAGGTGGACGACCCCCATGCCGCCCTCGCCGATCTTCTGGATCAACCGGTACGGGCCCAGATGCTCCTGCGTCCGCGTGCTCATCCCCGACGTCATCCTCCGTTGTTCCCCCTGTCATGCCATGCCAGCCTGGGACATTCTTCCGCAGTGTTCCCCCGAGATGCACAGTAAGCGAAGATCCGGGCAGACGCGGCGCTCCCGCCGGACTTCGGCGGCCTGACGGCGCGGAAAGGCCCCCGCCAGGCGGCCGTGCGGCGCGGAAAGGCCCGCCGCCGTCAGGCGGTCGGGGGGACGATGCCGTACTCGTGGATCTTGCGGTAGATCGTCGCCCTGGACATGCCGAGCGACCTGGCGGCCTTGATCTTGTTGCCGTCGGTGTCGAGCAGGCTCTGCACGATGGCGTCACGCTCCATGGACTCCAGGGGGCTGAGCACGCGGCGGCTGACCGTGCGGCATTCCGGCGGCAGGTCGTTCGGCTGGATCGAGCCGGTGCGCCGGTATTGGACGATCCGTCTGAGCACCTGCCAGAGCTGCTCGGTGTTGCCCGGCCAGCTCGACCGTACGAGAAGCTGCATCGCCTCAGGCGAGCAGGACAGCCGGCCGTCCGGCATGAGCTTGGCCAGGAAGAACGGCACCAGCGCGGGCACGTCCTCGACGTGGTGCCGCAGCGGCGGCAGCTCGACCGTGCTCGGGAAGTACCGCAGCAGCTCGCTCAGCTCTTCGCCGTCGTGCCGCCGGCTCAGCGTGACCGCGACCCAGAGCGGGCCCGGCCGGTCCGCGGCCGTCGCCGCCCGCAGCGCCTTGGACAGCGCGCGCAGCCGCCCGGCGCCGAGCCGGTCCACGTGCCGGATCACCAGGCTGCCCACGCCGTCGAGCAGCTCCTGCCGGGCCCCGTCGAGCCAGCTCTGCCCGGCGGCCTCGGCGGCGTCCAGCACGGAGAAGCGGGCGGCCGGGGTGCGCCGCTGGTGCACGGCCCTGAGGAGGGCCAGCTTGCCGGCGCCGCGCTCGCCCTCCAGGGCGAGCCACTCCCCTGAGGCGTGGATCGCCTCGACCTGGTGGCAGCCGCGCAGCCACAGCGCGCCCGAGCCGACCAGGCCGGGCAGGAACGTCCGCGCCGGCGTCACGATCTCGGTGCGCTGCCGGTTCGCGAGCTCGGTCAGCTTCACGTGCACCACGCCGCCGGCGAGCCGGCCGTCGCCGGGCACGCGCCGGCAGTACAGCCGCGCCCGCACGCCGCTGGGCAGCTCGACCGTGACCGCCGTGGTGGGGTGGCGGCCGGCCAGCGTCTCGGCCGCCTGCCCGAGCAGGATCGACTGCTCGCCCGGGTCGAGGACCTGCCGGGCGTGGTCGTTCATCATCACGCCGTCGTTGCTCAGCGCGAACACGATGCCGGCGGTGCGCCGGCAGGTCCGCAGGTACTCCTGGAGCAGTTCGAGCTCGCCGACGCTGCTGTCGGCGAACAGCGCCTGCTGGATCTGGTCGGCCGTGGTCTTGGCCAGCGCCAGCAGCAGCGGGTCGGCGTGCTTGCGCCAGCAGGTCAGATCGACGGCGCCGACCGTCTTGCCGGAGATCGGGTGATGGATCGGCACGCCGGCGCAGGCGAGGTCCTCCAGGTGCTCCGCGTAGTGCTCGTGGCCGAACACCTGCATCGGGCCGCCGCCTTCGAGCGCCGTGCCGATGCCGTTGGTGCCGACGAGCTCCTCCGCGTAGCTGAAGCCGGGCGCGAGCTGGACCCGGTCGAGGTGCGCGTCGAGATCGCGGTCGGCCGCCAGCCGGGCCAGCACCAGGCCGGCGGGATCGGTGAGGATGATGCTGATCGGCTGGCCGTCCAGGTGCTCCCGCAGATGCGTGAGCACCGGCATGGCGCTGCGGCTGAGCGGGGTGTCGAGGTCGGGGTCACGAAGGTACGTCAGGTCGATGTGATCGGCCGCCACCTTCCAGTCCCGTGAGCGCCACCACGACGCCAGGATGGCGTCGCGCACCTGACGGGGATCGACGGGCTCGGCGGTCAGGAAGCGTTCGCGGGCCTTGGCCAGAGGCTCGCCGTCGATGGGGTCACCTGGACGCGTCAGCGCGGGCGGCATGGGGCCCCCTGTTCGCGGGAACGTTCCCGCGGGCGGGGTCCGGCCCACGGGATGGGCTTCGCGGTTAACGTCGTGTTCACACAATACGCGGCGGGTGTCCGAGACCTGTCTCAAATTGAGACCGCCGGATCGCCGGTGACGCCGTTCGATCGGGTTCCCGATCCGCGAGGAGGTGTCCGATGGACCCGCCGCGTGCTCCGCAGGACGAGGCCTACAACCCGTGGAGCGTCGTCAACCTGGTCTTCCACCACCTGGCCCAGCAGGGCCTGCACCCCGTCCTGGGCGGCGCGGACCCCGGCGCGCCGGCGGCCGAGCTGCTGCGGGCGCTGGGCGTCGTGCCGGCGCCGGAGGGGAGCCGGCAGGCCGCCGAGGGCGTACGGCGGGAATTGGCCGACCTCCGGGCCGCCGTGCTGGGCGATCCGTGAGCGCTGCCTCATCTTGAGACCGCCGCGGCGGTCGTGCCGTGGTCTCATCCGGACGCACGAGGAGTGTCGGCCCCACGGTGAGGAGGACGCATGAGTCGCCAGAGCGTGGCCAAGGCTCACCAGAAGATCCAGGAGCTGTCCTGGGAACCGATGTACCACGAGCCGGTGTCCCAGTACGGCACCGACTACACCTTCAGGAAGGCGCAGAAGAAGGACCCGCTCAAGCAGGTGCTGCGGTCGTACTTCCCCATGCAGGAGGAGAAGGACCACCGCGTCTACGGCGCGGCGGACGGCGCCATCCGGGGGAACATGTTCCGCCAGGTGCAGGAGCGCTGGCTGGAGTGGCAGAAGCTGTTCCTCAGCATCATCCCCCTGCCGGAGATCTCCGCGGCGCGGGCGATGCCGCTGCTGTTCCGTACGGTCCCCAACCCGGAGCTGCACAACGGCCAGGCGATCCAGATGATCGACGAGGTGCGGCACTCGACGATCCAGCAGAACCTCAAGCGCCTGTACATGAACAACTACATCGACCCGGCCGGCTTCAACAGCAGCCTGCGCAACTTCCAGAACGACTACTGCGGGACGATCGGCCGGCAGTTCGCCGAGGGCTTCATCACCGGCGACGCCATCACCGCGGCGAGCATCTACCTGACGATCGTGGCGGAGACGGCGTTCACCAACACGCTGTTCGTGGCCATGCCCGCCGAGGCCGCCGCCAACGGCGACTACCTGCTGCCGACCGTGTTCCACTCGGTCCAGTCCGACGAGTCCCGGCACATCAGCAACGGCTACGCGACCCTGCTGATGGCGCTCGCCGACGAGGGCAACCACCAGCTCCTGGAGCGCGACCTGCGCTACGCCTGGTGGAACAACCACCGGGTGGTGGACGCGGCCATCGGCACGTTCATCGAGTACGGCACCAAGGACCGCCGCAAGGACCGGGAGAGCTACGCCGAGATGTGGCGGCGGTGGATCTACGACGACTACTACCGCAGCTACCTCGTGCCGCTGGAGAAGTACGGCCTGGTCATCCCGCACGACCTGATCGAGGAGGCGTGGAACCAGATCTGGAACAAGGGCTACGTGCACGAGGTCGCCCAGTTCTTCGCCACCGGCTGGCTGGCCAACTACTGGCGGATCGACCCGATGACCGACAAGGACTTCGAGTGGTTCGAGCACAAGTACCCCGGCTGGTACGACCGGTACGGCAAGTGGTGGGAGAACTACAACCGCCTCTCGATGCCCAACGGCCACCACCCGATCGTGTTCGAGGACGTCGACTACCAGTACCCGCACCGCTGCTGGACCTGCATGGTGCCCTGCCTGGTCCGCGAGGACATGGTCATGGACGAGGTGAACGGGCAGGTGCGCACGTACTGCCACGAGGCCTGCCGCTGGACCGACGTCACCGCGTTCCGCCCCGTCTACCAGGGCCGCGAGACGCCCAACATGGGCCAGCTGATCGGCTCCCGTGAGTGGGAGACGCTGTATCACGGCTGGAACTGGGCCGACGTCGTCTCCGACATGGGCTTCGTCCGCGACGACGGCAGGACGCTGGTCGCGCAGCCGCATCTGAACCTGGACCCGTCCAAGATGTGGACCCTCGACCACCTGCGCCGCTGCCCGCCGCTGCAGAGCCCGAACGTGCTGCTCAACCAGATGTCGCCGCAGGAGCGGGAGGCGTTCCACGCCGACTACGTGCGCGGCGGCCCCGCCGGCCGACCGGCGCCCAAGCTCGCGTGAGCTGTGGCTGACAAGCATGTCGTCCGGTTCGAACCGGTCGGCATCGAGATCGAGGTCGAGGAGGAGCAGACGGTGCTGCGCGCCGCGGCCGAGCAGGGGCTGATGCTCATGCACGGCTGCAAGGAGGGGCAGTGCGCCGCCTGCAAGTCGTTCGTCCTCGACGGCGAGGACATCGAGCTCGACCGGTACTCGACCTTCGCCCTGCCCGACTACGAGCGGGAGGAGGGGTTCACGCTGCTGTGCCGGGCGCACGTGTACGAGGACGTCACGATCGAGCTGCTCAACTACGACGAGGAGATGATCCGCTCCGGGCTGCCGATCGTGAGCGCGGTGGCCGAGGTCGTCGCCAACGACCCGGTCACCCACGACCTTCGCCATCTCGTGCTGCGGCTCGTCGAGCCCAAGGAGCTCACGTTCTTCCCCGGCCAGTACGTGGACATCGCCGTCCCCGGCACCGGGGCCACCCGGTCGTTCTCGATGGCGAACACCTCCAGCCGCGACGGCGGCCGGCTGGAGTTCGTCATCAAGGTGTACCCGGACGGCCTGTTCTCGCATTTCCTGGACAGCCGGCTCGCGGTCGGCGACCGCCTCGACCTGACCGGCCCGTTCGGCGTCTTCACGCTGCGGGAAGGGCACGACGAGGACCTGGTCTTCGTCGGCGGCGGCGCCGGCATGGCCCCGATCCTCGCCCTGCTGCGCTCGATGGCCGAGCGCGGGGTCAGGCGCAGGGCCACCTACTACTACGGCGCGCGGCGCCGCCGCGACCTGTGCTTCGAGAGTGAGCTGCGCGCCTTGGAGCAGGCCCTGCCTGCCTTCCGGTACGTGCCGGCGCTGTCCGAGCCCGCCCCCGAGGAGGGCTGGGACGGCGAGGTCGGTCTCATCACCGACGTCGTCGAGCGGCACGAGCACGACCTCAAGGGCGCGCACGCCTACCTCTGCGGGCCGCCGCCGATGGTCGAGGCGGCGATGCCGATGCTGACCGCGCTCGGAGTGCCGCCGAAGCACATCTACTACGACAAATTCACCACGACCGGGTGAGGGGGAAACCTTTATGACAACCCCGCGAAGCGTGCCCAAGCCGGTCTTCACCGACGCCGAAGCCGGCGCCAGGGAGTTCCCGGATTCGACCGCGCGCGAGTTCACCTACTACACCCCGCAGAAGCGCAAGCGGACCCACTACGAGGACGTGACCGTCGAGGTCCAGCCGGACCCGCGGCACTACCTGAGCCAGGGCTGGCTCTACGGGTTCGCCGACGGCCGCGGCGGCTACCCGCTGGAGTGGACCGCGCTCAAGGCGTGGGGCCAGGACCGGCCGGAGCCCGAGCGGGGACCCGGCTCGGGCGGCAAGGGCTACGACTGGCCGGCGCACGGCTGGCACGAGTTCCGCGACCCCAACCAGGAGTGGGAGCTGTCCCTCTACCGCTACAACTCCAACGTGGTGCGCCAGGTCGGCCAGAACATCGAGGCGGCCAGGCAGGCCAAGGCGTTCGAGCAGTGGAACCCGAACTGGGTGCGCTTCGTGGAGAGCCACGTCGGCGCGTGGATGCACGTCGACCACGGGCTCGGGCTCTACCTCTTCGCCAACGCCAACCGCCGCGCGCCGACCAACATGCACAACAACGCGATCTCGGTCAACAGCATGCACCGGATCAGGGCGGCGCAGGACCTCGCCCTGTACAACCTGACGCTGAGCGAGGAGATCGGCGCGTTCGACGGCGCGGCGCACCTCGAAGCCTGGGACCAGGACCCGTCGTGGCAGGGCGTACGGCGGACGGCCGAGCAGCTGACCGCGGTCGACGACTGGTGCGAGGCGGTCTTCGCCGCGAACGTGGTCTTCGAGCCGCTGGTCGGCGAGCTGTTCAGGAGCCACCTGGTGCAGCAGGCGGCCCCGCGCAACGGTGACTTCGTCACGCCCACGATCGTCGGCGCCGAGGAGTACGACTACGCCGAGCGGGACCTGCGCTACACGAAGGTCATGTTCGGGCTGCTGACCGGCGACAGGGAGTTCGCCCGCCACAACACGACGATCATGCAGGAGTGGGTCTCGATCTGGGTGCCCCACGCCCTCTCGGCCGCCCGCACGCTGCAGCCGCTGTGGTCGCAGCCGGACGCCAAGCCGCCGCGCTTCGAGGACTGCCTGGACCGGGCCAAGAGCCGCTTCGCCGGGATCCTGTCCGAGCTGCACCTGGAGAGCCCGAAGGAGCTGACCCAATGACCGCGTTCAGGACGGCGGAGAGCCCCTTCAAGTCCGACAGCACCTCCTCCGGCATGTGCGGGTTCACGCTCATGAACAACCAGATCGGCGTGGTGGTGGCCGAGGTCATGGGCACCAAGCCCGACGTGCGGGTGACGCCGCTGCCCTCGATGATCAGGATCGACGCGGTCCGGCGGATGGACGTCGTCTACGACGAGATCTCCGAGGCGCTCGGCGAGGAGCCCGGCTACTTCGACGCCGCCGAGTTCGAGGAGAACATGTCCACGCACTACGGCCGGATGATCCACGAGGACGACCGGACCATCATGTTCGCCAACCCCGAGGACGCGGCCGGGTATCTCGGCTTCGACCTGACCGTCGCGCCGAGGAGGTGACGTCGTGTACGAGAAGGACGGCGAGAAGTATTTCGTGGTCGACAGCCACATGCACTACTGGAACGCCGCCCCGGACAACTGGGTGCCGGGCGCGGAGCGGTACGCCAAGGGCTGGATCGAGTGCTTCCACGCCTACCAGGGGCTGGGCCCGCCGACGACCCACTGGCCGCTGGAGAAGTTCCAGAAGTACTCGGAAGAGGACCTGATGCGGGACCTCTTCCAGGACGGGCACGTGGACGTGGCGATCTTCCAGCCGACGTACCTGACGGAGTGGTACCGGGAGGGCTTCAACACCACCGAGCGGAACGCGGCGCTCGGCGCGAAGCATCCCGGCAGGTTCATCGCGAACACCCGCTGGGACCCCCGCGACGGCGACGACGGGCTCAAGACGCTCGCCCACAACGTCGAGCGCTACGGCTCCAAGGGCGTCAAGCTCTACACCGCCGAGTGGCGCGAGGGCTCGCGCGGCTGGACGCTGAAGGACCCGGCGGCCTACCGCTATCTGGAGGCGTGCCGGGAGCTCGGCATCGTCAACATCCACGTGCACAAGGGGCCGACCATCTGGCCGCTGGACAAGGACGCGTTCGACGTCTCCGACATCGACCACGCCGCGACCGACTTCCCCGAGCTGAACTTCATCGTCGAGCACGTCGGGCTGCCGCGCATCGAGGACTTCTGCTTCATGGCGACGCAGGAGCCCAACGTGTACGCGGGACTGTCGGTCGTCATCGGCGGCCTCATGCACGCCCGCCCCAAGTTCTTCGCCAAGGTGATGGGCGAGCTGCTGTTCTGGGTCGGCGAGGACAAGATGACCTTCGGCAGCGACTACGGGATCTGGGAGCCCAAGTGGCAGATCGAGGGCTTCGTGGACTGGGACTACCCGGGCGAGGAGTTCTCCGACTACCCGCGGGTCACCACCGCGACGAAGAAGAAGATCCTCGGGCTGAACGCGGCCCGGCTCTACGGCATCGAGGTGCCGGCCGAGCTCCGGCTCGACGCGCCGTCCTCCAGCACGCTGGCGCCCGGCACGCCGGCATGACCGCCGTGAACGACGGGTCGCGCATCCTCGCCGCCCTGGCGACGGTGCGCGACCCGGAGCTGGACGAGCCGATCACGGCGCTCGGGTTCGTCGCGTCGTGCGCCCTGTCCGCCGACGGGCGCGCCGAGGTGCGGCTGCGGCTGCCGACGTACTTCTGCGCGCCCAACTTCGCCTTCCTGATGGTCGCCGACGCGCACGACGCGGTGTCCGCCATGGAGGGCGTCCGGCACACCGAGGTGGTCCTGGAGGACCACTTCGCGGCCGAGGCGATCAACGACGGGGTGGCCGCGCGGGCCGGGTTCCAGCGCTCCTTCGCCGGTGAGGCCGCCGGGGAGCTGGACCAGCTGCGCGCCGACTTCCTGCGCAAGGCGGTCCTGGCCGGCACGGACCAGGTGTGCCGGTCCCTGCTGACCGCAGCGCCGACCCCGGACACGGCCCCGGCCCCGACCGCGAGGCCTGGCGGCGGGCTGGACGGCGGATCGGACGGCGGGCCGGACTCTGGGCCGGACGCCGGGTCGGTGGTGCTGGCCCGGCTGACGCTGGGGGACGTGCCCGGTTCCCCCGCGCTCGACCGGCTGCGGCAGCGGCGGCGCGAGCTGGGCCTGCCCGCGGGGGACGACGCCCCGCTGCTGATCGACCCGGCGACGGGCGCGCCAATCGGCGCGGACGCGGTTCCGCGGCATCTGCGCAGGGCGCGCACCACGCGGGTGGGCATCGAGGCCAACACCGGCATCTGCCGCGGCATGCTGCGGCACCGCTATCAGGACAAGGGAGAGGGAGAGGAGGACCGATGAAGGCCGTCCGGTTGCACGCGTATCACCGGTTGCCCGTGGTCGAGGAGGTGCCGGAGCCGGCCGTCCGCGGTCCGCTCGACGTCGTCGTACGGATCGGCGGAGCCGGGGTGTGCCGTACCGACCTGCACATCGTCGAGGGCCAGTGGGCCGAGGCGATGGGCGTCGCGCTCCCCTACACGCTCGGCCACGAGAACGCCGGCCACGTGCACGCCGTCGGCTCCGCCGTCACCAGCGTGGCGGCCGGCGACACGGTGATCCTGCACCCGACACCCACCTGCGGGCTGTGCCCCGCCTGCCGGGCCGGGCAGGACATGCACTGCGCGAGCAGCGTCTTCCCCGGGCTCGACAGCGACGGCGGCATGGCCGAGTTGCTGCTGACCTCGGAGCGCGCCTGCGTCAAGCTCGACCCCAGGACCAGGCCGGAGGACGTCGCCGCGCTGGCCGACGCGGGCATCACCGCCTACCACGCGGTCCGCAAGGCGATCCCGCTGCTGTACCCCGGCACGACGTGCGTGCTCATCGGCGCGGGCGGGCTCGGCCACATCGGGATCCAGTGCCTGGCCGCCCTCACCGCGACGACGATCGTCGTGGTCGACCGCAACCCGGACGCGCTCAAGCTAGCCGAGCAGCTCGGCGCGCACGCCACCGTCGTCTCCGACGGCCGGCAGCTGGACGCAGTCAAGGACCTCACCGGCGGCCGGGGCGCCGAGGTCGTGCTCGACTTCGTCGCCGAGCTGGGCGCCGAGCAGGACGGGTTCGCGATGACGGCGCGCGCGGGCTCGTACTACGTCATCGGGTACGGCGGCACCGTGCACATCCCGACGCTCGACATCATCTCGACCGAGCGCAACGTCGTCGGCAACATCGTCGGGACCTATCAGGATCTCGCCGAGCTGATGGTGCTGGCGCAGGCGGGGAAGGTGACTCTGCACACCAAGACGTACCCGCTGGACGCCGCCGCGGAGGCCCTTCAGGATCTCGACGCGGGCCGGGTCCGCGGCCGCGCCATCCTCATCCCCTAGTTCGTCTCGCAGGAGGTTCGATGGCCAAGGAACTGCGTTTCGGCGCGGACGCGCGCACCCTGCTGCTGAGCGGGGTCGACCAGCTGGCCGAAGCGGTGAAGTCGACGCTCGGGCCCAAGGGCCGCAACGTCATCCTAGAGAAGATCACCGGCTCCCCCGTCGTCACCAACGACGGCGTGACGATCGCGCGGGAGATCCACCTCAGGAACCAGTTCGAGAACATGGGCGC
This sequence comes from Nonomuraea rosea, assembly GCF_039539705.1. Taxonomy (NCBI): domain Bacteria; kingdom Bacillati; phylum Actinomycetota; class Actinomycetes; order Streptosporangiales; family Streptosporangiaceae; genus Nonomuraea; species Nonomuraea rosea. The sequence goes on along the minus strand of NZ_BAABDQ010000027.1, from coordinate 123,680 downwards.
CCAGCTGGTCAAGGAAGCGGCGATCAAGACCAACGACATCGTCGGCGACGGTACGACGACGGCGACCGTCCTCGCCCAGGCGATCGTCAGGGAAGGCATGACGGCGATCGACGCCGGCGCCAACCCCGTGCTCGTCAAGCGGGGTGTGGACCTGGCCGTCGGCCGGCTCGTCGAGCACCTGCGCGGCGTGGCCCGGCCGGTGAGCACCGAGGCGGACCTGGCGCGGGTGGCGGCGATCTCGGCGAACAACGACGAGAGCGTCGGCGCGGTGATCGCCAAGGCGCTGGCCACCGTCGGCGACGGCGGCATCGTCACCGTCGAGGAGTCGGCGCGGCACGGGATGGGCGTCGAGTTCGTCGAGGGCTTCGAGTTCGGCAACGGCTACGTCTCGCCGTACATGGTGACCAACCCGGCGAGCCTCGAAGCGGTGATCGCCGACCCGTACATCCTGCTGTGCAGCGAGAAGATCACGCGGGTCCAGCAGCTCATGCCGCTCCTCGACAAGATCATGCGGGCGCCACGCCCGCTGGTCATCGTCGCCGAGTCGGTCGAGGGCACGGCGCTGGGCATGCTGGTGCACAACCACGTCAACGGCATCTTCCAGTGCGTCGCGGTCCGGGCGCCCGGCTTCGGCGACCGGCGGCTGCACAAGCTGGAGGACATCGCCGCGATCACCGGCGGCGCCGTGTACAGCAAGCACTCCGGCTTCACCCTGGAGACGATGACCGTCGACCAGTTGGGCACCGCGGCCCAGGTGCGGGTCACCGCGGACCAGACGGCGCTCATCGGCGGCGGCGGCGCGCCGGACGCCGTCGAGTTCCGTCTCACCCAGCTGCGCGCGGAGCTCGGGCGCGCCGCCTTCGGCGTGGACGAGGACGTGCTCACCGAGCGGATCGGCGCGCTGTCGGGCAAGGTGGCCGTCATCAAGGTGGGCGCGCCCACCAACGCCGAGCTCAAGGAGCTCCAGCACCGGGTCGAGGACGCGCTGTCGGCCACCCGGGCCGCGATGGCCGAGGGCATCGTGGCCGGCGGCGGCGCCGCGCTGCTGCACGCGGCGGGCGCGCTGGACGAGGTGGAGGTCAAGGACGACTACGCCACCGGCGTCGAGATCGTCCGCAGGGCCCTGACCGAGCCCGCGTACCTCATCGCCGCCAACGCCGGGTTCTCCGGCCAGGAGGTGATCAGCAGGATCGCGCGGATGAAGCCGGGTGACGGGTTCGACGCGCTGCGGGACCGCTTCGGCGACATGTGCGAGATGGGGATCGTCGACCCGCTGCGGGTCGTCCGCGCGGCCCTGCAGAACGGGGCCTCGGTCGCGGGGCTCCTGCTCACGACGAACACGCTCGTGGCCGAGGAGCAGACGCCGTGGGGCGGCAGCCGGGCGCTCATGACCGAGTTCGGGCCGCTCGACGAGGGGCTGCACCAGCCGTCGCCGGACTCCAGCACGCCGCAGTCGCTCGGCCTCGGGCCGTCGGTCGGGTGAGGCATGGCTCTCGTGTCCGGCGACGGCATGGGTCCCGTTTCCGGCGACGGCCTGTCCGTCGCCTCAGCGCCGGCGGACGGGCCGAGCGCGCTGCGGCTGCTGCGCTCCCACGGGCGGGTGCGCGGCGTCGTGGCGCTGATGGGCCCGGCGTTCGTGGCGGCGGTCGCGTACATCGACCCGGGTAACTTCGCCACGAACTTCACCGCCGGCGCGCGGTTCGGCTACACCCTGGTCTGGGTGATCGTGGTCGCCAACCTGATGGCCATGCTGGTGCAGTACCTGTCGGCGAAGGCCGGCGTGGCCACCGGGCGCGATCTCCCCGAGCTGTGCCGCGAGCACCTGCCGCGCCCGGTGTCGCGGGGGCTGTGGGTGCAGGCGGAGATCATCGCGATGGCGACCGACCTGGCCGAGTTCGTGGGGGCGGCGATCGGGCTGAACCTGCTCTTCGGCGTGCCGCTGTTCCCTGCCGGGCTGATCACCGCCGTGGTCGCGTTCGGGATCCTGGCCCTCGAACAGCGCGGCTACCGGCGCTTCGAGCTGGCCATCGCGGGGCTGCTGCTCATCGTGTTCCTCGGTTTCCTCTACGACCTGGTCGTCGTGGGCGCCGACCCGGCCGGCGTCGCGGGCGGGCTGGTCCCGCGGCTCGCCGGCGACGACAGCCTGCTGCTCGTGGCGGGCATCATCGGCGCGACCGTCATGCCGCACGTCGTCTACCTGCACTCGGCGCTGACGAAGGCGCGCGTGCGGTGCGCCGACGACGCCGAACGCCGTGAGCTGCTGCGCTTCCAGCGGCTCGACGTGGTGGTCGGGCTCGGCGCGGCGGGTGTGATCAACCTGTCGATGCTGGTGATCGCGGCCTCGCTGTTCAACGCCACCGGCAACGCCGGGATCGACTCGATCGAGGGCGCGCACGCGGGCCTCGGCCGGCTCGTCGGCGGTGGCGCGGCCCTCGCGTTCGCGGTGGCGCTGCTCGCCTCCGGGCTGTCGTCGTCGAGCGTGGGCACCTATGCGGGGCAGGTGGTCATGCAGGGCTTCATCCGCCGCGGCATCCCGCTGTTCCTGCGGCGGGGGCTCACGATGCTCCCGGCGCTGGTGGTGCTCGGGCTGGGCCTGCCGGCCACGGACAGCCTGGTGATCTCGCAGGTCGTGCTGTCGTTCGGCATCCCCTTCGCGCTGGTGCCGCTGCTGTTGCTGACCCGCCGCGCGGACATCATGGGCACGTTCGTCAACAACCGGGTCACGAACGCGGCGGCCGGCGGCATCGCCGCGATGATCATCGCGTTGAACGTGTACCTGCTCTACGTCACCTTCCTCGCTTAGCCGGCCCGTCGTCAGCCGGTGATCTGGCCGGTGATCTGGAAGGTCTGGCCGTCCGCCGGGAGCACGATGTTCGGGCGGGACGAGCCGGTGACCTCGTCGCCCAGGTGCGTGCCGATGAGGCGCAGGTCCGGCCGGCGGCCGGCCAGCGCCTCGGCGTCGTCGAGGCCCATGTGCCCGGCCTTCGCCTTGAGGAAGGAGATGTCGAGCACGAGGGTCGAGCTGATCGAGGCGAGCTCTTCGACGGAGGGGCAGTACACGGTGTCGCCGGTGTAGCCGAGCCGGGCGCCCGGCTCGTCCACGATGGAATAGCCGAGCGCTATGGGCGTGGTGTGTTTCACCGGAAGAGCGCGAATGCGATAACCCTGGCCGGACCACTCGCCGCCCTCTTCGCCGAATTCCACGAAACGCGGGGAGATGTTGGGCCGGACGTTTTCCCAGGTGCCGGGATAACTCAGCGAGAAGAGCTTTTCGACGCGTTCCGCGAATCCGGCCGGGCCGATCAGCACCAGCTCGCTGTCGCGCCGGCTGAGCAGGCCCTGCTCCATGAGCAGGAAGATGATGTCGAAGAAGTGATCGGCGTGGAAATGGGTGATGAGGCAGATGTCGACGGCTCGCGGATCGAGGCCCGCGCGGCGCATCGCCTTGACCGAACCGTTCGGGGTGTCGATGAGGATCTTGCCGTCCACGAGCGCGGAGGCGCTCAGCCGGTCGGTGAAGATGGACCCGGTCCCGATGAGATGAAGCTCCATTTCCCTGCCCCTTTCTGGACATGACTTTTCCGCGTGATATGTAGCCGGGAATTCGGTTACGGACGCGCCGGAAAAGCGGATGCTGATGGGCGGGAGAGGTGTTTATCACCGTCCGGGCATAATGATTTTCCCTGATATAGCGGGCTTTATCGCAGCGAGGACAATCCCCACAGCTCCGCGATGCGCCCGTCGCGTACCCGGAAGAGCTCCAGCATGGTCGGCGGCTGCTGCCCGGGGATGCCGTGCACGCTCGTGCGGACGGCGGCCGTGTCCCCTTCGACGATCAGGTCCTCGACGACGACCCGGACTTCGGGGAACCTCTCGTGGAAGCGCCGCCATGCCCGGGTGACGCTCTCCGGTCCGGTCGCGCCCAGGGGATGGCCGTAGAAGTCCGCGGTGAAGATCTCCGCCGTGGCGGCGTGGTCGCGGGCGTTGAACGCCGCGTACATGCGTTCGGCGGCGGCCCGCACGTCGTCGGTCATCGAGGCTCCTGTCCTGTCATGTTCGCGCGGACGCGGCGCAGCACGTCCAGCGCGATCTCCTGGTATTCCGGGGTGACGCCGCCGAGCAGCCGCTCCTGGTAGACCTGGTGCGCCCGCTCCAGTTCGATCGCGGCGCGCTCGCCCTCGGGGGTCAGCGCGGCCAGGGTGTAACGGTTGTCGGCCGGGTCCAGGCGGCGGCCGACCAGCCCTTCGGACTCGAACTCCTTGACCAGCCGGGTGACGCTCGCCCCGTCGATGCCCAGCGCCTGGCGCAGGTCGCTGTGGCTCGTCTCCCCGTCGCGCCGCAGCCGGACGAGCAGCTGCACCCGGTGCGGGCTCAGCCCCACGTGCCGGGCGAAGGCCTGCCGCAGCAGGGCGCAGGCGCCGGCGAGCTCGCGGAAGAACGTGTCCTCTGGGGTCTCCTCGTGCACCGTCCCTTTATAGCGTCAACTCTTGATGCAATCAACAGTTGACCGTCCAACCAGACCTTCTGCTCATATGAGCAAAATCTGGCTCAAGTGTTGCAAGCAGGTTAATTCCCGACCTACCGTGCGTTATCTACGTCACATACGGAGGCCCATATGCGTGGATTCCGGTCGATCACAATCCCTGCGCTGCTGGTCATCGCCCTGTCGGCCTGTTCGGTGACCGCCACCCCAGGCGGATCCCCCGAAGGCGCCGGCCAGAAATCGGACGGCCCCGTCGCCATCGGATTCAGCCAGGCGACCCAGCAGTCCCCCTTCTACGTCCAGCTCCGCGAAGGCGCGGAGGCCGCCGCCAAGAAGGCCGGCGCGACGCTCTACTTCGCCGACGCGGGCGGCGACGTCACCAAGCAGAACAACGACATCCAGGACCTCATCACCCGCCAGGTGGACGTGCTGCTCATCAACCCCGTGGACCCGCAGGGCGTGCAGCCCGGCATCGCCGCGGCCAAGGCGGCCGGCGTCTCGGTCGTGACCGTGGACCGGCCGGTGCCGGAGGGCGCGGTCGCGCACGTCGGGCGCGACAACAAGGCGATGGGCGCGCTCGTCGGCAAGCGGCTCAGCGAGCAGCTCGGCGCCAAGGGCGGCAAGGTCATCGAGATCCGCGGCGACGCCGGCGGCGCCGTGGCCCGCGACCGCAGCGCCGGATTCCACGAGGCGGTCGCCGCCAACCCCAAGATCAAGATCATCGAGGGCCCGTACTCGGACTACGTGCGCTCCAAGGCGGTCACCGCGATGCAGGACCTGCTCCAGGTCCACCCCGACGTCGCCGCCGTCTACGCGCACAACGACGACATGGCGCTCGGCGCGCTGCAGGTCCTCAAGGAGAACGGCAAGGACAAGGTCCTGGTCTCCGGCGTCGACGGGCTCATGGAGGCCGTCAAGCAGATCCCGTCAGGCCAGTACGTGGCCACCGCGCTCAACGACCCCCTCTCGCTCGGCGCGAAGGCCGTGGAGACGGTGCTCAAGGTCAAGAAGGGCGAGAAGGTCGAGGCCACCATCGACGCGGGCACCGCCCTGATCGACACCGGCAACGCGGCCCAGTACACCGGCGCGGGCGAGTTCGCCCAAGCCGCCCAATAGCCGCCGCTTATGAACACAGCAGGCCAGCCGCAGAGGGCAGCCGAGGAGAAAGGCGACACGATGCCGGAAACCATGCAGGCCGCGGTGCTCCACGCTCCCGGCGACATCAGGGTCGAGCAGGTGCCCGTGCCCGAACCGGGCCCAGGAGAGGCGCTCGTCCGGGTCGCGGCCTGCGGAGTGTGCGGATCGGACGTCCCGCGCATGCTGCACGCGGGGGCCTACCACTTCCCGATCATCTGCGGCCACGAGTTCTCGGGGCACGTCGTACGCCTCGGCGACCGCCTGGCCGCCACCGGCCGGGTACGCGAGGGCGACCTGGTCACCGTGCCCCCGCTCATCCCCTGTCACAAGTGCGGCCCCTGCAGCCAGGGCCACTTCAGCCTGTGCAAGGACTACGGCTACTTCGGCAGCCGCAGGGACGGGGCCTACGCCCAGTACGTCACCGTGCCGGACGAGAACCTCATGGTCCTGCCCGCCGATCTCGACCCGCGGGCCGCGGCCATGCTGGACCCGGCCGCGATCGCGCTGCACGCCCTGTGGCGCACGAAGATGCGCGGCGGCCACCGGGTGGCGGTGGTGGGCGCGGGCCCGATCGGGCTGTTCGCCGTGCAGTGGGCCAGGATCGCGGGGGCGTCCGAGGTGCTCGTGATCGAGCTGAACGAGCAGAAGGCCGCCATGGCCGCCGAGGCGGGCGCCACACACACCGCGACCAGCGCGGAGGCCGCCGCCGAGACGGCCGGTGACGGCTACGACGTGGTCATCGAGTCCGCGGGCGTGCCGGCCACGGTCGACCAGGCCGTGACCCTGGTGGCCAGGCACGGCGAGGCGGTGTTCATCGGCATCCCGCACCAGCCGGTGGTGCTGCCCAAGTCCACGTTCAGCTCGTTCCTGCGCCGCGAGGTCACCCTGCACGGCGCGTGGAACTCCTTCTCCGCGCCGTTCCCCGGCGAGGAGTGGCGGGTCGCGGCCAGGTCGCTGGCCTCGGGCGACCTGGCGTGGAAGTTCATGATCACGCACGAGCTGGGGCTGGACGCGCTGCCCGAGACGATGGCCGCGCTCGGCGAGCGGTCCGTCTTCAGCTCCAAGGTCCTCTTCCTGCCGAACGAGGAGTGACGATGACGGCTTTCCTCGCCCTCGACCTGGGCACAGAAGGCGCGCGGGCCGCGGTCTACAGCGCGGACGGGTCGCCGATGGGAGCGGGCGACGACTCGTACCCGACCAGCTATCCCCGGCCGGGCTGGGCCGAGCAGGACCCGGACGACTGGTGGCGGGCGAGCGTCAGCGCGGCGCGCCAGGCGCTCGCCGCCGCCGGGAACCCGGACATCGCCGGGGTCGCGGTGGCGACCACGGCCTCCACGGTGGCCGTCCTCGACCGGCACGGGCGCCCGCTGCGGCCGGCCCTGCTCTGGATGGACTGCAGGGCGGGCGAGGAGTCGGCGCTGACCGCGCGGACCGGTCACCCGGTCCTGCGCTACTCCGGCGGCAGCGACGCGGTGGAGTGGCTGGTGCCGAAGGCCATGTGGCTGGCCCGCCACGAGCCCGGGACCTATCGCGCCGCCGCCCGCGTCGCCGAGGCGGTGGACTACATGGTCTGGCGGCTCACCGGGCGGTGGGCCGGATCCCGGATGAACGCGGTCTGCAAGAGCAACTACGACCCGCGCGGGGCGGGCTTCCCGCTCGACCTGTACGAGTCGCTCGGCATCGGCGACCTGGCCGGCAAGCTGCCCGACGACATCGTGCCCGTCGGCGACCCGGTCGGGCCGCTCGGCGCCGCGGCCCGCGACGAGCTGGGCGTCACCGGCCCCGCCGTCGTCGTGTCCGGCGGGATCGACGCGCACCTGTCGCTGCTGGCCATCGGCGGCGCTCCGGAAGGCCGGGTGTCGATCGTCTGCGGCACGTCCAACGCGTTCGTCACGGAGATCGACGAGCCGGTCTTCCCGCCCACCGTCTGGGGGCCGTACCCGGACGCGCTGCACACGGGCCGCTGGCTCGTCGAGGGCGGCCAGGTCAGCGCGGGCTCCGTGCTGGCCTGGGCGGGCGAGGGGCTCATCGGGCGGCCCAGGGCGGAGCTCGGCGGCCTCATCAAGGCCGCGGGGGCGCTGCCGCCGGTCGATCACGGCCTGATCGTCCTGGACTACTTCATGGGCAACCGCACGCCGCTGCGGGATCCGCGCCTGCGGGGCGCGGTGCTCGGGCTGACCCTGGCCAGCTCTCCCGAGCAGGTCTACCGGGCGGCCGTGGAAGGCGTCGCGTACGGCACCCGCCAGGTTCTCGACTCCTTCACCGACGGCGGGGTGGCCGTGGACGAGGTCTTCCTCTCCGGCGGCATCCGGCACAACGAGCTGTGGCTCCAGACCACCGCGGACGTGCTCGGCCGGCCGGTCCACCTGGTCGCCGGCGACAACCTCACGCTGCGCGCCTGCTCGGTGCTCGCCGCGGCCGGCTCGGGCCGGTACGCCTCGCTGGCGGAGGCCGCCGCGCAGTACGCACCCGAGGTGCGCACGGTCGAGCCGGTCGCCGCGCACGTGGCGGCGTACCGGACCGGCTACGCCGACTACCTCGCCGCCACCGCCGCCACGACGGAGATCTCCCACCGGCTGAGCGAGCCGGGACGGAGGTCCGGCTCATGACCGGCGAGGACCAGCTCTACCAGGTGGCCGTCCGCTACTACGAGAGCGGCGAGACGCAGGAGCAGATCGCCCACGCGATGCACCTGACCCGCTGGAAGGTGGGGCGGATGCTGGCGGAGGCACGCGAGGCCGGCATCGTCCGGATCGAAGTGCTGCATCCGCGCTCCCGCGTGCACGCCCTGGAGAAGTCCCTCAAGGAGCGGTTCGGCCTGCGCGACGCCATCGTGGTCGCGAACGGCGGCAGCGGCGACGCCGAGCAGGTGCGCGACCGCGTGGCCGCGGCGGGCGCCGACCACCTGATGGAGCTGCGGCCCGTGCCCCGGCTGATCGGGGTCTCCTGGGGCCGGACGCTCGACCGGCTGGCCGGCGGGCTCACCCCCGGATGGGCCACGGGCGTCCACGTGGTGCAGATCAACGGCGGCCTCAGCCGCTCGCGGCAGCCGACCAGCGCGCACAGCATGGCGAGCCTGATCGCCCACCACGGCGGCGGCACCGCGACGCTGCTGACCGCGCCGGCGATCCTGGAGCAGGAGAGCACCCGCGCGGTGCTGGAGAGCGACCGGGCCGTCTCCGACGTGCTCGCCCTGGCCGCCAGGGCGGACCTGTTCCTGTTCAGCCCCGGCGGCATGGGCAGCGACTCGGTGCTGGTCGACTCCGGCCAGATCGACGCGGACGACCTGGCCCGGCTCACGAGCGCGGGCGCGGTGGGCGACGTGCTGGGCCGCTTCATCGACGCGGAGGGCCGGATCGTCGACCCCGCCCTGGACGGGCGCACGCTCGGCCTGTCCCTGGACGCCCTGCGCTCGGCCGTCACCTCGGTCGCGCTCGTCAGCGGCGAGGCCAAGCGGGCGGTGTGCCGGGCCGTGGTGACGAGCGGCCTGTGCGACGTGCTCGTCACCGACGACCAGAACGCCATCCGCCTGCTGGAGGAGCCATGACCGAGCGGCTGCACATGACCGGCATCGTCAAGCGCTTCCCGGGCACCGTCGCCCTGGACGGCGTGGAGCTGAGCGTGCGTCCCGGCGAGGTGCACTGCCTGCTGGGCGAGAACGGGGCCGGCAAGAGCACGCTGATGAAGATCCTGGCGGGCTCGTACCAGCCGGACGAGGGGACGATCCTGCTGGACGGCCAGCCGTTCAGGGCCGCCACCCCGCACGCCGGGCTGGCGGCCGGCATCGCCGTCATCTACCAGGAGCTGGACCTGCTGCCCGACCTCACCGTGGCACAGAACCTGCTGCTGGGCCGGGCCCCGCACCTGGGCCCGCTCGTGCGGCGGGCCCGGCGGGCGCAGCTGGCCCGCGAGGCGCTGGACCGGGTCGGCGCGGCCTTCCCGGTGACCACCCGGGTCAGGGAGCTGCCGATCGCGGCCCAGCAGCTCACCGCCATCGCCAAGGCGCTGACCGCCGACGCGCGCGTCATCGTCATGGACGAGCCCTCCGCCACGCTCGGCGAGAGCGAGCTCCTCGCGGTGTTCGAGGTGATCAGGTCGCTCACCGCGGAGGGACGCTCGGTGATCTTCATTTCGCACCGGATGGACGAGGTGATGGAGATCGGCGACCGCGCCACGGTGCTGCGCGACGGCCGTACCGCGGGCGTCTACGACCTGGCCTCGACCGGGCCGGACGAGATCGTGGCCGCGATGATCGGCGACGTCCCCGAGCTGGTCGGCGCCACCGACCGGGCCGCGCCCGAGGGCGAGCCGCTGCTCAGCGTCGCCCGGGTGCACGTGCCGGGGCTGCTGGACGTACGCGACATCGAGGTGCGTCCCGGCGAGGTCGTCGGGCTCGCCGGGCTCGGCGGCGCGGGGCGTACCACGCTGCTGCGCGCGTTGTTCGGCGACCTCAAGGCGCACGTCGTGGCGCGGCTGGACGGCCGCCCGCTCAAGCCCGCGAGCCCGGCCGCCGCCGTCCGCGCGGGGCTGGCGCTCGTCCCCGAGAGCAGGAAGGAGCAGGGACTGATGCTCGGCCTGTCCGTCAGCCGCAACGCCGCGATCGGCGCGCTCGGCCGGCCACCGTGGCTGCTGCCCGGCCGGCTCGGGCGGCGCCTGACCCGGCCCGCGCTCGCCGGCCTGGGCGTCCGCGCTGCCGGGCCCGGCCAGCCCGTGGGCCAGCTGTCCGGCGGCAACCAGCAGAAGGTCGTGCTGGCCAAGTGGATCACCCGCGGCGGGATCAGGGTCCTGCTGCTGGACGAGCCCACGCGCGGCCTGGACGTCGGCGCCAAGGCCGACCTCTACCGGCAGGTGCGCCACCTCGCCGGCCAGGGCGTGGCCGTCCTGCTCGCCAGCAGCGAGCTCAACGAGCTGACCGCGAACGCCGACCGCATCCAGGTCCTGTACGAGGGCCGCAACATCGCGGGTTTCGATCCCCGGGTCAGCCCGGAGAGCGTCATCGCGCACACCGTCATCACAGGAGCCACACCATGACCGCATCCATCGGATCCACGGTGACCGCGAGCGAAGGCCAGGAGAAGGGCGCCCGCTCGCGCCGCGGCGCCGACCTGATCGTCAAGTCCAACCTGCTGCTGGTCTTCCTCGGCCTGTGCGTGGTGGCCTCGCTGCTGGCCCCGCAGTTCCTGACCGGCCGCAACATCGCCAACCTGCTGCAGCAGTCGTCGCTGACCGGGATCGTGGCCATCGGCATGACCATGGTGGTGCTCACGGCGGGGATCGACCTGTCGGTCGGCAGCGTCGCGGCCTTCGGCGGGATGACCGTCGCCCTGCTCATGGCCTCGGGCGTGCCGGTCCTGCCGGCGATCCTGCTCAGCGTCGCGGCCGGGGCGGCGTTCGGCGCCGTCATGGGCGGCCTGTCGGCGTACCTGTCGCTGCCGGCGTTCATGACCACGCTGGCGGGGCTGACGGCCGTGCGCGGGCTCACGTACCTGCTGACCGACGGCAAGCCGGCGGACAGCGGCGGCTCGGCGGGGTTCCAGCTGCTCGGCGGCGGGTTCGTCGGCTACGTGCCGATCGTCGGGATCATCTTCGTGGTGATCACCGTCCTGGCCGCCGCGGTGCTGCGCGGCACCACGTTCGGCGAGTACGTCTACGCGGTCGGCAGCAACAAGGAGGCCGCGCGGCTGTCCGGCCTGCCGGTGCGCGGCGTGATCACCACCGTGTTCGCCGTGTCCGGCGGGCTGGCGGCGCTGGCCGGGGTGCTGCTCACCTCCCGCCTGACCGTGGGCCAGCCCACCGCCTTCAGCGGGCTGGAGCTGGACGCGATCGCGGCCGTGGTGCTGGGCGGCACGAACCTGTTCGGCGGCCGGGGCGGCGTGTTCGGCACGTTCGTGGCGGTGCTGCTGCTGTCGGTCCTGCGCAACCTGTGCAACCTGCTCGGCCTGGGCTCCTTCTTCCAGATGGTGGTGACCGGCCTGATCCTGCTGGTCGCCCTCGTACTCAACATGCTCATCGAGAGGCGTGGCGCTCGTGCCTGACACCATCCCCGGCTCGTTGCGGGCCTACCTGCACGGTCTGCCCGGCGTGGACGAGGTCGGCGTCGCCAGGCGCGCCGCCGACCTGGCCACCAGGTCCGTCAAGACCACGGCCAAGCGGCGGGCGATCGACCTGGCCATCGGCATGGTCGACCTGACCACCCTCGAAGGGTCGGACACACCGGGCAAGGTGCGCGCGCTGGCGGCCAAGGCCATGCGGCCCGACCCGGCCGACCCCACCGCTCCCCCGGTGGCCGCGCTCTGCGTCTACCCCGACATGGTCGCGGTGGCCGCACGGGCGCTGGCGGGCAGCGGCGTCGGGCTCGCCTCGGTCGCCACCGGCTTCCCCTCGGGGCGCACCTCGCTGGAGGTCAAGCTGTCCGACACGGCCACGGCGGTGGCCGATGGGGCCACCGAGATCGACATGGTCATCGACCGGGGCGCGTTCCTGGCCGGCGACTACCGCAAGGTCTTCGACGAGATCACGGCCGTCAAGGAACGCTGCGGCCCGGCCCACCTGAAGGTCATCCTGGAGACCGGCGAGCTGGTCACCTACGACAACGTCCGGCGGGCGTCCTGGCTCGCGCTGCACGCCGGGGCCGACTTCATCAAGACCTCCACCGGCAAGGTCGCGCCCGCCGCCACCCTCCCGGTCACCCTGATCATGCTGGAGGCCGTCCGGGACTACCGGGCCGCCACCGGACGGCAGGCGGGCGTGAAGCCGGCCGGCGGCATCCGCACCACCAAGGACGCGATCCGCTACCTGGTGCTGGTCAAGGAGATCGCCGGGGACGACTGGCTGGATCCGGCCTGGTTCAGGCTGGGCGCCTCGACGCTGCTGAACGACCTGCTCATGCAGCGCACCAAGCTCGAGACCGGCCAGTACGGCGGGCCCGACTACTACACCATCGACTAGGGAGAGGCGTGGAGATCTTCGAGTACGCGCCCGCGCCGGAGTCACGATCCATCGTGTCCATCCGGCCGTCGTACGACCTGTTCATCGACGGCGAGTTCGCCGCGGCCGAGAGCGACGAGCGCATCGTCACGGTCAACCCCGCCGACGAGGAGCCGCTGGCCGAGGTGGCCGCCGCCGGAGACGCCGACGTGGAGCGCGCCTTCGCGGCGGCGCGGCGGGCGTTCGAGCGGGTGTGGTCGCCGATGCCGGGGGCCGAGCGCGGCAAATACCTGTTCAGGATCGCGCGCATCATCCAGGAGCGCGCCCGCGAGCTGGCCGTGCTGGAGTCGCTGGACAACGGCAAACCGATCAAGGAGACGCGGGACGTCGACCTGCCGCTGGTCGCGGCCCACTTCTTCTACTACGCCGGCTGGGCGGACAAGCTCGCGCACGCGGGGCTCGGCGGCGCCCGGCCGCTGGGCGTGGCCGCGCAGGTCATCCCGTGGAACTTCCCGCTGCTGATGCTCGCATGGAAGGTCGCGCCCGCGCTGGCCACCGGGAACACGGTCGTGCTCAAGCCCGCGGAGACGACCCCGCTGACGGCGCTCGCGTTCGCGGAGATCTGCCAGGAGGCCGGGCTGCCGCCCGGCGTGGTGAACATCGTGACCGGGGCCGGCGCCACCGGCCGGGCCGTGGTCGCGCACCCGGGCGCCGCCAAGGTCGCCTTCACCGGCTCCACCGAGGTCGGCAGGGAGATCGCCCGCGCGGTGGCGGGCACGGGCAAGCGGCTCACCCTGGAGCTGGGCGGCAAGGGCGCCAACATCGTCTACGAGGACGCGGCGATCGACCAGGCCGTCGAGGGGATCGTCTCCGGGATCTTCTTCAACCAGGGCCACGTGTGCTGCGCGGGCTCGCGGCTGCTGGTCCAGGAGTCGATCGCGGATGAGCTGCTGCCCAGGCTGCGGGCCCGGATCGAGCGGCTGCGCCTCGGCGACCCGCTGGACAAGAACACCGACATCGGCGCCGTCAACTCCGCGGCGCAGCTCGCCAGGATCCGCGAGCTCGCCGCCGCCGGCGAGGCGGAGGGCGCCACGAGCTGGTCACCGTCGTGCCCGCTGCCTGAGCGCGGGTACTGGTTCCGGCCCACCGTGTTCACCGGCGTCACGCAGGCGCACCGGATCGCCCGCGAGGAGATCTTCGGCCCGGTGCTGTCGGTGCTCACCTTCCGCACCCCGGAGGAGGCCGTGGCCAAGGCCAACAACACGCCGTACGGGCTCTCCGCCGGCGTGTGGACGGAGAAGGGCTCCCTGATGCTCTGGACCGCGAGCCGGTTGCGCGCCGGCGTGGTGTGGTCCAACACCTTCAACGTCTTCGACCCGGCCAGCCCCTTCGGCGGCTACAAGGAGTCCGGTTACGGCCGCGAGGGCGGGCTGCACGGGCTGGGGGCGTACCTCGATGCATGAGCGGACCACGGTGACGGAGGACCCTACCTTGGCTGACAAGCCCCAGCGCATCGGCGTGCGCAGGACGTACAAGCTCTATGTCGGCGGCGCGTTCCCGCGCTCGGAATCAGGCAGGTCGTATCCCGTGACGTCACCGGCAGGAGACCACCTGGCCAACGCCGCCCTGGCCTCGCGCAAGGACGTGCGCGACGCCGTGGTGGCGGCCCGCAAGGCGTTCCCCGGCTGGTCGGGGCGCACGGCGTACAACCGGGGGCAGATCCTCTACCGGGTCGCCGAGATGATGGAGGGGCGGCGGGCCCAGTTCGCCGAGGAGGTCGCCGCGGCGGAAGGCTCGGGCGCGGCCGAGGCCCAGGCGCTCGTGTCGGCGGCCGTGGACCGCTGGGTCTACTACGCCGGGTGGACGGACAAGATCGGGCAGGTGCTGGGCGGCGTCAACCCGGTGTCCGGCCCGTACCTGAATCTGTCCGAGCCCGAGCCCGCGGGCGTCGTGGGCGTCCTCGCGCCCGGCGGGTCCTCGCTGCTCGGGCTGGTCTCCGTGCTCGCGCCCGTGATCGCGGCCGGCAACACGGCGGTGCTGGTGGCGAGCGAACGCCTGCCGCTGCCGGCCGTCACGCTGGCCGAGGCGCTGGCCACCTCGGACCTCCCCGGCGGCGTCGCGAACATCCTGACCGGCCGCCTGGCCGAGCTCGCCCCGCCCCTGGCCGGCCACGCCGACGTGAACGCCCTGGACCTGGCCGGCGCGGGGAGCCTCGCGGCCGAGCTGGAGGCGGTGGCGGCGACCACGCTCAAGCGGGTCCTGCGGCCCGGCCGCGACGACTGGGACGACCCCGACCCCGGCCTGTCCCGCGTCAAGCCCTTCATGGAGATCAAGACGGTCTGGCATCCGATCGGGCGATGAGCCGCCTTCAGGGGTGAACCTTTCGCGCGGCGGGCTCATCCGCGACGGCCGCGGCGGCGAAGCAAGAGGAAGACGGGCGTACCGCTCATCCCGTCTGTACGCGACACCCGATTCCGTCATCGCCCAAAAGGAGACAGGAATGCGTAAGTCGTACAAGCTTGCTTTGCCCGCCGTAGTGGCGGCCGGGCTGCTGACGATCCCCGGCGCGCTCACCTCCCCCGCGTCGGCCGCGTCGGCCGGCACCGCCGCCTCCCTGGCCCTCACCCTGGACGGCGGCAGCTGCGAGCCGCTCGCGCGGCGGTTCCTCTGCTCGGTCGCCTTCAGCGGCGCGGTCGCGCCGGCCGCCATCCGCTGGTTCGTCAACGGCAGCCAGGTGCCCGCGTTCAACGACCGGACCTTCGTGGGGATCGGCTGCCAGCCCACCTTCAGGTACGACATCCGCTCGGTGATCTCCGACGCCACCGGAGCGTCCGTGGAGTTCCGCACCTCCGCGATCTGCAGGTCGGGAAACCCGTGACGCAGACGCGGCGGTGCGGCCGCCGCGTCATCGCGTTCGTCTGCCGCGCGTGTCACGCTCACGGCGGACGGTCGGCCGCCTGCCCTTGATCGTGGCCTGCCGGAGGGCGGCGATCACCTCGTCCGCCGACTCCTGCGGCACCTCCACCAGGGAGAACCGGTCGGCGATGTCGATCGCGCCGATGTCGCGCCCGCTCAGGCTCGACTCGCCGGCGATCGCGCCGACCAGGTCCTGGGGCCGGATGCCCGCGCTGCGCCCCACGCTGAAGAACAGCCGGGTCATGCCGCCGGCGGGGGCCCGCGTGTGGCGCTCGCCGTCCGGCCCGCGCCGCCTGTCGGGGCCCCTGCCGTCCGTGCCCCGGTCCATGGCCCGCGGGGCCACCTCGGGGATCTCCTCCTCGTCGAGCGTGGCCCCGCTGGCCTCGTGGGCCAGCTTGACGGCGGCGAGCGCCACCTCCATGAGGTCGTACTCGTCGGTGAGCGACTCGACCACGACGTGGAAGGGGCCCAGATCGTCCTGAAGGAGGCACTCCTCCAGCGCCGAACGGGTCAGCTCCATCCGGCGCGCCTGCAGGTCGGCCACGGTCGGCAGCCGCTCCACCGGGATCCGCTGCCTGGTCACCCGCTCGATCGCCTTGAGCATGCGGTGCTCGCGCGGCTCCACCAGGGTGAGCGCCACGCCTTCGCGGCCGGCGCGGCCCACCCGGCCGATGCGGTGCACGTACGCCTCGGGCGCGGACGGCACGTTGTAGTTGACGACGTGGGTGAGCTGCTCGATGTCGAGACCCCGCGCGGCCACGTCGGTAGCGATGAGCAGGTCGGCGGTCCCGGCCCGCACCCGTGACATCACCCGGTCGCGCTGCTCCTGCTCCATCCCGCCGTGCAGGGCCTCGGCACGGTGGCCGCGCCCGTTCATGGTCTCCGTGAGCTGGTCGACCTCGTCACGGGTGCGGCAGAAGATGATCGCCGCCGTCGGCGCCTCGATGTCGAGCAGCCGGCCGAGCGCGGCGGGCTTGTGCGCCCTGGCGACCAGGTACGCGCTCTGCTCGACCAGCGGGGTCGTCTGACGGCCCTCGTCCGACGCTTGCCCCATCTCGATCCGCACCGGGTCCTGCAGGTGGCGGCGGGCGATCCCGTCGATGCGCGGCGGCAGCGTCGCGGAGAACAGCACGGTCTGCCGGGTCTCCGGGGTCGCCGCGAGAATCGCCTCGATGTCCTCGGCGAACCCCATGTCGAGCATCTCGTCCGCCTCGTCGAGCACGACGGTGCGCAGCCCCTCCAGGTCGAGGGTGCCCCGGCCGATGTGGTCGAGGGCCCGTCCGGGCGTCGCGACCACGACGTCCACCCCGCGCTTCAGCGCCTGCAACTGCCGGCCGAAGGGCGCGCCGCCGTAGATCGGCAGGACGCGAGTGCCCAGGATGCGGCCGTAGCGATGGAACGCCTCCGAGACCTGGATGGCCAGCTCCCGGGTCGGCACCAGCACCAGCGCCACGGGCCCGGTGCCCTCGACCGGCGGGGGCAGCCGTTCGAGCACCGGCAGCGCGAACGCCGCGGTCTTCCCCGTGCCCGTCGCCGCCTGCCCGAGCAGGTCGCGCCCCGCCACCAGCGGGGGGATCGCCTCTCTCTGGATCGGCGTCGGCTCCTCGTATCCGAGAGCGGACAGCACGTCCAGAAGCTCAGGTCTGAGCCTCATGTCGGCGAAGGTGCCCTCGCCGTCGGTCTCGTTCACGGTCATCGCCGAATCCTCACGAACTTCCCCCTGCTGCCGGTCATCTCTGGACGGGCTTCGCTCCGCCCAGCCCTACCCTGGCAGAGAACCGGGGAACGTCCGGAATCGGACAGCGTACGCCCAGGTCACGGGTGCCGGGCGGGCCGGCGTCGCCAAGGCGGCCGCCCAGGGTTGATCAGCTGTCGGTCAGGAAGGCGAGGGCGTCCGGGGCGAAGCGTTTGTCGGTGAACGTGCCGCTGTGGCTGCGCCCCCGGTAGACGACGAGCTGGGCGTCCGGGATGCCCTCGACCGTCTGCCTGGCCAGGTCCAGCGGGTAGACCAGGTCCTGGTCCCCCTGGATCAGCAGCGTGGCGGCCTTGATGTCGTGCAGCCGTCCGCGCAGGTCGAAGCCGTCCTCGGCGTTGAGGACGACGACGGCGTCGGTGTAGTCCTTGCGGCTGCCGTCCGACAGCCACAGCAGCCCGGCGAGGAGTCTGCGGCCGAGCGCCGATTCGGTGACGACGCCGGCCAGCGCGGGGCTCGGCCGCCTGCCCTGGCGTGCGCGTTCGATGTAGCCCCGCTGGGCGCGCCGGCCCACCGGGCCGAGGGTGGCGGCCGTGCCGGCCAGGACGAGGCGGTCCACCAGATCGGGATGGTCGGCGGCGAGCTGGAGCGCGATGGACCCGCCGGTGGAGATGGCCAGCATGTTCACCGGGCCCTGGAACGTCGCCTTGATCGCCTGGGCGTAGACGGCGGCGAGATCGGCCATCGTCGTGGCCGGCGGGAGGCCGGGCGGGCGGTTGACGACGTAGACGGTGAAGTGCTCGGTGAACGGCCGCACCATCCGCAGCGTCGACCAGCGCGCCAGGCCCGTCGGATTGGCCGCCTCCGGGGTGTAGAGCGGGACGACCAGCGGCGGTCCTTCACCGGCGGACAGATAGGGCAGGCCGTTCAGCATGAGGTGATCCCTTCCGTGACGGCGTCGATCAGGCGGTCCATCACGGCGGGGAAGAGGTCGGCGCCCAGATGGTCGGCGTGCAGCGGGGCCAGCAGCACCGCGCGCAGCACGCCGAGCAGCACCTGAGGGTCACCTTTCAGGTGGGTGCCGAGGAAGTCGAGCAGATCGCCCATGGGGCCTTCCTCGGCGGCGGCCAGGCGCTCGGGGGTGAGCTTGGCGGCGACGGCGTCCATCTCCTGGGGATGGGACATCAGCCTGCGATAGAGGGGGTTGGCGTCGAGCTCGGCCACCGTCGCGCGCAGGAAGCAGCGCAGCGCGTCGCGGGTGCCGTCGCCGCGGTGGAGGCCCTCGTCGATCACCCGGCGGCGCACCTGTGCGCTCTGCCGCAGGACGGCCTCGAAGTAGAGGTCCTCCTTGGAGTCGAAGAAGGCGTAGAGCGAGGACTTGGCGATGCCCGCCGGAGCGGTCAGCTCCTCCAGGGAGGTCTTGCGCAGTCCTTGGGTGGCGAAGAGCCGGGTGGCGGTGTCGAGCAACTGCTCGGTGATCCGCGACCGCTCCTTGTCCGAGAACGCCGAAGGCATGTGTCTCCGTATGAACAGTTTGGTTTTTTGTTCATAGCATAGCCTCCGGCCCGCGGGCGTTGCGAGCCGTCGTTCTCGTCCCGAGGGCTCAGCGGCGGTGCGGGCGGCCGCCGCCGACCAGGGCCTTGCCGCCGCGAGCTCCGTCGCGGTCATGAGCGGGCGAGCCGCCGGCGGCGGCCGCTTCGGCCCGGCCACCGATCTGGCTGGGGTCGCAGCGAACTAAAGCGTTGATCGAGCGCAGGTTGACGGATGTGCCGTCCTCGAAGCCGGGACCGCTGATGGTGGCGTCCTGAGGAGCTTGGCCGGCGAACGTGACCTCCAGGCGCCAGGAATCGCGGCGCAGAACGATCACAAGGTTGGCGGGCGGGCGGATGCTCTGAATGTCCCAGCAGTGCTGGCGTGCGCGGCTGACGAGCGCGTGCGGATGCATCAGGTCGCGTCCTTTGTCATCAGATCGAGATTCACTGGATGGCTGGGCGTTTTGACCGTCTGCTATCTGAGACGGGCCGAGTGGGCGGAACGGATCCATGTATCAGGTAAAAGGGTCGGCCAGAAGTCCGGGGAAGGGCGCGCTGCCATGTGACTCCCATACTCGATTATCAGTGACGTAGTGGCTACTTTACGTTCACTCAGCACCAGACCTCTGCGCGAGCCGCTGCGCGCGGCGTCGTCACGGGCGGCCGGCCGGGGCGCGGTCGCCCGCGACGACCTGCTCAGACGGCGGCTGTTCGCCGCCCATGAGGGCGTCCTGCATCTTCTCGAAGCGTTCGTGGACCTCCCGGACATATCCGGTGCCCAGCGTGGTGTAGTCGATCAGGTCGCGCAGGCAGGCCGGGTTCGGCTCGAAGGTGACCTTGGTAAGGACCAGGCCGGAGGCGATGGACGGGACGTACGCCGATGGGCGCGGACCTCGGCGGCACGTTTGATCCGCTGTCACAGGGCACGGGACAGGCAGGCCCGCCGGCGCCGCCGAAGCGACCACCTGCGCGGCGCCGGCGAGGTCGTGAGCCAAGCCCAGCCTGCTAGCTTGTACGTGGTTTCCAGGCAGCTGTGACGCGTGAGGGGCTGGTGAGATGGGTTTCGAGGAGCCCGACGTGACCGGCATGCAGGCCTATGCCGACGAGCTCCGCCGGACCTTTCTCCGGCTGCAGGAAGAGGGCGGCGAGCTGCACCGGCAGGCGCGGGCGATCGAGGTGACGGAGAAGTCGCGCGACGGCCTGATCTCCGCCACCGTGGGCGCGCGCGGCGAGCTCGTCAGGCTCGACATCGACCCCCGGATCTACCGCCACCCCGACGCCAGGCACCTCGCCGACTCGATCACCGACACGGTGCACCGGGCGGCGGACAAGGCCAGGCAGCGGGTCCTGGACGTCTTCGAGCCGCTCATCCCGGCGGACCAGATGCGCGCCCATCTCGACGGCGATCTGGAGACCGTGATGGCGCAGCTGGCGGACCAGATGGCCGGTAAGGAGAAGCGGCGCGGCCCCGCGTGAGGGCGCCGTCCGTGAGCAGGTCCCGGCCCGCCGGGTGCGGCGGACCGGGGACCCGTGGCCGTCAGGCGCAGGTGTAGCCGGAGGGCAGGGCGGTGTTGCCGTTCGGGCGGCTCGCCTGGAAGCCGACGCTGGGCGTGCTGGCTCCGGGGGCGAGGGTGCCGTTGTGGCCGGCGTTCTTGATGGTCACGGTCTGCCCGCTGACGGTGACGGCGCCGTTCCACGAGCCGGTGAGCGTGTGCCCGGCCGGCAGCGTGAAGGTGGCCGTCCAGCCGGTGATCGTCGAGGTGCCGGTGTTGGTGATGGTCAGGGGCTGGATGACGTACCCGGTGGCCCATTGGGTCTGCACGGTCGCGACGGCGGTGCAGCCTCCGGTGGAGGTGCCGGGCTGAGTGGTGATCTCCGCGGTGTTCGAGACCGGCGAGGTGTTGCCCGCCGCGTCCCGCGCCCTGACCTGGTAGCGGTAGGTGGTGCTCGGGGTCAGGCCCGTGTCGCCGTACGAGGTCGTCGCCGAGGTGCCGACCTGGGCGAACGTGCCGCCGCTCGCCCCGGGCGCGCGCAGGATGTCGTAGCCGGTGACGCCGTTGTCGTCCGTGGCGGCCGTCCAGGACAGGTTCGCGGCCGCGGACGTGACGCCCGAGGCCGCCAGCCCGGCCGGGGCCGTCGGCGGCGAGGTGTCGCCACCGGTGCCGGCCGTCGTGAACGTGACCAGCGCGGAGTTGCCCGACAGGTTGCCCGCGCCGTCACGCGCCCGGACGTACACCTGGTATTGGGTGTTCGCGGTCAGCCCGGTGAGGGTGGCCGAGTTCGTGGTGGACTGGCCGAGCTGCGGGTCGGTGGCCCCCTGCTCGCGGTAGAGGTTGTAGCCCGCCAGGCCGGAGCCGCCCTGGTCGGTGGACGCGGCCCAGGTCAGCGCGGCGGCGGTGGCGGTCACGCTGGCCGCGGCCGGGGTGCCCGGCGTGCTCGGCGCGGTGGTGTCGCCGGAGTCGGTGAGCGCCGGGGTCTGCCAGTCCCGCCACTCGGCCAGGTTGCCGAGCGCCCTGGAGGAGATCCTGATCGCGCCCGCGGCGTTGCCCGTCTTCAGCAGGAACTTCTGGATGTTCTGCTGCAGCGGGGTGCGCCATTCCGGCCGGTTGGCGCAGTGGTTGCCGTCCTGGATGTCGGACCAGTACGTGAGGTTGTCGCCGGCGCCGAGCGCCTTGTAGACCTCCGCCCCGCCGAGGGCCGCCACGCTCGCAGACCTGGGGCCCAGGTTCGCGATGTGCGGGTTGTCCATGATGAACAGCCCGCGTGGCGCGACCATGGCCACCATCTCGTGCGTGTCCACCGGCAACCTGGCGGGACTGCCGGTGAAGGTCCCGAACGCGTCGCCCAGCCAGGGCTGTTCTCCGTACGCGCTGCTCAGGCTCTGGGCGCCCTCCCCCGGGATGCCGCGGAAGATGGGCACGCCGGCGCTGCCCGACTCGATCGGCATGGTGAGCGCGATGCGCTGGTCGAACGCGCCGGTCACGAACGCGCCCTTGCCGAACCGCGAGCATCCCGTGACGCCGGTCGCGTCGGCTCTGAGGATGCTGCCGTCCGACTGCTCGATGACGTCGATGATCCGGCTCACGCCCCAGCCCCAGGCGAGCAGCAGCCCCGTGCTGCTCGACGCGCCGTAGATGCTGTAGAACGCGCCCTGCTTGTTGGTGCGCGGCGTGCCTTCCCGGCCGACCGTGTACGGGTCGTATTTGATGACGGCGGCGCCGGCGGCCGTGATGGCGGCCGTGTCCGCGCCGAACCCGCCCAGGACGACGACGGCGGGGAACGGCCCGGAACCGCTTGGCAGCGCGACGCTCGCCGAGAAGCTGGAGCTCCGGCCGTTGTGGTTCACGTTCACCGTGATGCCGGTCCTGGAGACCGTCCCCGTGACACTCGCCGGCTTTCCGGGCTTCTCGCCGTAGACGAACTTCTCGGCCAGCCGCTTGATCTCTTCCCGCCGGCACCGCCACTCGGACTTGGCGGACATGCGCGTGCCGTCCAGCTTCCTGAAGGGGTCGGGCAGCCTGGAGTTGGTCGGCAAGGACCCCGCGTCGGGCAGGCCGGGCACCACGCAGTCCGCGCCCTCGTTCTCGACGCCGGCAGCCGCGGCGGCCTCGGTGGGTGCGACCGTCACCGCGCCGGCCAACGACAGCGCCGCCGCCACGGTCAGCGCGACGATCGCCGAGCGGATCTTGGAGCGCGCCAAGCTGTTGATCACCAGGACTCCCTTCCGGGTGGGGTGTTGGCGATCAGTCTGAGAATCCGCTCGAAACATGTCAACGCACTGGCCGAAACGTTTCAGCTTTTGCTTTTGCTCTGCGCGGCTGAGCTGGAGCTTTGCTGGCGCCTTTTCCGAAAGTATCGGAAACTAAGTGAATACCCGAATGCTCGGCGGGTGTTGCCGAAAGTTTCCGCGTCCGATCGGGCGGCGCTCACAGGGTGATGACGATCTTCGCGCGTGCGTACTCCTCGCTGAAGTAGCGCATCGCAGGGCCCGAATCCTGGGTGCTCCACGCTCACCACCATGTCGCGGGGCTGACGCCGACCTCATCGACGACCGCGCTGATGACGGTGCCCAGCGCCGCCGTCCGCGCGCAGTCCGGGGACTCTCGCTCGTTGTCGGCACGCTGTCCGCTCCCCTCCGTGGCGGGCTGATGTCGCTGACGCTGCAGCACAGAGAAACGTCCCATTGATGAGTGATCGTCCCATATGTACGCACGGCCACGCGGCCGTCAGCTGACCGCCTGCTCCACGAGCGCGGCGATCCTCGCCTCGGCGTCGGCGGTCAGCTCCGTCAGCGCGAAGGACGTCGGCCACAGGGTGCCGTCGTCGAGGTTCGCGGTCGCGTTGAAGCCGAGCGTGGCGTACCTCTCCTTGAACTTCGACGCGGGCGTGAAGTAGACGACGACCTTCCCCTCCTTGGCGTAGGCGGGCATCCCGTACCAGGTTCTCGGCGCGAGCTCCGGCGCGCTGGCCCTGACGATGGCGTGGATCCGCTCGGCCATGACGCGATCCGGCTCCGGCATCTCGGCGATCTTCGCGAGCACCTCGCCCTCGCCGTCCGCCTTGCCCTTCTTCGCGCGCGGGCTGCGGCGCGCCTCCGCCTTCAGCTCCTGGGCGCGCTCCTTCATCGCGGCCCGCTCCTCGTCGGTGAATCCCTCGTAGCTCTTGCCGGACTTCTCGGTGTCCTTCATGACAGGTCTCCTCTATGTGTTGATTCGTGATCGCGGTGCGGTTGTGGGGCCTTGCTCAGGACGAGCCGGCCTCCCACGCGAACCCGTCCGGGTCGGTGAAGGACCCGCCGTCGCCGCCGACGACGATCCGGTGCGATCCGGTGCCGTCCGGGGAGACGCCGGCGACCTTGGCGAGGGAACGGCGCCGGTTGAGCGTCAGCTTGACGGCGCCCGAGTCGAACTCGACGTACCTGCGGCCGAAGCTCTTGGCCACGGTGAGTCCCCGGTCGGCGTAGAACTGCTTGCTCGCGGCCATGTCCGCGACCTCCAGCTGCAGCACGAGGTCGTCGATCTGCCGGGTGGCCGGGCCGGTGTCCTTCTTCGCCGAGGACGCGACCGTCAGGATCGTCCCGTCCGGGGCCTGGACGACGCCGCCGTAGCCCCACAGCGACTTCGCGGCCGGCTTCAGCACCGTGGCGCCGGCGCCGAGGGCCGCGTCGATGAGGCCGTTGACGGTGGCCGGCTGGGAGACGATGAGCGACAGCGTGAACCCGCGGAAACCGGTCGTCGGCGCCTCCGATGCCCGCACGCGCACCTGGGTCTCCACACCGAGTGCGGTGTAGAAGCCGGCGGCGGCCTCGGGGTCGGCCACTTCGAGGGTGATGTGTTCGATGGAGGTCATGGCTGCTCCTAAAGCTTGGGGTGGAGGTCCGGTCAGCGCTGGAGGAACCCGAGGACGTTGCCGCTGGGGTCCTCGACGATGGCGGCCAGCCGGCCCGCGCCGACGTCCTTGACGTCCTGGCGGGTCCGCCAGCCCGCGTCGACGGCCTGGCGCAGGGTCGCGGTGACGTCGCCGACGTGGCAGTAGCCGACGGGGCCGGTCATGCCGTGGTTGTGGCCGTTCGGGTCGAGGCCGATCTCCTGGTCGCCGACCCGGAAGCCGACATAGTACGGTTCGTCGGCGTAGGGCTCCACGTCCAGAACGGTCCCGTACAACGCCTTGGCGGCGGCCAGGTCCCGGACGGGGATGATGATGGTCTTGATTCCGTGGCTCACGACTGCCTCCTCGTTGGAGCGACTGACAAGAGACAGCGTCTCGCCTGCCTGGTCAGGGCGGCATCCGTGCTGAGCACGGGACGTACCACGGATACCATCACGTAGCCGCCGCGTACCGGCGGCGCGACCCCGTACGAGAGAATGGGACACGTGTCGAAGCAGGCAGCCACCGTGGGGATCTCGGCTCGTGAGGCCGAGATCCTGGCCCTGATCGGGGAGCATCGCAGCAACGCCGAGATCGGGGCGCAGCTGGTCATCTCGGTGCGCACGGTCGAGGCCCACGTGTCGTCCCTGCTGCGCAAGCTCGGGGCCCCGGATCGGCGGGCGCTGGCCGACCTGGCCGCCGAGCTCGACCGGGCCGAGCGGACCAGCCAGGCGCTGGCCGGGCTCCCGTCGCCGCTGAATCCCTTCATCGGCCGGGCCCAGGAGCGCGACGCGCTGCGCGAGGCCGTCAGCGCGCACCGTCAGGTCACCGCCGTCGGCCCCGGCGGGGTGGGCAAGACCCGGCTGGCGCTGGCCGTCGCCGCGGACCTGGCCGCCAACTTCGCCGACGGCGTGTGGTTCGTCAACCTCGTACCGGTCACCGATCCGGCCATGGTCGGCTCCGCGGTCGCGGCCGCGCTCGGCCTGGGCGAGCTCCAGGGCCGCAGCATCGACGACTCCGTGCTGGCCGCCCTGGCCGACCGGCGCGCCCTGCTGGTGCTGGACAACTGTGAGCATCTGACCGACGGGGTGGCGCCGTTCCTCGAGCGCCTGCTGGCGCGCTGCCCGGACGTCAGCGTGCTGACGACCAGCCGGGCCCGGCTCATGGTGCCCTTCGAGTGGGTCTACCCGGTTCCGCCGCTGTCCCTCGAAGTCCACGGCGGCGACGGCACGCACCGTGGACACAGCGGACACGGCGGCGCGGACGGTGCCGCCGGTTCTTCGGACGCGGTCGCGCTGTTCGCCGACCGGGCCGCGGCCGTGGGCTGGACCATCGAGGCCGAGCACCTCGACCAGGTCGCCGACGTGTGCAGGAAGCTGGACGGGGTGGCGCTGGCGATCGAGCTCGCCACCGCCCGCCTGCCCGCGCTCGGGCTCGACGGGCTGGTCGCGGGTCTGTCCGACCACCTGCGGCTGCTGGTCGGCGGCTACCGTGCCGACGACCGCCACCGCTCGGTCCGGGCCATGCTGGACTGGAGTCAGGCGCTGCTCGCCGGTCCCGACCTGACGCTGCTGCGCCGGATCTCGGTGTTCGTCGCGCCGTGCACCGCCTCGGCCGCCGCGGCGGTGGCCGGGTTCGACCCGCTCAAGCCGGGCGAGGTCGTCGACGGGCTGGCCCGGCTCGCGGATCAGAGCCTGCTGAGCGTGGCCGCGTCGGCCGGCGGCACGCGATACCGGGCGCTGGAGACCATCCGCCAGTACGGCACCGAGCAACTCACCGCGGCCGGTGAGCTCGATGCCACGCTGGCCCAGCATCTGCGCTGGTGCCTGGCCGGCGCAGAAGAGCTCGCCGCGGACGCGTCGCCCGCCACCGGCGGCTGGCGGGCCAGGTTCGACGCGGTGGCCGACGACCTCCGGGCCGCCCTGAGCTGGGCCGCCGAGCAGCCCGGCCGGCACGCCGACGCCTGCCGTCTCGCTCTTTCGCTGGCGGACCTGGCCTTCACCCGCAACCTGGTCGGCGAGTCCCAGCGACGCTACGAGCAGGCGGCCGCCCTCACCGACGATCCCGCCGTCGCGGCCGCCGCCCTGCGTGGCGCCGCGAACGTGGCCGCGTGCCGGATGCGCGGCGACGACGTCTACCGCCTCTGGCAGGCCGCCGCGGACGTCGCCCACCGTGCGGGAGACACGGCGGCCGCGGCCCGGGACCTCGCCACGGCGGCCACCACCTACTTCCGCAAGGCCGGGGCCTTCGCCCAGCTGCCCCCGCGTGACGAGGCCGCCGCGCTGCTCACCCGGGCGCGCGAGCTGGCCGGCGACGACCCGGCGGCCGAGGCCGCGGTGGCCCTCGCCGACTGCGTCGCGCTGGGCTACGCGTTCTTCGCCGACCGGGGCGGGCCCAAGACGGCCGCGTCGGAGATGACCGCCCGCGCGGAGCGGGCGGTGGAGCTGGCCCGCCGGCTGGACGACCCGCTGGCGGAGTGCGCGGCCCTCTACGCGCTGACCGGGGCCCAGCGCCGGGCGGGCGACACCTTCGCCGCCGCCGGCACCGCACGCCGCCGCGTCGAGCTGCTCCAGTCCGTGCCCCTCACCCCGGGCAGCGCCGACGAGCTGATCGACGCCCTCCTGATCGCCACCGCGACCAGCATGGGTGTCGGCGACCTGCCGGCGGCGCGACGAATGGGCCGCCAGCTGCGCGACCTGCCGCCGCTGGCCGAGGTCGGGCACGTCGCCACCCAGCGGCTCCTCATGGCCGACGCCCTCGCCGGCCATGCCACCGACGTGATCGCCGCCAGCGGCCGGTTCCTCGACGCCTGGACCCAGGCGGGCCGCCCACCGGCCCGCGGCTTCGGCCCGGTGGCCGCCTCGGTCGCGATGATCCACGGCCTGCGCGGCGACCAGGCCGCCCAGGCCGGCTGGCTCGCCGTCCTCGACCAGCTGGGCGTCACCCCCGAAGACCGGGCCGGCTACAGCCCCACGTTCGACGCCATCATCCTGCTCCACCAGGGACAGGCCGCACGCGCCCTCGAACAACTCGACACCGGAGCCGGCGAGCCGAAGCCGTGGCTCACCGGGATCCTGCTCCACTGGCACGTCGCCCTGCGCGCCGAGGCCGCCGTGCTGGCCGGCCACCCCGACGCCGCCCGGCTTCTGGCCGCCGCCCGCCCGATCGCCGCCGGCAACCCCATCGCCGTCGCGCTCCTCGACCGGGCCGCCGCGCTGCTCGACGACGACCACGAACGCCTCCTCGCCACCGCCGCCGCGTTCGAGAGCGCCGGCTGCCCCTACCAGCGCGCCCGGACGCTCATCCTGGCCGGCCGTGACACCGCCCCGGCCGGCGACGCCGTCCTCGCCGACCTCGGCCTCATCCCCGCGCCCGCCGGAGAAGGAACGCGCTGACGCGCGATACGACCCCGACGCCGGGCTCGAACCGCTCGCCCATCACCGGCACGGCGGCCAGCAGCTCGCGCGTGTACGGGTCGCGCGGCCGCGAGAGCACCGCCTCGGTGCCGCCCGACTCGACGATCCGGCCCTGGCTCATCACGCTCACCGTGTCGCACACGTAGCGCACCACGGCGAGGTTGTGCGAGGCCACCGACGTCACCGGGCTGAGCCGGGTCCTGCTGGACTTCTACGCCTCGCCGCTCAGCCGGTCGCTGCTCGACGACATCCTCGCGCCGCTCGACGCGCTCGGGCCTGAGCGCGCGGCGATCGCCGTACGGACGCTGGTCGCCTATCTCGGCCACCGCACCTCGCTGGCGCGCGCGGGCGAGGCGCTCAACCTGCATCCCAGCGCCGTCAACTACCGGGTACGCCGCATCGAGCAGAGCCTCGGCCTCGATCTCACCGATCCGGACGTGCGTTTCGCGGTCGAGCTCGCGTGCCGCGTACGGCTCATCGCGACCCGGCGCTGACTTTGTCCGACGGCACAATGTGGCCCGATCTCCTGTTCTGATGGCACATTGCCGCCTCTCCCGCCGTCTCCTTAGCCTCGGAGCATGACCGATGGAGACCTCCGATCTGGCGGGGCCGGGTGAGCGGCGCCACCCAGGACCTGCTGCTGCGTGATGCCCGCCTGCCCGGCGCCGGGACGCCGGCGGACGTGCTCGTCAGCGCGGGCCGCGTCGCCGCGCTCCGCCCCGCCGGCACGGTGCGCCGGGACGGCGCCGCCGAGGTGCGGCTCGGCGGGCGGTGGCTGCGGCCGGCGCTGTGGGACGAGCACGTCCACTTCACCCAGTGGGTGATCAGGCGCGGGCGGCTCGACCTGTCCGGGACCGGCAGCGCGGCCGAGGTCCTCGCGATCGTGCGCGCCGCGCCACCGGGCGCGGGGATGCTCGTGGGATACGGATTCCGTGACGGGCTGTGGCCCGATCCCCCGTCGCTCGCCGGCCTCGACTCCGTTGCGCCGGATCGTCCCGTCGCCCTGGTCAGCGGCGACCTGCACTGCGGGTGGCTGAACTCGCGGGCGGCGGCGCTGCTCGGGGTGACCGTCGACGCGTCGGGGCTGGCACGGGAGACGCCGTGGATCGGCGCGCTGCACCGGCTCGACGTCGAGACGGCTCCCGGCGTGGCCGCCTACCGCGCGGCGGCGCAGGACGCGGCCCGCCTCGGGGTCGTCGGCATCGTGGACTTCGAGAACGCCGACAACCTGCGCGACTGGCCCGCCCGGGTCGCCGCGGGCGTCACGTCGCTCCGCGTCGAGGCCTCGATCTGGCCGAGCCGGCTCGCGGCGGCGGCCGAGCGGGGGCAGCGCACCGGGCTGCCGCTGGACGAGCAGGGCCTCGTCACCGTGGGCCGGCTCAAGATCGTCGCCGATGGATCGCTGAACACGCGGACGGCGCTGTGCTGGGAGCCCTACCCGGGCATGGACCCCGCGGGGCCGCACGCGTGCGGGATGCAGAGCGTCGCCCCGGACGAGCTGCGTGAGCTGCTGGCCGCCGCACGGCGAGCGGGGATCGAGGTGGCCGTCCACGCGATCGGCGACCGGGCCAACGCGGAGGTGCTCGACGCGTTCGAGGCGAGCGGCGTGCGCGGTGTGATCGAGCACGCGCAGCTCGTCTCGGCGGGCGACTTCGCGCGGTTCGGGCGGCTCGGCGTCGTCGCGAGCGTGCAGCCCGAGCACGCGATGGACGATCGTGACCTGGCCGACCGCTACTGGCACGGCAGGACCGGCCGGGCGTTCGCGTTCCGCTCGCTGCACGAGGGCGGAGCCACGGTCCGGCTCGGCTCCGACGCGCCCGTGTCACCGCTCGACCCGTGGCTCGCGATCTCCGCGGCCGTCACGAGGTCGCGCGGCGGACGCGAGGCCTGGCACCCGGAGCAGCGGCTGCCCAGGGAGGTCGCGCTCGCCGCGAGCGCGCGCGGACGCACCCGGGTGGCCGCCGGCGACGTGGCCGACCTCATGGTGCTCGACCAGGATCCCGCCGTGCTCGACGAGGAGCGGCTGCGCGACGTCGGGGTCGCGGGCACGCTGCTCGCGGGCCGCTGGACGTGGAACGCGCTGGGGCGCTGACGGCGGGTCGGACGCCGCGCCTGGAACGAGATCTATCCAATGTCCCCGCGAGTTCTGATAATTACGGCATGGCGGTGGCAGCGGAAGAACTGCTGGAGTCGGTGCGGCGGCGGATCGAATGGTTCACCCGTACGAGCGACACGCGGGATCTGTGCGATCCGGCCGGGCTGCGGGACGCGGCGGCGTTGCTGGCCGCCGCCGACGGGCCGCCCGACGCCCTGGCGGCGGTCGGCCTCCTGCGCCACGCCAGGCACCTGGTCAGCCCTGCTGACGAGGACGGCGACGACGAGCTGTTGTCCCACGCCGACGCGGACGAGGTCGAGGCCGTCCGGCGGGCCGCGGAGCGCCCGCCGCAGCCGGCGCCCGAGCTGCCGCCGGTGGAACACCTGGTGATGGCGCTGCTCGGCGCGCCCCTGGCCGTGCTCGACGATCTCGTGGCCCGCATCCGGTACGGCGTCAGCGACCCGGTGACCGTGGACGAGCTGCGCTATCTGGTGATCGCCGCCCAGGCGAGGGAGGCGCGGTGGAGCCGTACCGGGGCCGTCGAGGACCTGGAGGACGCCGTGGCCACCATGGCGGAGGCGGTGCACGGGACCCCGGACGATCACGAGTGGTATCCCGGCAGGTCCTCCCAGCTCGGCGGCCTGCTGCAGTTCCGTTTCGCGGTGAGCGGCGACCGGCGGGACCTCGACGACGGGATCGAGGTGATCAGGACGGCCGCGGGAGCCTTGCCGGCCGGGCACCAGGACTGGCCGATGTTCCGCTCGAACCTGGGCCGGGCACTGCTCTTCCGCTACGGGGTGGCCCAGGACGAGGCCGACCTGGACGAGGCCATGACCATGCTGACCGACGCCGTGACGGCCACCGCCGGCGACGAGATCGGCTCCGTCGCCGCCTCCCGGCTGGGCCTGCTGCAGCAGGCGACCCTGGCCAGATACCACCTTCGCGGGGATCCCAACGACCTGGGCATCGCGCTCGGCATGGCCCGGCAGGCGTGGGAGGCCACGCCGGAAGACGATCACAACCGGATCGAACGCACCCTGGACCTGAGCCTGGCGCACCTGGCGGTCTTCCAGTGCACGGGCGAGCCCGGGCACGCGGCCACCGCGGAACAGCTGGCCGAGCAGGTCATCGGGACGACGCAGCCGGAACAGGCGGAGCAGCAGGCCGCCAAGGCCATCCTGGACGAGGTGCGCGCCCACCGCGACCGCCGTTAGGCCGGGACGGCGGTCACGGTGGGCACGCCGTTCAAGGCGGGGCCGACGGCCCCGGCCTGACGGCGGGCTGCCGGGGCTCAGCCGCGGCGGGCGGCCGCGGTCGGCGGCGCGCCGCTGCCCTCCAGGCGGGTGGTGACCGCGATGCGGTTGTGCGCGTTGATCACCGTCGCGGCCCAGATCAACGCGGCGAGCTGGGTCTCCGCGAACAGGCTCGCCGCCTCGGTGTACACCGCGTTCGGGACCTGACCCGCGAAGACCAAGGTGATCGCCTCCGTCAGCGACAACGCGGCCCGCTCCCTGGGGCTGAACAACTTGCTGGTACGCCAGACCCGCACCTCGCGGATGCGCTCCTCACTGTCGCCCATGGCCCGCGCGCCCCGCGTGTGCTGATCGAGCGAGAGGGAGCAGCCGTTGATCTGGGACGCGCGGATCCTGATCAGCTGGAGCAGCTCCGGCTCGATGTCCGCCGCCTGCGCCGCGGCCAGGGCGGCCTCGTGCAGGGCGCTCATCGCGCTGGAGACATCCGGGGTCACATTCCTGATGGCAATCCGAGTGGCAATCGTGTCGATAGACATGTCGTGGCTCTCATCTCGCTCGTTGAAGACCCAGCACTGGATGGGGATACGCGTCATCGCCCACCCCGGTTCGACCGTCAGGGAGCGGCCGGCGGCCTAGCGCAGGATGATCGTCGTCAGCGCGCGCGGCGGGAGCGGCACCGCCCCGCCTGCCACGGGAACGACGCCGAGCGACTCGTCCTCGCTCGTCAGGTAGGCCGTGACGGCGCCGCCCAGCCCTTCCCAAGTGACGAGGTCCACGCCGGTGTTGAGGACTTCGACGACGCGGGAGCCGTCGGGATTGCGGAACGCGGACACCTTCAGCGCGGGCCTGGCGGACACCGCTTCGAGCCGGACCGCGCCGGGCCTGATGAACCTGCTGTACGCGGCCAGCGCCCACAGCCGCTTGGAGACGTGGTAGGTCTTGGCCTCCTCGTCGATCAGCAGCAGCGCCCTGGTGTTCCCCACCGAGGCGCCCAGCCAGTAGACGTAACCGGAGACGTTGCCGAGGGTGAGCGCGTCGTGCACGGCCGCGGCGATGGTGAAGCCGTCGGAGCCGCTGCCGTCGTACCAGCTCGTGTTCCAGGTGAGGCCGTTGGGGTGCCATTCGGACATCCACGTCGGCCGTTTCGTGGGCAGCGGCGAGTCCACGGGCGTGGCGTAGCTGTGCCCCGTGAAGACCTTCACCCAGCGGCGGGCCGCGGCGTCGGCCTCGATCGCGGCCGTGTACGCCTTGGCCTCGGTCCAGCCGAGCGACTCGCAGCACACCAGCCGCACCCCGGAGGCGACGGGGCCGAGCACCTTGACGAACTGGACGGCCTCTTCGGGGGTGAAGCGCATGGAGGCGTGCGGGGCCGTCCAGTCGGGCTCGTTCGCGAACGCCAGGTCGGTGATCTCGATGCCCTCCTGCGCGTAGAACCTCGTGTATTGCACCAGGTAGTCCGCGTAGGCGCGCTGCCATTCCGGCTTCAGCCTGCCGCCGTTGCGCTCCCGGCCGGTGTCCTTCATGTAGCCGGGCGCGCTCCAGGCGACGGCGAGGAAGCGCCTGACGCCGTATTCCCGCGCGGCCCTGGCCATCCAGACCTGGCTGTTGTCATCGCCGTCCCAGACATAGCGGGGCGGGGCGTCCGGGCCGCCCGGGTCTTCCGGCTGGATCGACACCATCTCGTCGTACGGGCTGCCCGCCGGGGCCGAGCCGATGCCCAGGCGCAGGATGCTGAGCCCGGCGCCCTTCTCGCGGCTGAACCACAGGTCGAGGATCTCCCGCTGCACGTCCTCCGGCAGAGCCCTGATCAGCTCGTTGCGCCGGAACGCCGTGGAGACCCCGAACCCGTCGATCGTCTGATGCCGCACTCCATCGTCGATCCTGATCACCGGTGGTTCATTCATCACTGGAGCTCCGAGCAGGTGGTCTCGGACCGCTGCCGGGCGGTCCTCACGCGGACGGGGGTGGGCCCACCGTCTCACGGACGATGACCCGGTTGATCGATCGCGCGGCCGGCTGCGGCGCGGGCTCGCCACGAACCTCCGCGATGAGCCTGGCCATGGCCTCCCGCCCCTGGACCTCCCGGTCGACGGCGACCGTGGACAGCGAGGGGGTGGCGAAGCGCCCCAGCTCCTCGTCGTCCCAGCCGAACACGCTGACGTCACCGGGAACGCCCCACCCGCGCGACAGCGCGCCGCGTACGGCGCCCATGGCCAGGCGGTCGTTCGCGGCGACGATCGCGGTCACGCCGCTGTCCTCGGGCAGGCCGCGCACCGCGTCGTAGCCGGACTGGGGTCGCCAGCTCTCGGCCGCGACGCCGTACGAGGTGAGCCCGCGGTCTTTGATCGTCTGCTCGTAGAGGAGCCGGCGGTTGCGGGCGGAGGGGAACGTCTGCGCGCCGGCGATGTGGAAGAAGACCTGGTGGCCCAGCGACGCGAGGTGTCCGATGATCTCGCGGATCGGGGAGGCGTCGGCGAGCTCGTTCGTGCCCCGCAGTTTGTCGTCGTAGTCACCCGTGACGACGACGGGGACCGGCGAGGCCGCCGGATCGAGGTCGAGGGGCGTCAGCGACAAGATGCCCTCCACCTGCCCGGAGCCGGCCAGCTCCAGGACGCGCTCCGCCCTGACGTCCGCGTCGCCGTCGACGCTGACGACCTCCAGCTGGAAGCCCTCGGCGTGCGCGGCCGCGGAGGCGGCGCCGAGCAGGCGGACCGGCCACATGTAGGTGGAGGCGGGCATGGCGATCGCCAGCCGGTTCGTCCGGCGCGTGCGCATGGAACGCGCGACCAGGTTGGGCCGGTAGTTGAGCTCCTGGACCACCAGGTCGATCTTCTTGCGGGTCTCCGGCTTCAGTCCGGCGTTGTGGCGGAAATATCGGGACACGGTCTGGTGGGAGACGCCGGCCCGGCGGGCGACCTCGTGGATCGTGACGCGCGGCGTCCCGGCCTGGTCCACGGGGCCTCCTTCCGCTTCGCGCGCTCGTTGCGAGACAGCCTAGTCCTTGCCCGGTGGCAGGGAGCCGACTCAAAGTGACCGATCACCTACGGTCAGCGCGGCACGAGCTTGAGCGTGGTCTCCCGTGCCGGCTCGGCCACCATGGGGTCGACGTAGTCGGCGCTGTAGCGGCCGTACTTGCTGCGGTAGGCGGCGTCGACCCGCTCGTTGAGCTGCGGGTCGCGCTCCTCGGCGAAGGTGACGTCCTTGTCGACGCCACCGGCCCTGATGTGGCCTTCGTGGCCGGACACGGCGGCACGGAACCACGCGCCGTCGGGTCCGCGGTAGGAGCGGACGTACAGGTCGTCGCCGTCGCGGACGACCCAGATCGGCACCGGCCTGCGCGGGCGGCCGTCGCCGTCGCGGGGCGCGATCTGCAGCTCGTCGGCTGTCTCGATCTTGCCGAGCTCGTCGCTCGTCCATGTGCTCATCGCTCTCTCCTTCTCACGGCTGCGGCACCTTGATGGCGCGGCGTTCGTCCACGGCGGCGTGCGCGGGGCCGAACGGGGCGGGCTCGGTGGCCGCGCTGACGCCCCGGCGGCTGCTCTCGCGTCCCTCATTACCCATGAAACCGCAGGTCAAGCGGCCGATGGCGGACCTTTGCGCGAACGCCGCGTCATGCTCAGGTGCGCGGCTCGGGGTGGCTCCTTTCGGCCGCGTCGCCGGACATGTACGGCGTCAGGCGCTCGGCCTGCGGGCCGCCCAGACGGTCCGGGTGCCCCGTAGCGTCAGGTCGCGGCGGTTCAGGAGACCGTCGGGAGAGTCCTCCGCCAGCAGGCGGTCGAGCGTGCCGAGGTCGGTGGCGTCCAGCCGGTCGTGGAGTGCGGCACGAAACCCGCTCAACACGGCATACGCATACCGCGCGACGGCCGACGGCACGGAACCGGAAGCCCCGGAGCCCGGCGCCACGGGAGCGGACGCCACGGAGTCCGGCGCTGCCAGGCCCGGTGCGCTCGCATCGGCCGGGGTGGGCGACGGGCTGGGCTCGATGGAGAAGCTGCGCTGCTCGGCCAGCTCGAACCCGGCCTGCTCCAGGTGAGGTCCCCAGTCAGGGTGCGCGTTCCAGCCTGCCTGCGCCGCCGCCTCGTGGCAGCGGGCCTCCAGACCGGGACGGCCGAGGCCGAAGTCGTCGGGCAGGAACCTGGGCAACGCGTCCATCTCGATGACCGCCAGCAGGCCGCCCGGGTTCAGCGCCGCGTGGATGTCGCGGAGCACCCGCCCCGGGTCGGCGACGTGGTGCAGCGACGAGGCGGCCCACACGACGTCGAGGGCGCCGATGGCCGGCCAGGCCGCGTCCAGGTCGGCCTCCGCGACCCGCAGCCGATCGCCCAGCCCTTCCGCACGCGCCGCCTCGCGGACCCGGTCGATCATCACCGACGACCGGTCGATCGCGATGATCTCGGCTGCCGGGAAGCGCCGTGCCAGCGCCAGGCTGCCGGCGCCGGTCCCGGCCCCCATGTCCGCGACCCTGCGCGGCTCGTGCGGGGCGTGCCCCCGGAGCCACCCGAGCACCTCCTCCAGGAACGGGCCGAGCACCTTCGCGTCGAGGTCCAGCAGGTCCGCCAGCCCGGAATCGTCGGGGTGCTCGTGCGCATGAGCCCCATGCTGATGGGCTCCATGCTGATGTTCCCCGTGGTGAGCACCGCCGTGATGCCCGTCGCCGTGATGAGACCCGTCCTGGTGGGATCCGTCGTGATGGGAGTCGCCATCGTGAGCATGAGTGTGTGCGTGCAGTTCCCTGACTCCACGCTAAGCGCCCCATGCCCCTACGACATACTCTCTTGCCTATGACGCAAGAATTCGACCTCGACAGCGTGATCAGGCAGCGCATCCGCAGCCTGCGGCTGGCCCGCGGCTGGTCACTGGACGCCCTCGCCGCCCGCTGCCGCCTCAGCCCGTCGAACCTGAGCCGCATCGAGACCGGCCGGCGCAGGATCGCCCTCGACCAGCTCGTCCCCATCGCCCGGGCCCTGGACACCACGCTCGACCAGCTCGTCGAGTCCGAGGACGACGAGGACGTGGTGATCCGGCCGCAGGCGTGCCGCGCCCCGGGGATGACGAGCTGGCTCCTGTCGCGCGAGCGCTCACTCCACGGCGTGACCGTCGCGAAGCTCCGCATCACCCCCGACCATCCCACCGACGCCGCGAACCTGAAGGTGCACCCGGGCCGCGACTGGTTCACCGTGCTGTCCGGCACGGCCCGGCTTCACCTGGGCGAGCGCGTCATCCTGGTCCGTACGGGCGACGCGGCCGAGTTCTCCACCATGACCCCGCACGTCATCGGCGCCCACGAGGGTCCGGTCGAGATCCTCACCATCCTCGACCACAACGGGGAACGCACCCACCTGCCCACGACCACCGACTCATGATCCGGTGACGCCCAGGTAGGCGTACCGCGCATAGCGGATCTTGGTCTGGCCGGGTGACTTGGGTATGACGGCGACGTACTGCGAGCCTCTCGTGTAGACGGCCTGCTCACGGTAGGCCCTGCCCTTGCTCAGCTGGTCGCCGAACCCCTCCCGGGGGAACGTCATCGCTCGCGCGCCGGGGCCGGCGATGTAGGTGTCCTCCTCCGTGACGCCGTACCAGACGAGGGCGGTGCCGGAGGTCGTGCGGAGGGCGTAGATCTCGGGGGCGGCCCGCATGTTCCGCCGCAGGTCCCACTTGCTCGGCAGGCTTTCCCTTTCGGTCTTCCTGAAGCCGGCGTACCAGGTGAAGAGGTTCTGGAAGATGAGCCGACGGGCGCGCTTGTCGTCGCCGCCCGTGGCCAGCAGGCGCGCGTGCGCCTGGGCGAGCTGCCGCGGCGAGATCGTGAGCCGCGACTTGTCGTCCGGGGCGACCGTCACGGCGAAGCCGTCGCGGTCCCGCGCCGGGGTGGGCACTTTGCTCACGGTCACCGACTCGGCCACCACGCGCCAGCCCGCCCGGGTCTTGGCGAAGACGGCCTGCAGCCGCCGGTAATCCGCGGCCGCGCGGGTGTAGTCGACCAGGAACCACGGAGTGCCCGAGCCCGCCCGGGGGATGAAGTAGCGCGCCTTGATGATGCGCTCCTGCGGCACTTCGGGCTTCTTCCCCTCCAGCCGGTCCATCTGGACCTCGGCTCGGTGGATCTCCGCGACGAGGCCGGACTCGGCCGCCGACCAGTCCGTACCGCCCCGGCGCATCGCCTCCTTCTCCGCGCGGTCCCAGCTCAGGAGGATCTTCCTGGCCTCCGCCACCGTCACGACCCCCCGCTTCTGCGGGGACGGGGCCGCGGAGGAGGACTGGGACGGCGAGGCCGCGAAGGGGTTCGCGGCCTGCTCGATCAGGCCACACGCGGTGGCCACGGGCAGGACGAGCATGATGGATAACTGACGTCTGATCGTCATGGCTGTCTCCGGGGTGTGAAACTGCCACCGTGTACGGGGCCGTCGCCCACCGCGGTTCAACCCGGACCGGAGCCATGCCGAGTCGGTCGGATGCGCTTGCGAGTCCCGGTGCCTCAGAAAAACTGGCCGGTCACGAAAGCGCTGACGGCTGCCGCGGCTCCTCCTCAGGCGTCAGGTGCCGGCCGCGCGCAAGGTGCTGCTGCAGCTCGACGTGCCTGAACTGGTAGTACGGCCCCTCCGCGCGCAGCAGGCCCAGGCGGTGGGCGTCGTCCAGGAAATCCATCGCCCGCAGCGGCAGCATCCCCTTGGTGGCCAGGCGGGGAACCGTCAGCTTGTAGGCCAGCCAGGCATGGTGCCTGCCCAGCATGAGCCCGAACAGCAGGCCCAGCAGCAGCCCGCCCACGATCGTCACGGTCGCGCTCAGACGCGCCTCCTGCGCGATGAACCCGCCCATGAGCCCGACCACGAGCCCGCTGACGATCCGGATGATGGTGAGGTTCCTGTCGGCCCGCCACGTCGAGCGCGGGGATCTCGCGGTCGCGGTGGTGGCCGGGTGCTCGACCCAGCGGATCAGGCTGAGCACCACGACGAACCCGATGCCGGACAGCAGGCCGATCTTCGTCGCCGCCGTCAGCGCCACCCCCGGGCCGAAGAACGGCTTGACCGTGAGCCAGCCGATGAGAGCCCCCACGGCTCCGACGATCAGCCCGTCCCTGAGAACGCCGATTAGCTGGACGAGCCTGCCGCGCACCTGGAAGTTCGCGTGGCCAGGTGACTCGGTGAACCAGGAGCCGATCATGATCACGATCAGGAGCGCGGACAGCAGCCCGATCCACATGCCGGCCTGGGGCGTCCTGGTCAGCAGGGTGAAGACCAGTCCGACCACCGCCCCGATCGCGACACCGGTCCATATCCGGACCGGGCGGCTCGGCGTGTAGCGGGCGAGATGCCACCACGCCATGTCGCGGGGGTCCTCCTCACGCACCATGAGCTGCCGGGAGAGGTACGTGAGCCAGCGGCCGACCTGCTCCGGGGTCCACGCGTGCTGCGGACGGAAGGGCTGGGCCGGGCCGTCGGCGGGCGGCCGCGCGCTCACCAGGGCCGGGATGAGCCGGTCGCACAGATGGTCGTGCAGGTCGGCCGCACTGCCCCGCCCGAGCTCCGCCAGCGG
Organism: Nonomuraea rosea; assembly: GCF_039539705.1. Classification (NCBI taxonomy): domain Bacteria; kingdom Bacillati; phylum Actinomycetota; class Actinomycetes; order Streptosporangiales; family Streptosporangiaceae; genus Nonomuraea; species Nonomuraea rosea. The sequence goes on along the minus strand of NZ_BAABDQ010000027.1, from coordinate 85,328 downwards.
CGTCGGGTCCATCCGCGGCGCGATGTAGGTGGCGCGGACCAGCCACAGCCCCAGAGACGTCGAAGTGACCTCGGCGAGTGCGGGGGCTTCGCCCGCGTGCAGCGCGTCCAGGATCCGGGGCCAGGCGGGGTGCGGCACGGGCGGAAGGCAGGCTCGCAGGTAGTCTGCCGTCTCGGCGGGTGACATGGGCTGTGGCTCGATGACCGCCGTCGCCGTGAGGACGTCGCCGAGCTCCTGGACGGACTCGGCGAACTGCGCCGTACGGCAGGTGAGGACGAGCTGGTCCGTCTCGCACATCGACCGGATCAGCGCGCCGAGCATGTCCGCGCGGGCGTGCTCGGGCAGCTCGTCCAGCCCGTCGACGACGGGCAGCACCTCGCCGCGTGCGACGAGCGCCTGCGGGATACCCCGGCCGAGTCCCTCCGCGCGCAGCGCGGGATAGTCCAGCGCGAGGCTGTCGGCCAGCCAGTCCTGCAGCCGCGGATGTACGCGGTCGTCCCAGCGCGCGGCTGAAAGCAGCACCGGTACGGGCTCCTCCGGCTGCCGCGTGCGCAGCAGTTCGAGGACCAGTTGCACGGCCAGCGTCGTCTTGCCGGTGCCAGGACCGCCCAGGATGACCAGCCGGCGGCACCGCAGAGCACGGAAGTTGCGCACCATGTCCGCGATGTGCACCTCGGACCCGGGGAAAGCCACCTTGCCCTTGGCGATGATCTCAGGATGGTCGGCGAGCTCGCGGCGCTCGGTCGAGCGCCAGGCCAGCGGCATGGGCTCGGGGTCGCACAGTGAGCGCAGGGCCGTCTCGTCGCGCCACTGCTGGCGCACCAGGCCGGCGAGGATGTCCTTCGCGGTGCCGATGTCGGCGGAGGTCGGCGCGGCCGAGGGCGTCCGGCGCTTGCGCCAGAAGGACAGGAACTGCATCAGGCCGTTGCCCAGCGTCATCGCGCTGCACGCGGCCGCCAGGACCGCGGCAGCGCCCATCGTCGGGCCCAGCACTTGTCCCAAACCTCGCGCCATGAGCGGGAGCACCACGGCAAGCACCACAAGCAGAACACCCAGCGCGGCAAAGAGCAAGCCTTTTCGATTCTGCCGCCAATATCGTGCAGCCATAAAACCAGTGTGCCCATGATGCCCATCAGAATGGGGCAGAAAACTTCACACATAAGGTCGATAAAACGGAAAAGTCGGGCTCCTCATTGACGAGATCCCCCATTGCGCGACATCGATCCGCAAACGCTTCCAGAATCAGGGAGAGCGCCAGCCGCGGCGGCCTGCCCCCTGCGGCCGGGGATGACCAGATTTCCATCCGTGACCAGGACGAACCGCTCCAGAGTGGGCACGAGCACGTGCACCGCGGTGACCCCGCCGGGCAGGGCGCACACCGTACGCCGGTAGGCCACGTGGCCCTGAGCGGCCAGCCGCGCGACCACCTCCCGCACCTGGCGGCCGGGCGGCCCGCCAACCTCGGCGACCGGCGGGAAGGGGACGACCCGCGCCTCGCGCAGGAGGCCCGTGAGATCGAACCGCCCGCACGCGTACAGCGCGGGGTGCCGCGCCAGCCCGGCCAGATCGCCGTGCGCGGGGCCGCCCGAGTGCGACAGGCGCTCGCCGAGCGCGGCCTGGACGAGCTCGGTCAGTGCCCGCCACGCGGCATGGACCGGGCTCAGCGACGTTCCGGCGCCACGCCGGTGCGGCCGGCCCGCGGCAGGAGCGGTGTACGCCAGCATCGTCGGCACTCCGGCGTCGCTGGTGATGTCCAGCAGGTGGACCGGCGACCCGGTCAGCTCTTCGGCCATCGCGTACGCCCGCGCGGGACCGTGCGGAAGCGTCCCGGGGTCGATCAGCCTGGGCCGGAAGCCGCCGCTCCCGAGGAACGCCCGGATCAGGAGCAGCGACAGGGCGTCCCGCTCGATCGCCTCGTTGAGCGCGTGCAGCAGCGCCTCGGCGACGGTGACGCCGACGGCCGAGCCGCTGTTGCAGCTGTAGCGCTTCAGGTGGGTGTAATCGCAGTCGTCCCCGGCCAGATCACGCAGGTCCGCCGTATCGACGTACCAGGGAGCGCAGAGGAACAACGGCAGGAGCAGCTCGCACCCCGCACCGAGGGGGCGGTAGCGCAGGCAGGCCATCCGCCGGCCGGGCATCCCGTCCAGCAGCACCGCGCAGGCGTCCGCACGCAGCGGGCCCGCGGCGATGACGGGGGGCCCGACCGGTTCGACGGCGGTGGAGTCAAAACCGGCCGGGCCGCTCATATAGTGCTCGACGGCCTCGAACAGCGCGCCCACCCGCGCCTGCTCCGGCCGTCCCTTCCCCATCCCGGACGCGACCACCCGGGCGCCGCCCGCGCCGCCCGCGCTCTCCGCGCCACCTGTGTCGCCTGCATCACCTGCATCACCGATCAAGCCGCACCACCAGGCGGTCGGATCGCGGCCACCACCCGCGTCCACGAGCTCCGCCCGCAGGCCCAGCGCGGCCAGCGTCGTCACCGCCTGCCTCGCGGCCTCCCCCAGCGGAACCGCCCGCTCCACCTCAGGATCGCGCCGCGGCCTACCGCTCGCCATCCTCGGCTCTCGGAGACAGCTCCGCCAGCCGGTCGAGCTCGGCCTGGGTCAGGCACTGGGCCGCCTTGTCGAGCGATTCGGCCGTGACGTAGTCCACGAGATTTCCCATGGCGTTCCCCTCTCGGCGTTCACCCCCATGATAACTCGGCCGCAACAATCCATCCAGAAAGCCGACTTACCACGACTTGGCGGCACATTATCCTCACCGAGAGATTAGCGGGCGACCTCACAGCATGGCCCTGGCACGTTGTTGACGTTCGGCCGGGAATAATCAGAACGGATCCGGCGATACTGTGGTCAAGCTTCTGAGGGACACCAATGAATGTCGACGTATCCGATATCGACAAACAAGATATCCGCATCGCCGTCGTCATGAACGGCGGTGTCAGCCTGGCCATCTGGATCAGCGGTGTGACGCTGGAGCTGCATCACGTGGCACAGCCCGCGAAGAACGCACCGGAATACCGCCTGATCCTCGACCGCGTGCTCAAGGCGAGCGCCCGCGTCGACGTGATCGCCGGCACCTCGGCAGGCGGGCTCAACGGCGCGTTCCTCGCTCTCGGCCTGGCCGGCCGGCGCGACCTGGGACGGATGCGCGACCTGTGGAAGGAGCACGGCGACCTGAAGCGGCTGCTGCGCCATCCGCTGACCAAGAACCCGCCCTCGCTGCTCCGGGGTGACGACTACTTCATCAAGAAGGTCGAAGAATCCCTCACCGCCATTTACGACTCCACCACGAAAAGGACAGGGGAGGGTCCGCCGTCTCCGGTGGAGCTCATCCTCACCGGCACGCTGTGGGACGGCCGACTCTCCACCTTCACCGACGACATGGGAACGAGCATCGTCGAGCAGGACTACGACGCCACCTTCCGCTTCACGAACGGCGACGACGGCGGCGCGGTCAGCGGGAACCTCGATCACGAGAGCGTCATCGGGCAGCTCGCCAAGGCGGCCCGGTGCACGTCCTCGTTCCCCGGGGCGTTCGAGCCTCATTGGGTCACGGTGGACCCGGCCGACGACCTGCCCGACGGACGGTGGCCGTCGTCGGCGGGCCGGGTCAACTTCTCCTGCTCGCAGTTCGTCGTGGACGGCGGGGTGCTGCTGAACAAGCCGCTCCGCCCCGCGCTGGAAGCCATCTACCGGCAGCCCGCCGAGCGGCAGGTGCGCCGGATCCTCGCCTACGTGTCCCCCACGCCCAGCGAGCGAAGCTCCGACACCGCCGCCGGCCGGTCGGACCAGGAACAGGTCCCGAGCGCCCGCCAGGTGGTGCTCGACGTGTTCACCCGGTTGCGTTCGACGGACTCGGTGTCGCGCGAGCTGGAGGAGATCCGCTGCCGCAGCGAGCTCACCGGGTCCCGGCGCCGGGCCCGCGACCAGCTCGCCGCCGCCATGACCGGCCAGGCGGCCGACCTGGCGGAAGCCGCCTGGGCCGGATACCGCGAGGTGCGCGTCGAGTACGCCGCCCGTACCATCGCCGAGCTGATATTCGCCGGTCAGACGGCCACCGAGCAGCGCTGGAGCGAGCGGGAGCTGGTCGAGGCCATGCGGCGCGGCAAGCAGAGCCTGTCCTTCGTCCCGCAGAGCGAAAGCCTGGCGGAGGAGCTGCGCCTGCCCCCGTCGGGCTGGGCGTGGGGTCCGACCGCCGTCCAGCGACTGGGGAACATGAGCCTGGACGTGCTGAAACGCGCGGTGTGGCTGGCCCCGCTCAGCACCAGCGACTCGCGCGTACGAGAGGAGGTCGTGGCGGGGCTGCAGGCGTTGCACGACCGCATACTGAGCGGCATCTACGCGGACCGGCGCGCTCTCGACGGCTTCTGGTCGGCGGCCGCGCGCGGGAGCGCGCGCGGCGTCGGCCCCCTCCCAGAACGGCGCGGACCGGCGAACACGCCAGCGCACAATCAGGAAGAGCTCGACGGCTGGCTGGCCGCCGTCATCCCGCTCTGGAAGACCGTCACCGGGCCCTCCTCTGGGCCCTCCTCTGGGCCCTCCTCCGAGGTCCCGATCGCCCAGCGGCTGTACGAGCACGCGTCCGCGCTCGCCCGGCAGCTACGCGCCTCCGCCCACGCGATCGAGAGCGTCTGCCGCAACCCCAACGCGCGCCTCGATCCGGCAGGGCACGAGACGGCCCGGCTCACCGCCCTGTACACCTACCTCCTGGCCCAGGCCACGGATGATGAACAGGTCCTGGACCGGATGCTTCGCCTGGACGTGGTCCAGCTGGCCTTCGGCGGGGCGACCGGCGAGGTCGAGCAGCAGGTCGAGCTGGTGCAGATCTCCTCTCGCGACCCCGATCACCTGACCGGCAGGCAGGCGCACCACTTCGGCGCGTTCTACCGTCCGTCCTGGCGGATGAACGACTGGGTGCACGGCCGTCTGGACGGCGCGAGCCACATCGTACGGATCCTGCTGGCACCCGAGCGGATCCGCCAGCTCGGCACCCCGCCCGCGCAGCTGCTCGACGTGATCAGGGAGGTCGCCGTCCCCGAGGAAGGGGATCGCGACCACGAGTTCCTGGCCGACGAGTGGGCGAACGCGCGAGAGGCGTGCCTGCGGGAGCTGACCGACACCGCCGACCAGGACAAGCCGCTGCCGAAGATGCTGGCCGCCTGCGCCGATCGGATCGCCAGGCGCATCCACACGCGCATACTCCGGGAGGATCTCCCCGAGCTGGCGGACGCGATCAGAAAGGAGATCGGGGCTCCGCCCGCGGACAGCGGCACCTGGCTCAGCGCGTACGAGGCCAGAACGCCGGACGACCGCGCCCTGTCCACCGCCGAGCTCTGGAGCTGCTGGCACGACGCCGAACGGATCGGCGGCCAGCGCATTCACAACGAGGTCGGAGACGACACGCTCGCCCAGACGGCGACGCACACGGCCGCCGTCGCGTCCAGCATGCTCGGAACCCGTTCGCGCAGCAGGGTCGTCGGCACGCTCCTCCGGGTCTTCCGCGGATACACCCTGATCGTCTGGGCGATGGTCCTGGCGCTGACGACCAAGGGCAACTTCGCGAAGCGGGTCATGGACGTCACGATCGCCGCGGGCGGCACGCTGCTCGCCATGGTGGTCCTGCTCCCCAGCGTTCCCCTGGGCCTGATCCTGGCGGGCGTCGTGCTCGTTCTCGCGGGCGCCACCAGCGCCGCGCTCTGCGCGCCGGACCACGGGGCGCGCAAGGTCGGCGTCCGGCTGCTGGCCAGTACGGTGATCGCCCTCGCGGCCGTCGGGCTCTACTCGTGGGCGACCTGGCATCGCCCGGGCGCCCAGGATTGGGAGCCCTTCGCGAAGCTCGGCATCGCCGTCCTGCTCATCGGCCTCGGCCTCTTCGTGGCGCGGGCCAGGCCACGCCGCTGACCCGGGTCAGTCGAACTGGAAGGTGGCGACGACCGGAGCGTGGTCGGACTTTCCGCGGCCTCATCGGCGCGATGCGCGCGGCGAGCGAGTCGGAGGGTCCGTGCCGACGCGGCCGTGGCGATATTGCTCAGTCATTGCCGGGAAATGCCTGGATGTGCGCGTGAGGAAATCGCAGGAAAGGAATCGGCAAAGGTCTCCGATTCAACCGCTGAGCTCCTGCGGAGAAGGGTAGTCGATGGGCTGGACGGCCTTTCCGAGGTGGCGTTCAGCGACATATTCCACGCCCCATGGAGGTTGACGGATGCCGACCAGCCGCAGGCACGCGATACCCAATCTCCCGACCCCGGATTTCACCTACGACCCGCATGCGGCGGGCGCCTGCGTGGCGGGGGTCAGGCCGTTCCGCAACGGCTCGTACCGGCTCGACTCCGAGCTGGCCTCCGGCCGGTTCGTCGTCCACAACTACGGGCATGGCGGCGCGGGCATCACGCTGAGCTGGGGCTGTGCCGCCAAGGTGGCGGAGATCGTCAAGAAGCGCATCGCCGTGTCGCACGACACGCAGGTCGCGGTGCTGGGCGCCGGCGTCATGGGGCTGACCGCCGCCACGCTGCTGCGCGATCTCGGCCTCGAGGTCACGATCTACGCGGACCGTAACCCGGTCGAGACCACGTCGCACAAGGCCGGCGGCCAGTGGGCCGTTTCCGTCGTGGCGTTCGCCGGCAAGGAGCAGGAGCTCAAAGGCATCATCAAGACGTCCTATACAACGTTCAAGAACAGCATCGGCGCCGGCTTCGGCGTCTCCGAGGTGCCGAACTACAGCCGGGAGGTCACTCCCGGCCTCGAAGTGGTGCGGCGGCTCGCGCCCGGGCTCATGCCGGAGCGCGAGTCGCTGATGCGCATGCCGTTCGAGAACCACACCAAGCCGGGATTCAAGTATCAGACCTTGCTCGTCGAACCACCGATCTTCCTCCTCCGGCTGGAGAACGACCTGTCGGCGCGTGGCGTCACGATTGAGCCGCGGCAATTCATCAGTAAGTCGGACGTGTTCTCGTCATTGCCGCAGAAGGTCATCGTCAACTGCACCGGAATGGGTGCGAAGAAGCTGTGGAACGACCAGGACATGGAGCCGATCAAAGGGCAGCTCGCGATGTTGCCGAAGCAGCCGGCGCTGAAATATCTCTACGGCCAGGACGGCTACATGTTCCCGCGCTCCGATGCCGTCATCATCGGCTCCACCTTCGAGGTCGGCGTGGACAACGAGACCATCGACCCGGCGAAGTGCAAGAGCCTGGTGCGGCACATCGCCGCCCTGTTCGGCCAGGCCGTGCCCGTGGCGATGCCGGAGTACCACATCCACCACCCGCGCAACGCGCGCCTGTTCGACCCGACGCTGCCGACCGGCGTCTGATCCGGGTCCCGCCGCAGGGCGGGCCGGCAAGGGAGTGTCACCGTGGCCTTCACCGTCGCCGACTACATCCTGAAGCGGCTGACCCAGCAGCGCGTCGACACGCTGTTCGGCGTCCCCGCCGCCTTCTGCGCGGAGTTGTTCGACGCGGTCGGCGCGCACAGCGTCAAGGCGGTCGTCACCGCGAGCGACCTCGAGGCGGGTTACGCGGCCGACGGATATGCCCGGACGAAGGGGCTCGCCGCGGTCGCGGTCGCCAACGGGGTCGGCATGCTGAGCATGATCAACGCGATCGGCGGCGCCTATGTCGAGCGCAGCCCGATCGTGGTCATCAACGGCGGCCCGAACAGCGTCAACCTCAGCAATCTGAAGGACTTCGACGTCCTGTTCTCGCACTCGACCGGTGCACCCGACGCGGACCTGAACGCGTACAAGCTCGTCACGGCGAGCGCGGCGCGCGCCGGCAAGCCCTCTGAGGTGCCGGCCGTGGTCGACAACGCGATCCTGACCGCGATCAGGAAGAAGCGCCCGGTCTACGTGGAGATCAACCGGGACATCTGGCGGATGGCCTGCCCGATGCCGGGCCAGCCGCTGTCGCCCGCCGTTCCCGCGGCGGGCACCGAGGAGCAGCTCGCGGTCACGATCGTGCAGATGATCCGCAGCGCGGCCGCGCCGCTCCTCCTCGTCGGCACGGAGATCCAGCGCTACGGGCTCGCCGACAAGGTCGCCGCCCTGATCGCCAAGCTCGGCATCCGCTGGTCGACCGCGCTGCTCGCCAAGTCGGCGCTGGACGAGGAGGGCAGCGGGTGGCTCGGGGTCTACGCGCCGCCGCGTTCGCGTCCCGCCGTCACGAACGCCGTCGATCGGGCGGACCTGGTCGTCATGCTCGGCTGCGTCTTCCCGAGCGGCTGGGCGGCGCTGGTGAGGGACACCGGCCGCGTCGTCACCGCCTACGACGGCAAGGTGAAGATCAAGGCGGGCGCCAAGCAGAGCGCGGAGATCGGCGCCCTGGTGACGGCTCTCGGTGTCGAGGCCGCGAAGGCGCCACCGGCGAACGTGCCCGCCGGGGTGGCTCCGCCCGCGCCCGCACCGGCCACGGGCGCGCTGACCTACCGGCAGGTGTTCGAGCGCATCGGCGCCGCGCTGGACGCGTCCTGGCTCGTGGTCCCCGACACCTTCATCGGTGTCGCCTCGGCCGCGAACCTGCCGGTGAAGGGCCGGGACGCCGTCGTGTCCGGCGCGGTGTGGGCGTCGATCGGGCACTCGGTGGCCGCCGCCGTCGGCGCGTCGTTCGGGTCCGCCCGGCGACCGCTGGTCATCTGCGGCGACGGCGGTTTCCACATGACCGCGCAGGCGCTGTCCACGATGGTCCGGTACGCGCGCAACCCGGTCGTCGTCGTGATCGACAACGGCATCTACGCCTTCGAGCAGTACCTCATCGACGATGCCTACTTCGACGATCCCGGCGCGCTGCCGAAGCCCTACGTCGTGCTCAACCGATGGGACTTCGTCAAGTTCGCGAACGCGCTCGGCGTCCAGTTCGCCCGCTCGGTCAACACGGCGGCGGCGCTCGATCAGGCGCTCGCCGACGCCAAGGCGGCCACCACGCCGGCCCTGATCGTGGCGAAGGTCGACCCGCACGACCTGCCGGCCGAGCTTCTCTGAGCCAAGCCGCGCGGGCCCTCACGCCTGCCGGGTGCGTTTCTCTGAGCGACGCCGCGCGGGCCCTCACGCCTGCCGGGTGAGCACGGCCAGCGCGTCCGCCAGCTCCGGCGGCTCGCCGGACACCGTGTAGACCTGTCCGGCGCCGTCGCCGGCGGTGATCCGGTAGCTGAACAGATCGGCGCCCGCCTCGCCCGGCTCGCCACGGTCCAGGGCGGCCCTGACCGTGGCCAGCGCGTCGTGCACCGCGGCGGCTTCTGCCGCGGGGAGATCGCTGGTGTCGTAGGCGGCGACGATCTCTTCGCGGCCGGCGAAGCCGCCGGTTCTCTCGACCTGCACCCGCATGCGGAACTCTCCTGCCGTTACTTGAACGCCTTCTTCAGCGCGCTCAGCTCAGTGGCGAGGATGTCGTCGTCGGTCAGGTCGCCCGTGGACGTGAGCTTGTCCGTGCCGATGACCTGGAACTCGGGCAGTTGCATGGTGCCGCAGCAGCACGACCGGTCCTGCACGGCGCGCAGGCTGGCGGAGGCCGGGTCGGCGGCCTTCACGCTGGTGGCGTCCTTCGCGGCCTTGCCGTCGCCGGTGTAGTCGGCGTTCATGAGATCCATCTCACCGGAGAGCATCTCCGTGAACGGCGTGGGCGACGTCACCACCTCACGGAAGGCGAACCGGTTGCGGATGAAGGTCCGGTAGATGATGGGATCGCCCTGCGCGGCCGAGATCTTCAGCATCTGGTTGACGACGTCGGTATAGGTCGCGCCGCTCGCGGGCGCCTTCACGATGGCGTTGAACAGCAGCTTGCACAGCCTGTCCGCGACCTCCATGAGGATCACGGTCGGGCTCTTCACCGTGCCCTGCTTGGTGCTTTCGTGGGCGTAGATGTCGGCGAGCACGTCGTAGACGCCGCCCGTGAACACCTGGGAGATCGCGTGCACCTCGTTGCTGACCTCGCTCAGCTTGAGGTCGTTGTCGGCGTTGCGCAGGCCGAACGGCAGGCCGAGTCCCTGGCCGAACTGCTCGGCCAGGGACGACAGGAAGGACTTGGCGTGCAGGTTCGCCTTGGTGAGCGCGACGAGCGCCTCGGCCTGGTCGGGCTGCGCCAGCGTGACGAAGATGGCGGTCAGGTCGCCGAACGCCTCGTGCAGGCCGCCGGTCTGGGGCGGGTTCTCCGCGCCGAGCCAGCCCGGCTTGAGCCCGTCGAGGATCGCGTGCCCGGTCTCGTGGGAGACGATGTCGAGGGAGCGGCAGGTGAAGACCTCCTGTGCGGAGCTGGGCGGGGTGAAGAAGAGGAACTTCAGCGCCTTGGCCGACCTGCTGTAGAAGGCGTTGGCGCCGACCGCGGCCCGCGGGAAGACGGTGAGCCGGTCGAGGTTCCCGCCGGTGTTCCACGCGAAGGGAAGGGGGACGCCGCCGTTGTGGCGTTCGTACATCGTCAGCGTCTCCCGGACGACCGCGTACGTGTGCGCGCAGTCGAATTCCGGTGAGTTGGGGACGAAGATGAAGTCGCCGTTGATGCTGCGTGCCACGGGCGTGATGCCGGGCAGTTCGGTGGTGATCCGGGCGTCGGTGGGTCCGGCCAGCACCGGGCTGGGAATGAAGATCGCCCTGACGCCCAGCTCGGCGATGGTGGGGTCCTGCTTGTAGATGAGGATCCGGGGCCCGACGATCGGCGGGACCGGGATCGGCACCGGGGTCGAGAGCGGGCGGGAGACAGGGGTCGCCGCCATGGTGAAGGGCGGCTGGAGCAGCTGCTTCGTCATGTCGCCCACGGCTGCTGCGGTGACCTCGCGATATTCGGGGATGACTCGGTCCCCGGCGTCCTGAATGATCATCTGGCTTCTCCCTGTGCGGCCCCGAGCCCCATGTTCCGGGCCTCTCGGGCATTTCTGGCGGACACGCCTCCCGAGTCGTGCCCGGTGCCGGCTAATCCTCCGCATGGGGGATGACAAAGCCTTGACCAGCCGCCCTGAGCCGGGCGGCGGCGGTCACCCGATCACGGCTGCCCGATGGGCGCGTCGAGGCGGGCGAAGGTGGCGCCGCCGGCCGCCGCGCGGGCGCCGAGCACGTGCCCGTCGCACATCTGCGTCTCCGTCCCCGCCCGGTCGATCACCCGCCACGTGACCGGCTCCCCGCACGGCTGGTCGAGCCGGTTGTAGGTCCAGGTGCGGCGGCACACGCGGCACTCGGAGACGCCCGCCTTGGAGGACAGGGTGTTGCCGTGCTCGGGGCAGACGCCCCAGCGGAAGGCGCACGGCGGCGTCTGGAGCCTGGCCAGGTCCTCGGCCGCGAGCTCCAGGTCGGCCGCGCCGCGGGCGAGCCACTCCGCGGCCTGCCGGGCCGTCGTGAGGTGGCCGGGCTCGGGCGTTCCGTTCTGGGCGCCGACGCAGAGTGCCCGCACCTCGGCGGTGAGCGCCTCGGCGCGGCTCGCGAGGTCGCGCAGCTGCTCGGGAGTGACAGTCATGCAGGCTTCCATCTCGCAAGGGCCGTCGTGGGCGCGGCCGGGACCGGTTGCTGATGTGGACCCTACGTCGTCTGCGGCCGCGCCGTACCGCTATGGGGCGAGCGACGTCGCCGCGAGGCAGCGCTCCACGACCGGCCGGGGATCGAGGGCGTAGCTTCCGTCGCCGAACAGCTCGAACGTCATGCACCCCGCGTATCCCCTGCGGTCCAGGGCGGCCAGGATCGCGGGCAGCGGCAGCTCGCCGTCGCCCCACGCCAGGTGCCCGGCCGGCCGGCCGTCGATGAGGTGCACATGGCGTACGAGGTCCCCGAGCGCGTCGAAGTAGTCGTCCACGTCCTCGCCCGCGACCGCCATGGCCACGGTGTCGAGCACGGCGCCCAGGTTCGGCGCGCCGATCTCGCCGATCATGGCGGCCAGCGCACGGGAGTCGTTGACCAGGTTCGACTCCACCCGCTGCAGCGATTCGAGCACGCAGTCCACGCCGAGGCCGGCCGCGTACGCGCTGATCTCCCCGATCGCGTCCGCCGAGCGCCGCCACGCGGCCTGGACCGGCTCGTCCTCGAAGCCCCGCCCCGGCGTCAGGAGCAGCAGCCCGGCCCCGAGCTCCGCGGCCAGTTCGGCGGCCCGGCGGAACATGGCGACGCTGCGCGCGCGCAGCGCGGTGTCGGGCGAGGCCACGTTGACCGGGTAGGCTACCTGCTCGGGCGTGAGGCAGCGGATCGCCAGCCCGCGCAACTCGGCCGCCCGCCTGATGGCGCGCGCCTCGGCGTCGCTGAGCTCGGGCACGTACAGGTGCGGCGCGATGCCCCACAGCTCCACCTGCTCGCGGCCCAGCTCGGCGGCGTCGTCGAGGCAGCGCGGGAGGGGCAGGTGCTGGTAGGCGAAGTTCGAGCCGGTGATCTGCCGGGCCGACAGGCTCATGGGGATCCTCCTGGTAGGGGGCGGGTCACTTGCCGATGCCGTCGGCCAGGCCCTTGACGATGTAGCGCTGGCCGAAGAAGAACAGCAGCACCACGGGCAGGGCCGCGATCACCATGCCGGCGAAGACGACGGGGTATTCCGTGCCGTGCTTGCTCATCAGGCTCGTCAGGCCGACCGGCAGGGTCTGCACGCCGCTGCCGCTGGTGAAGACCATCGCGAACAGGTACTCGTTCCAGGCGAACAGGACGTGCAGCAGCACGGTCGAGGTGATGATCGGCTTGCACATCGGCAGGATGATCCGCCAGAAGGCGGTCCACCGGCTGCAGCCGTCCATCTCCGCCGCCTCGTCCACCTCGCGCGGCAGGTCGATCATGTACGCGCGGATGAGGAAGGTGGTGAACGGCACCCGGAAGGCGGTGTACAGGATGAGCAGCGCCCAGAACGTGTTGTACAGCCCCATCGCCTGGAACATCTTGACCAGCGGGACGAGCGCCACGGTGGGCGCGAGCATGAGCCCGCCGAGGATGGCCATGCTGACGAACCTGCTGAACGGGATCTTCACCCTGGTCAGCCCGTACGCGGCCCAGGCGCTGACGAACACGGTGGCCAGCGTCGAGGTCACCGTGACGAGCACGCTGGTGGCGAGGTAGCCGCTGACCCCCCGGTTCCACGCCTTCTGGTAGTTGGCGAAGCTCCAGTCCACCGGCAGCGCGAACGGGTTGCCGAACAGCTCGGCGTTCGACTTGAACCCGTTGAGCACCATCCACAGCAGCGGGTAGAGCACGACGACCGCGAGACCGAGGAGGAACGCCCACAGGAACACGCGCCCGATCACGCCGAGAAAGCCGAGGCGCGTCACCATTCCACCCTCTTTCTCCGCGTGACCTGCATCTGCGCCACGGCGATGGCCAGCGTGATCAGGAAGATCACCGTCGCGATGGCGGCGGCGTAGCCGAAGTTGTTGCGCACGAAGCCGCTGCGGTAGAGCCAGGTGCCCATGACCTGGCTGGAGTTGTTCGGCCCGCCGCTGGTCATCACCATGACCTCGTTGAACACCTGGAACGCCCCCGAGACGGTGACCATCATCATGAGCCCGGTCATCTCGCGTACGAGGGGCAGGGTGACGTGGAAGAACCGGCGTACGGGGCCGGTCCCGTCGATGGCGGCGGCGCCGTAGATCTCCGACGGGATGCGCTGGATCGCGACCGCGAACAGCAGCGTCGAGTAGCCGAATCCCTGCCACTGGCTCATCGCGATGATCGCGGACATCGCCGTGCTCTCCTGGCCCAGCCACGCCTGCGCCAGCGAGCCGAGTCCGGTCGCCCGCAGCAGGTGGTTGAGCGGGCCGATCGTGGGCTCGTAGATGAAGTAGAACAGCAGGCCGGCGACGGTCAGCGAGATCGCGGACGGGATGAAGTAGATCGCCCGCAGGGCGCGCCGCCAGCGCTCGGCGCGTACCGACTCGATCAGCGCGGCGAGCACGAGCGCGCCGAACACCTGGAACGCGATCGAGACGACCGCGTACAGGACGTTGTTGCCGAAGGACGACCAGAAGACCGGGTCGCCGAGGAGTTTGCGGTAGTTGTCGAGGCCGACGTACTCCTGGCTTCCGCTGTAGATGTCCCACTTCATCGTGCTGAACTCGAAGTTCTGCACGAGCGGCAGGTAGACGAACACCACGACCAGCGCGAGCGCGGGAACGACCCACGCCAGCCCCGCTGCCCGCTGAGTGATGGCACGCACCGGCATGCTCCCCTCCGGCCGCCGGCCTACTTGGCCGACTCCGAGGCCTGGCGCACGCTTTCGAGCACCTTCTCCGGCGTCGAGCCGCCGCTGACCAGCGCCTCACCGCCGGCCAGCCACGCGTCGGCGACCTCGGGCACGGTCACGGTGTCGAGCCACGCGGCCAGCCGCGGCGCCTGGTTGACCAGCTCGATGCCCTCGTACACGGCCTTGCTGGACGTCTTCTCCGTGACGGCGCCGACGACGGTGCTCGGCTGCCCGTACGGGGGCGCGGACAGGGTGCTCGCGTTCTCGGCGTTCGTGGCGAACTTCATGAAGTCGATGGCCAGGGCCACGCGCGGCGACTTGGCGTTGACCAGGTAGCCCTCGGGCGCGCCCTCGATCGTCTTGGTGTCGCCCGCGGCGCCCTGCGGGACCGGCAGCGGGAAGATGCCGAAGTCGGCCGGCTTGAGCCCCTTGTCGCTCGTGGCGTTGTCGAACTCCAGGATCTCCTGGTAGTACATGGCGGCCTTGCCGTCGGCGAACGCCTCCTGGGCGGAGGTGTAGAGCACGCCGTTGGTGCCGCTGCCGGTGTTCGTGCACTGGTCGACGACGCTCTTGAACTGCTTGAGCGCGGTCACGTAGCCCGGGTCGGCGAGCTTGGCCGTCGCGGGGGTGAAGTCGGCCTGCAGGGTCTCGGCGGGCACGTTGTAGGCGAAGAGCTGCTGCAGGTAGTGCAGGGCGGGCCAGCCGTCCTTGTTGCCGAAGGCGATGGGCTCGTAGCCCGCCTTGCGCAGCGCCGCGCAGCTCCCGACGAGCTCCTCGAAGGTCGTGGGCACCTTGACCCCGGCCTTGGCGAAGGCCGTCTTGTTGTAGCCCATGAACTTGCCGTTGTTGTAGAGCGGGATCCCGTAGTACTTGCCGTCGTAGGCGAAGGCGGACAGCGAGCCCTGGCCGAACGTCTTGCCCCACTCGGTGTCCGGGCCGATCACCTTGGTCAGGTCGGCCGCGCGGCCGCCGCGCACGAAGTTCTCCGCCCAGTTGCCCGTCCACGTGAAGTAGATGTCGGGCAGGGCGTCCGAGGCGGTCAGGGTCTTGGTCTTGTCCTTGACGCTCTGGTCGGTCTCCTGGATGAGCTCGACCTTCACCCCGGAGTGCTGTTTCTGGTACGCGGCGGCGATGTTCTCGAAGTAGGGCTGGAGCGGGTCGCCGGCGAACTTGGTCAGGATGCTGAGCGTGCCGGAGAACTCCGGCGTGGCGGCGACGTCCGCCGCGGGAGCCTTGGCCGTTTCGCCGGCGCAGCCGGTGAGAGCCAGCGCCGAGGTCCCGACGAGTGCCGCGAACGTCGTCAGTGCGCGAGGCCGCATGGGCTTCCTTTCTCTCGGGGGGAGAGGGGGTTGGTGTGGGACTGTACAGCCGAACTGATACCGGTACCAGACCCAAAGCCAAGATCTTATTTTCCCGACCTCGGGAAACCGCTCTTACCGGCCAGTATTCATGCAGGTAGAGACGCTATTACAGAAACGGGATGTTGACGAGGGCCGGTTCACTGTGCCACCGTGACCTCCGCGTGATACCGGTATCAGGCCGGTGGAAGCGGCACCCCCGTGAAAGGACTTGAAGATGCTCGGATTCAACGAGCCGGAATTCCTCTCCCAGCTGTCGAGCGCGGTGGCGCTCCGCCCCCAGATCGAGGAGCTCGCCGACCGGCTGCTCGACCAGGGCTTCGACAACCTCCTGCTCGTCGGCGCCGGCGGCACCTACGCGCAGATGTGGCCGTACGAGCACTGGGCCAGGCGCGTCTCCACGCTCGACGTGCGCTCCGCGATCGCGGCCGAGCTCGTCGTCTCGGGCGACGCCTCGCTCGGCGAGCGCACGGTGGCCGTCTTCACCTCGGTCTCCGGCACGACCGAGGACAGCCTGCGGGCCATCGAGTACTGCAGGTCCAAAGGCGCGTACACGATCGGCTTCACCGGCTACCCCGACTCCCCCGTGGCCAAGTCCGTGGACGTCGCACTCGTCTCCGAGCCGAAGACGTGGCCCTTCGACATGCAGCTGCTGCTGTTCACGGGCCGGCTGCTGGCGCGCAGGGGCGAGTTCGGCGGTTATGACAAGCTCGCCGCCGAGTTCGCCGGCCTGCCGGAGGTCCTGCTCGGCGTGGCCAGGCAGGCCGAGCCGGTGGCGGCCGCGTTCGCCGAGGCGCACAAGGACGCCGACTACCACTTCCTCATCGGCGGCGGGAACCTGTGGGGCTTCACCTACCTCTACTCCATGTGCATCCTGGAGGAGATGCAGTGGCTGCGTACCACGAGGGTGCACAGCGCGGAGTTCTTCCACGGCTCGCTCGAACTGCTCGAAGAGGACACCAGTGTCGTCATCTTCCAGGGCGAGGACGAGACGCGGCCGCTCACCGACCGCGCCGAGGCGTTCGCCAGGCGCATCTCCAAGGACGTCACGGTCTTCGACACGCGCGACTACCCGCTCGACGGCATCAGCCCCGAGTTCCGCGGGCTGCTCGCGCCGCTGGTGCTCGACACCGTGCTGAGCCGGGTCAGCAAGCACCTGGAGCGGGTCCGCGACCACTCGCTCGACCTGCGCCGTTACTACCGGGTCATGGACTACTAGGCATGCGGGTGCTCGGCTTCGGCGACAACATCGTCGACAGGTTCGTCGACCGCGGCATCGACTACCCGGGCGGGAACAGCGTGAACGTCGCCGTCTACGCCCGCCGCCTCGGCGTCGAAGCCGCTTACCTGGGGGTCTTCGGCGACGACGACCTCGGCCGGTTCCTGGCCGGGTCGATCGCCGCCGAAGGCGTCGCCACCGGCCGGTGCGTCGTGCGGGCCGGCGAGAGCGGCGTCTCGACCCTGCGGGTGGACGACGGCGAGCGGGTGTTCCTCGGCTGGAACGGCGGCGGCGTCACCGTACGCGAGCCGCTCGCGCTCGACGACGGGCTGCTCGGCTACGTGTCCTCCTTCGACCTGGTGCACTCCAGCGTCTACTCGGGCAGCGAGGGCGAGCTGCCGAAGCTGGCGGGGCTGGGCCCGCTGGTGAGCTTCGACCTGTCCAGCGAGGAGACGTACCGCACGCCCGCCTACCTCGACCGCGTCTGCCCGCACGCGGACCTGGTGCTGCTGTCCTGCGCCCACCTGGACGAGGAGGCCACCCGCGAGGTGCTGGCCGACCTCGTACGCCGGGGCGCGGGGCTGGCTCTGGGCACCCGCGGCGTGCACGGCGCGGTGGCCACCGACGGCCGCGTCACCGTCACCGCGCCCGCGCGCCTCGTCGAGGACCCCGCGCGCCTCGTCGACACGATGGGCTGCGGCGACGCCTTCCTCGCCGGGTTCGCGGTCTCCCTGCTGCGCGGCGGCTGGTCCGCGGGCCGGCCGCCGGGGGCGGAGCAGCTCGGGCGGGCGCTGCGCGACGGCGCGCAGTCGGCGTACGAGCAGTGCTTCGTCGAAGGCGCCTTCCGGCACGGCAGACCCGCGACGCCCGGGCACGGTTAGCATGTGGCGAGCCGGCGAACGCGAGAAATGAGGGACCCGATCCATGCCAGCTGACCGGGGCCAGGCGAGTGGGCGGCCGACGATCTCCGAGGTGGCCGCGGAGGCCGGGGTCGGCCGCGCGACCGCCGCCCGCACACTCGGCGGTTACGGCTACGTCAGCCCCGAGCTGCGCGAGCGGGTGCTGGCCGCGGCCGAGAAGCTCGGCTACCGCACGAACGCGCTGGCCCGCAGCATGTCCACGGGTGTGAGCCACACCCTGGGCGTGATCGTCGCCGACATCGGCAACCCCTTCTTCGCGGGGCTGATGCGCGGCATCTCCGACACCTCGCGGGCCAGGGGGTTCGACACGCTCGTGCTGAGCACGTACGAGGATCTCGACCAGGAGGTCGCGGCCACGAACGTGCTCATCGACAAGCGCGTCGACGGGGTCATCATCGCCTCGGCCGCGACCACCGGCAAGCACGTCGCGCACATCAGGGCGGCGATGGACCGCGGCATTCCCGTCGTGCTCGTGGACCGGGCGGTGGCCGCGCTCGACCTCGACGCGGTCGTCACCGACAACCGCGACGCGGCCCGCGAGGCCGTGGAGACGCTCATCGCGGCGGGGCACCGCCGCATCGGGTTCGTCTGGGGTCCTTCCACGTCACGGACGCCGGCGACGCGGCGCGAGCTGCTCGCGGACGCGGCCCGCGGGCTGTGGACGGACGGGGAGCGGCTGCGCGGCTACCTCGACGCGCTCGACGACGCGCACATCCCCTTCGACCCCGAGCTGGTCATGGTCGGGCCCAAGACGGAGGCGCGGGCGACCGCGGAGGTCGCGCGCATGACGTCCATGAGCGACCGCATCACCGCGGTGTTCTGCACCGAGACCGACGCGGTGACCGGGGCGCTGCGCGCGCTACGGGCGGCCGGGCTGTCCTGCCCGCGCGACGTCGCGCTGATCGGCTTCGACGACAGCGCGTGGGCGGCCGTCATGGAGCCGCCGCTGACGATGATCGAGCAGCCCGTGCACCAGCTCGGGGCGAAGGCGGCGCAGGTGCTGCTCGACACCCTGGAGGGCGCCGACCCACCCCGCGAGATGCACATACTCCGCTCGCGGCTCATCGTCCGCTCCTCGGTCGCCCCGCCTGTCCTGGGTGACTCTTAGCGGTTCGGTCACATGCCGGCGATGAGCTTGTCCACCCGCTCGTCCACGCTGCGGAACGGGTCCTTGCACAGCACCGTGCGCTGGGCCTGGTCGTTCAGCTTGAGATGCACCCAGTCGACGGTGAAGTCGCGGCGCTTCTCCTGCGCCTTGCGGATGAACTCACCGCGCAGCCGCGCCCTGGTCGTCTGCGGCGGCACCGACTTGGCCTCGAAGATCTTGATGTCGGAGGCCACCCGCTCCACCGCACCGCGGCGCTGTAGCAGGTAGAACAGGCCCCGCTTGCGGTGCACGTCATGGTAGGCGAGGTCGAGCTGCGCCACCCTGGGCGACGACAGCGGCAGGTCGTACTTCTTCCGGTAGCGCTCGATGAGCTGGTATTTCGTCACCCAGTCGATCTCACGCGACACCAGGTCGAGGTTGCCCGTGTCGACCGCGCGCAGCGTGCGCTCCCACAGCTCCAGCACCCGGTGCGCGATCGCGTCGCCGCCGCGGCGCTCGACGAAGTCCTTCGCCTTCGACAGGTATTCCTGCTGGATCTCCAGGGCGGAGGCCTCGCGCCCGTTGGCCAGCCGCACCCGACGCCGGCCGGTCATGTCGTGGGAGACCTCGCGGATGGCCCTGATCGGGTTCTCCAGCGACAGGTCGCGCATCACCGTGCCGCCCTCGATCATGCGCAGCACCAGATCGGTCGCGCCGACCTTGAGCAGCATCGTGGTCTCGCTCATGTTGGAATCGCCGACGATCACGTGCAGCCGGCGGAACCGCTCGGCGTCACCGTGCGGCTCGTCACGGGTGTTGATGATCGGCCGGGACCGGGTGGTGGCCGACGACACGCCCTCCCAGATGTGCTCGGCCCGCTGCGAGACGCAGTAGACGGCGCCGCGCGGGGTCTGCAGCACCTTGCCCGCCCCGCAGATGATCTGCCGGGTGACCAGGAACGGGATCAGCACGTCGGCCAGCCGCCCGAACTCACCCTGCCGTCCCACACAGTAGTTCTCGTGACAGCCGTAGGAGTTTCCGGCCGAGTCGGTGTTGTTCTTGAACAGGTAGACGTCACCCGCGATGCCCTCTTCGCGCAGCCGCTTCTCGGCGTCGACGAGCAGGCCCTCCAGGATGCGCTCTCCTGCCTTGTCATGCGTGACCAGCTCGATCAGGTTGTCACACTCGGGCGTGGCGTACTCGGGATGGCTGCCGACGTCCAGGTACAGGCGGGCGCCGTTGCGCAGGAACACATTGCTCGACCGGCCCCAGGACACGACCCGCCGGAACAGGTAGCGGGCCACCTCGTCCGGGGACAACCTGCGCTGTCCCCGGAACGTGCACGTGACGCCGTACTCGTTCTCCAGGCCGAAGATGCGACGATCCATTTCCTCAAGCTACTCCCCCAGCACGGTCTCGCCCAGATGGCCGGTGCGGGCCTGGTGGCCGGCGCCGAGCGCGCGCAGGCGCGGGTCTCCTGGTCACAAAGCCGTGAAAACGGGCGGGCCGCCATTTCACAACCGTTGCCCCCGCCAGGCGCGCCACCGCCGCCTTCCTGACGGCTCCGCACCGAGCGAGGTCACGTGGCGTCGCTGTGGGCGCGGGCGCGCCACAGGAGATAGACGAAGTACGGCGTGCCGATCAGCGCCGTCACCAGGCCCGCGGGCACCTGCGCCGGGGCGATGACGGTACGCCCGAGCGTGTCGGCCAGGCTGACCAGCACCGCGCCGAGCAGCGCGGCGACCGGGAGCATCCGCCGGTGGCGGGCGCCGACGAGGGCGCGGGCGGCGTGCGGGGCCACCAGGCCGACGAAGCCGACGACCCCGATCACGGACACCGCCGTGGAGGTGAGCAGCACGGCTCCGGCGAGCGCGCCCAGGCGTACCGGCTCCAACGGGACGCCCAGGATGCGCGGGGTGTCCTCGTCCAGGGACAGCAGGTCGAGGTCCCTGCGCAGCCAGACCAGCAGCGGCACGACGACCAGCAGCGCCAGCGTCACCGGGATGAGCTGCGCCGGGACGCGGCCGTACGTCGAGCCGGACAGCCAGGTCAGGGCCTTGGCGGTGTTCCACGGGTCGGACAGCACGATGATCAGGACGGTGACGGCGGTGCAGGCGGCCTGCATGCCGACCCCGATCAGGACCAGCCGGTCGGAGCTCAGCCCGCCGCGCCAGGCCAGCCCGTACACCAAAGCGAAGGCGGCCAGCGCGCCCGCGCCCGCCGCCGCGGACATCGTCCAGAGCCCGGCCAGCGGCACCAGCGTGAGCAGCGTGATCGCGCCGACGCCCGCCCCGGCGGTGACGCCGAGCACGCCCGGCTCGGCGAGCGGGTTGCGGCACACGGCCTGCACCGCCGCGCCCGCCACGGCCAGCGCCGTACCGGCCAGCACCGCGGCGAA
This sequence comes from Nonomuraea rosea, assembly GCF_039539705.1. NCBI lineage: Bacteria > Bacillati > Actinomycetota > Actinomycetes > Streptosporangiales > Streptosporangiaceae > Nonomuraea > Nonomuraea rosea. Next base: position 64,224 of record NZ_BAABDQ010000027.1, on the reverse strand, counting down.
CACGCGCGGCCAGCGCTGGTCGAGCACGAACGTCAGGGCCCGCCCGCTGCGGCCCTGCAGCCAGTTGACCACGTCACCGGTCAGCAGCCACCTGTCACCGCCCAGCATGCCCATGACCACCGCGCTCACCAGCAGGACCGCGCAGACGGCGACCACGGCCAGGAAGGCCGCGCGCGAACGCGTCGCGCCCGTGCGCACGGACGGCGGCCGGCGGGTCGCGCCCGCGTCGCGGTAACGGCGGGCCAGCCACACCATCACCGCCGCGCCGAGCACCGTCGTCACCACGCCCGGCGGCACCTCCACCCCTGCCTGCGCACCCAGCACGGCCCGCAGCACGATGTCGGAGCCCAGCACGACCAGCACGCCGGCCAGCCCCGACAGGGGCAGCAGCGCGCGGCTCCTGTGCAGGCCGGGGATGGACCTGGGGAGCAGCCGCACGATCACCGGCGCGCACAGCCCGACGAACCCGATCGGTCCCGCGATCGTCACCGCGGCGGCCGACAGCAGCACGGCCAGCAGGGTCAGCCACAGGCGCAGCCGCCGCACGTTCACGCCGAGCACCGTGGCGGTGTCGTCGCCCAGGCCGAGGATGTCCAGCCGGGGCCCGGCCAGCACCGCCGCGCCCAGCGCCACCGCGATCACCGGGCCGAGCTGGGTGACGGCGTCCAGGTCGCTCTGCACGAGCGAGCCGCTGCCCCAGGCGAACAGCCCGGTGGTCTCCTGCTCGAACAGGATCATGACGAGGTTCGTCAGCGAGCTGAGCGCCAGCGCGGTGGCCGAACCTGCCAGGATCAGCCGGGTCGTCCCGGTACGCCCGCCCGCCGACAGCGCCAGCACCAGCGTCGCGGCGGCCAGCCCGCCGATCAGGGCGAGCCCGCCCGACACCGGGACCGGCAGCGACAGCCCGAACGCGGCCGCGGCGGCGACCGCGAGATAGGCGCCCGAGCTGACGGCCAGCGTGTCCGGCGACGCCATCGCGTTGCGGGCGATCGCCTGCAGCAGCGCGCCCGCGACGCCCAGCGCGACGCCGACGCAGACGCCGGCCAGCAGCCGCGGCAGCCGGGAGGCCAGCAGCACGCGCGCGGCCTCGTCGCTGCCGCCGAACGGCAGCGCCAGCAGGTCGAGCGCGCCGACGGACGAGGTGCCCTGCGTCACGTGCACCGCCGCGACCAGGACGACCGCGGCCAGCGCGAGCAGGAAGACCCCCGCGACGCCCAGCCGCCGCAACGGCGTCGCGGCGTCCTCCTTCGTTCCGGGTACGCCGCCCAGAACGTCCGTGCTCACCCCATGACCTCGATGATCGTCCTTGCTCACCCCGTGTACGCCTTGACCAGGGCGTCGGCGTACTGGCGGCCGGACAGCGGCCCGCCGAAGGTCCAGATGCCGTCGGGCAGCCTGGTGATCTGCTGCTTCTCGACGAACGGCAGCGACTTCCAGATGGCGTTGCCAGCCAGGCCGTCGGCGAACACGTCGAGCCCGTCGGAGGCGTTGTAGAAGAAGCGGAGGTCCGGGTCCTTGAGCACGGTCAGGCCCTCGACGTCGGTGGTGCCCAGGGCCCACTTGTCGTCGACCTTGCCCGTCCAGGCGTTCTTCAGGCCGAGCTGGATGGCGATCTGGGAGACGAGCGTGCCCTGCCCGAACATGCGGACCGAGATCGTGCTGCCCTGCTTCCATCCGTCGGCCATGACGAACGGCTTGCCCGCGCCGCCCGCCGCGGCGATCTTCTGCTTGGCGTCGGCCAGCGCCGTGTCGAACTCGGTCAGCTGCTTGGCCGCCTCGCCGGTCTTGCCGACCGCCGCGGCGATCATGTTCACGTCGTCGCGCATGCGCTTGAGGTTGTCGGCCGCGTCGCTGCCCTTGGTCACCAGCACCGGCACGATCTTCTCAAGCTGCTCGACCAGGGTGGAGTCGCGCTCGACCTCCATGATGACCAGGTCCGGCTGGAGCGCGCTGATGGAGTCCACGCTGGGCTCCTGCCGGCTGCCGACGTCCTTGACCGAGGAGTCGAGCTTGACGGCCGTGTCCCAGGTGCCGTACCCCTTCACGTCGGCCACGCCGACCGGCATGACGCCCAGGCCGGCCACCATCTCGGCCTCGGCCCACTCCAGGGCGACGACCCGGGTGGCCGGGCCGTCGAGCTTGATCTGCTTGCCGCGGCCGTCGGTCACGGTCACGGGGGCGGGGGCCGCGGATGTCGGGCCGGCGGACGGGGCCTGCTCGGTCACGGGCGCCTCCGTCGTGCCGCAGGCGGCGAGGACGACGATGGCCGCGATGGCCGTCAGAGCACTGCGCATGGTGGTTCCCGTCATGTCGTTGCGTCGACTCTCTTGGTGTGCCGGCCGATCGGCCGGGTGGTCACGGTGCCGGTCCTGGGGTCGTGGCTGACCTCGATGCGGATGCCGTACGTGTCGCTGAGCAGGCTCTCGGTGAGGACCTGCGCGGGTGGGCCGTCGGCGCGGATCCGGCCCTCGTGCAGCAGCACGACGTGGTCGGCGATCTCCGCGGCCTGGTTGAGGTCGTGCAGCACGACGCCGATCGCCACGCCGTGCTCGCCGGCCAGGTCGCGGACGAGCTCCAGCAGCTCCACCTGGTAGCGCAGGTCGAGGAACGTGGTGGGCTCGTCCAGCAGCAGGACGCCGGTGTCCTGGGCCAGGCAGGTGGCCAGCCAGACGCGCTGCAGCTCGCCGCCGGACAGCTCGTCCACCGGCCGGTCCGCCATCGCCGTGACGCCGGTCAGCTCCATCGCCCTGGCGACGGCGGCGGCTCCGTCCGGGTCGGCGGCCTTCCACCGCCGCCGGTAGGGGTGGCGGCCGTACCCGACGACGTCGTGCACCTGCACGCCGCCCGGGGTGGGGCGGCTCTGCGACAGCAGCGTCACCCGCCTGGCGAAGTCGCGCGACGACAGGTCCAGCGCGTCGGCGCCGTCGGCGAGCGTCACCGTGCCGCTGTCGGGACGGTGCAGCCTGGCCAGGGCGCGCAGCAGCGTGGACTTGCCACTGCCGTTCGGGCCCACCAGGGCGGTCACGTGGCCCGGCCGCAAGGTGATGCGGCCGTCCTCGACCACGGGGATGCCGTGGTAACTGAGGCGCAGCTCCGCGCCGCGGAGAGCGATCTCCTCGGTCATGGAGATAAGGTTAGGCTAACCTTACAGAAAGCACCACGGCGGGGTACCTCGTCCAGAACCGCGAAGGCGTGATGCCGCGGACCGGCACGCATCGGGTGCCGCCATAAATCGGTCGCGCACCTATTTCGCCTTCCGGTACCGTCGAAGGCATGGGTGCATGTTCAGGGATGCCGAACAGGTTGTGGTTCCGATAAGGCTGCCGCGCTGACGCGCGGTGAGCCCGCTCTCGGCGTTCGCCGATCGAGCCGGATCACCTGATTCTCCCTGATCACCTCTCCACGAATCTGGAGTGCTCTCTTCATGAGCCAAGTCACCCTTCGCGACGTCTCCAAGGCGTACGGTGAGCGCGCCGTGCTCGACCAGGTCTCCTTCACCGTCCCCGCCGGTGAGAAGGTCGGCGTCATCGGCGAGAACGGGTCGGGCAAGTCGACTCTGCTCCGCCTGATCGCGGGAGCCGAGCAGCCCGACGGCGGCGAGCTGATCGTCGCCGCAGAAGGCATCGGTCACCTGCGCCAGACGCTGGACCTGCCGCCGCGGCACACCGTTCAGGACGCCGTGGACGCGGCCCTCGCCGAGCTGCGCGACCTGGAGCGGCGCATGCAGGCCGCCGCCGAGGCCGAGGACATGGACGCGTACGGCGCGTTGTTCACCGCGTTCGAGGCGCGCGGCGGCTACGAGGCCGACGCGCGGGTCGAAGCCGCGATGCACGGCCTCGGCCTGTCGGGCGTCACGCGGCACCGGACGCTGGGCAGTCTGTCGGGCGGCGAGCTGTCCCGGCTCGCGCTGGCCTGCGTGCTGGCGGGCGCGCCGGAGCTGCTGCTGCTCGACGAGCCCACGAACCACCTCGACGGCCAGGCCGTCGCCTGGCTGGAGAAGCATCTTCGCGCCCACCGCGGCACGGTCATCGCGGTCACGCACGACCGCGCGTTCCTGGGCGGGTTCGCCGACGCCATCCTGGAGGCCGACCACGACCGGCGGACCGTCACCCGCTACGGCGACGGCTGGGACGGCTACCTGACCGCCAAGGCGGCCGCGCGGCGGCGCTGGCAGCAGGAGTACGAGGAGTGGCTGGCCGAGACCGAGCGCCAGGCGCGCCTGGCCGACAGCGGTGTCGAACGCCTCTCCTCCGCCGAGCGCACCTCCGACCGCCCCCGTACGGCGGGGCACCGCCGATCGCACGAGGCGGGGCTGTCGGGCGTCGTGCGCAACGCCCGCGAACGGCTGCGCCGCCTGCGCGAGAACCCCGTGCCCAAGCCGCCGGACCCGCTGCGTTTCACGGCGCGGCTGGAGGGCGGCAAGGGTGACGGCCTGACCGCCACGCTCGAAGGCGTCACCGTCGGCGACCGGCTGCGTGTGGACAGCCTGCGGCTCGCGCCGGGCGAGCGCATGCTGCTCACCGGCCCCAACGGGGCGGGCAAGACGACGCTCCTGCGGGTGCTGGCCGGCGACCTCGCGCAGGACTCCGGCAGGGTACGCCGCCCGCGCCGGATCGGGTACCTGCGCCAGGAGGTGCCCGAGAGCGCGCCGCGCACGTCGGTGCTCGGCGTCTTCGCCGAGGGGCTGCCCGGGCCGGCGGACGAGCATGCCGCCCGGCTGCTGTCGCTCGGGCTGTTCGCGGAGTCGGACCTCAGCCGGCCCGCGGCGGCCCTGTCGGTGGGGCAGCGGCGCCGGCTGGAGCTGGCCCGCCTGGTGAGCCGCCCGGCCGACCTGCTGGTGCTCGACGAGCCGACCAACCATCTGTCGCTGGCGCTCATCGAGGACCTGGAGGAGGCGCTGGGGGCCTTCCGGGGGTCGCTGGTGGTGGTGTCGCACGATCGCCGCTTCCGGGACGGCTTCGACGGCACCCACGTGGCCATGCACGAAGGCCGCCTCGTGGCCTGACGCTCCCGCCGCCGGCCCGATCACCCGGTGGTCGGGTCCGGTGGCCGGCCGACGCTAATCCGGTGGCCGAGGGGTGAGCAGGCCCCGGTTGAACGCCTCGGTCACGGCGGCGGCCCGGTCGCCCACGCCGAGTTTGGCGTAGATGTTCAGCAGGTGGGACTTGATCGTGGCCTCGGTGACGAACAGGCTGGCCGCCGCCTCCCGGTTCGTGCTCCCGGCCGCCACCAGCTGGAGGACTTCGAGCTCCCGCTGGCTGAGCGGCCCCGGGGCGGGGGTGCGTACCCGGTTCATCAGCAGGGCGGCCACCGACGGCGCGAGCACCGCCTCGCCCCGGGCCGCCGCGCGGACCGCGCGCAGCAGCTCGTCGCGGGGAGCGTCCTTCAGCAGGTAGCCGGTGGCGCCCGCCTCGATCGCGGGCAGCACGTGGGCGTCGGTGTCGTACGTGGTCAGCACCAGGACGCGGGCACCGCGGCCGGCCAGCTCCCGGGTCGCGCTCACCCCGTCCATGCCCGGCATGCGCAGATCCATCAGGATCACGTCCGGCCGCACGGTCTCAGCGACCCGGACCGCCTCGGCCCCGTCGCCGGCCTCACCGACCACCTCGAAGTCCGGGTCACGCGCGAACATGCTGCTCAAGCCGTCCCTGACCACCGGGTGATCGTCCGCGATCAGCAGCCTGATCACGCCACCGCCCCCGCTCATACGGTCGTCCCCCTCGGCGCGGCTCCTGCCATCGTCCCACCGGCCCGGCTCACCCGGCCGTCCCCGCCGACGTGGCTCATACCGTCCCCCCGCCGGCGCGGCTCATGCCGTCCCCCACCGGCGCGGCTCATGCCGTCGCCTCCGCCGGCTCGGCGGGGACGCGGGCCGAGATCCCCGTGCCGGCGCCGGGCTCCGACTCGACCTGCAGCGTCCCCGACAGGCCCTCGATCCGCTGCCGCATCGCGACCAGGCCGAACCCGCCGCGATCCGCCCCCGAACCGCCGGTGGCGGCACGGCCGGACCAAGCCGGGTCGAAGTCACCGCCGGTCCTGGCCGGGTCGAAGCCGGTGCCGTCGTCGCGCACGTCCAGGGCCACCTCGTGCTCCATGTACGACAGTGTCACGCCCACCCTGGTCGCCCGCGCATGCCTGGCCACGTTCGCCAGCGCCTCCTGCGCGGTCCTGAGCAGCGCGACCTCCGTCTCCGGCAGCATCGCCCGCGCCGTACCGGTCGTCGTGACCCGCACCGGCACACCGTGCAGCGCGGACCAGCGCCCGGCCACGCCCGCCAGCGCCTCCCCCAGCCGCGCCGTCTGCAGCGGCTCGGGGCGCAGCGCGTGCACCGACCGCCGCGCCTCGGTCAGGCTCTCCCTGGCCAGCGCGGTCGCGGCGACGATGTGCCGCTCTCGCCCCGCATGGTCGTCGTCCGCGTGCGCGGCCGCGTGCAGCTGGGTGATGATGCCGGTGAGCCCTTGCGCCAGGGTGTCGTGGATCTCGCGCGCCATCCGTTCGCGCTCGTCGTGCACACCCGCCTCCCGCGCCTGGGTGAGGAGCTGCTCGTGCAGGGCCGCGTTCTCCGCCAGGGTGGCCGCCAGCCTGCGGTTCGCCACCGGACGGCTGAGCGGGGTCCGCCGATCGGCTGACGGGTACAATTCCGCCGATCCGATCACAAGTCTGGAGTGTCCGCGTACATGACCGATGTCCCGCTCTGGCCGGGGACTCCCCCGGGTCCGGCGACCGCCGAAGCTCCTGGTCTCACGTTCTACCCCGCCGCCGAGCCCGCTGCCGGGGCGGTGGTGGTGTGTCCCGGCGGCGGGTACTCCGGGCTGGCCGCGCACGAGGGCGCCGACGTGGCCCGCTGGCTCGTCACGCTGGGCATCGACGCGTACGTCCTGCGCTACCGGGTGATCGGGGACGAGCCAGGCCGCGCGCCGCTGCACCCCGCTCCCCTGAACGACCTGCGCCAGGCCGTACGCGTGGTCAGGGAGCGCGGCGCCGGTCGCGTCGCCGTCATGGGCTTCTCCGCCGGTGGCCACCTCACCGCCACTCTCGCGACGGCCCCGCGGGTCGAGCGCCCGGACGCCATCGTGCTCGGATATCCCGTCATCGACTTCACCGGCGCGCGCAGCCACTCCTGGTCGCGCCGCCAGCTGCTCGGCCCCGACGGCACCGAGGAGCAGGCGGCGGCCCTGTCCGCGCACCTCAACGTGACCGCGGACACGCCGCCCGCCTTCCTGTGGCACACCGCGGCGGACGAGTCGGTGCCCGCCACCGACAGCCTGCTGTTCGCGGGTGCGCTCGCCCGCGCCGGGACGCCGTACGAGCTGCATGTCTTTCCTGAGGGCAAGCACGGGCTGGGGCTCGCGCAGGACGTGCCGGCCGCGTCCGCCTGGCCCGGACTGTGCGCCACCTGGCTCGCCGCCCAGGGGTTCGGCCCGCGTTCTTCCTGACGCCTGCCGCCGGTCGAGCACGGGACGGTTTCCGTACGCACGGCGCCTCCTTCCGCGAGACCGGCTGCTGGAACGTTGCGCCACAACGAGGACGGCGTCAACGCCCAGAAAAGGCGCCAGAAAAGTCCGCGGACACCCCCAGCAGCCAGGATCCGCATAAATTCGAAAATTTCGCTACCCGGACCGCGCCGATTACCACGCCGCCCTTTGACGGCCTTCCTACCAGCGCGATCGCAGGGTCCCGCGTGAAAGTTTCAGCCGCGACCTCCCCTTTTCAGTGTGAATTAGTTTGTTGACTTGACATATCTATTAGGCGTACTTCTTCCTCGGTGGCTACGAGGAAAGGAGAACCCACGAGATGTTCGTGCGTAAACTCAAAGGCATCGCCCTGCTCGCCGCCGCGGCGACCGCGTGGGTGGCGCCGCCGACGGCCGCCCAGGCGGCGGCCGCGCCTGTGGCCGGCGGCGTCTACCAGCTCAAAGTGACCAAGAGCGGCATGTGCCTGGACGTGGTGGCCGGCTCCAAAGACAACGGCGCACTGCTCCAGCAATGGGGCTGCAGCGGCTCGGCCTGGCAGCAGTTCACCCTCAAGTCGGCAGGCTCCGGGATCTACAACCTGGTGAACGTCAACAGCGGACGCTGCCTCGACGTGCCCAGCGGCACCACCACCTCCGGCGTCCGCCTGCAGCAATGGGGCTGCGGCGACGGCACCAAGACCAACCAGCAATGGCGCCTGACCGCCTCAGGCAGCGGCACCTACCAGATCGCGAACGTCGCCAGCGGCCTGTGCATGTCCGACGAGGGCGCCTCCACGGCCAACGGCGCCGCGATCATCCAGGAGACCTGCACCGCCAACACCAACAAGCAGTGGGCCTTCACCTCGGCCGCGAAGGCCACGGTCGCGGCGGACGGCAGCGGCACCTACCGGACCGTGCAGGCCGCCATCGACGCCGTGCCCTCGGGGAACGCGAGCCGGGTGACGATCACCATCGCGCCCGGGACATACCGGGAGATCGTCCGGGTGCCCTCGAACAAGCCGTACGTCACGCTGCAGGGCCTCGGTTCTTCGGCGAGCCAGACTGTTATCGTTAACAACCACTATGCCGGTGCATACGGGACATCCGGCAGCGCCACCGCGTTCGTCGACGGCCACGACTTCGTCGCGACCAACCTGACGATCTCGAACGACTTCAACGAGGACCCGGCCGTCACCGGTCACCAGGCGCTCGCGCTCAACCTGACCGCCGACCGCGCCCGCCTGTCCGGCGTGCGCCTGCTCGGCGACCAGGACACGTTCCTGGTCAACGACTCGGCCCGCGCGTACGTCTCGAACTCCTACATCGAGGGCACCGTCGACTTCATCTTCGGCGGCGGCACCATCGTCTTCGACAACTGCGACATCTACGAGAAGCGCAGCACCGGCGGCCCGATCACGGCCGCCAGCACGGCGGCCGCCAAGACGTACGGCTTCCTGTTCTACAAGTCCCGCATCTCCGGCGCGGCCTCGGCCGGCACCACCACCCTGGGCCGCCCCTGGCGCCCCGACGCCCAGGTCCTCTACCGCGAGTCCACGCTCAGCTCGGTGATCAACACCGGCCAGCCGTGGACCGACATGTCCACGAATTCGTGGAAGAACGCCCGTTTCACCGAGTACCGGAACACCGGCGCGGGCGCCGGCACGAACGCCAACCGGCCGCAGCTCAGCGACGCCCAGGCCCCGAACTACACCCCGCAGAGGTACCTCGCCGGATCCGACGGCTGGAACCCCGTCGGCTGACCCGCTCCCCCTCTCCAGAAGGATGATCATGCGTTTCACGAACATCCGGGCCCGCGCGGCGGCCGTGGCAGCCGCCGCCGTCGTGGCCTCGCTCGGGCTGGTCCCCTCCTCCGCGCAGGCGGCCGTGCCCGTGGCGGGCGGCGTCTACCAGCTCAAAGTGACCAAGAGCGGCATGTGCCTGGACGTGGTGGCCGGCTCGAAGGACAACGGCGCACTGCTCCAGCAATGGGGCTGCAGCGGCTCGGCCTGGCAGCAGTTCACCCTCAAGTCGGCAGGCTCCGGGATCTACAACCTGGTGAACGTCAACAGCGGACGCTGCCTCGACGTCCCCAGCGGCACCACCACCTCCGGCGCCCGCCTGCAGCAATGGGGCTGCGGCGACGGCACCAAGACCAACCAGCAATGGCGCCTGACCACCTCAGGCAGCGGCACGTACCAGATCGCCAACGTCGCCAGCGGCCTGTGCGCCAGCGACGAGGGCGCCTCCACGGCCAACGGCGCCGCGATCATCCAGGAGACCTGCACCGCCAACACCAACAAGCAGTGGGCGTTCGAGCCGGTGGGCGGCGGGCGCACCTGGCCGACCAACGCCGACGGGTTCGCGGCCACCGGCGGCGGCACCACGGGCGGCGCGGCGGGCCCCACCGTCACCGTCACCACCTACGCCGACCTGGTCAGATACGCCACCGCCGGCACCCCGTACGTCATCCGCGTCAACGGCGCGATCACCGTCGCCCCGTACGGCACCGAGATCAAGGTCACCTCCAACAAGACCATCGTCGGCGCCGGCACCGCCGGCCACATCCTCAACGGCGGCTTCTTCCTGGGCGAAGGCGTCAGCAACGTCATCATCCGCAACCTGACCATCCGCGACACCCGGATGGCCGACGACGACCCCGACGACAAGCTCTACGACTACGACGGCATCCAGATGGACACCGCCCACCACATCTGGATCGACCACAACACGATCACCCGGATGAACGACGGCCTGATCGACAGCCGCAAGGACACCAGTTACCTCACCGTGTCCTGGAACGTCCTGTCGGAGAACAACAAGTCCTTCGGCATCGGCTGGACCGAGAACGTCACCGCCCGCATGACGATCCACCACAACTGGATCCACGACACCAACCAGCGCAACCCCAGCACCGACAACGTCGCCTACGCCCACCTCTACAACAACTACCTGCAGAACGTGACGTCGTACGGCAACTACGCGCGCGGCGCCACCAAGATGGTCATCGAGAACAGCTACTACCAGTCGGTCAAGGACCCCTACTACCCCGACGCCACCGCCCAGCTCCGGCAGAGCGGCAGCGTCTGCGTCTCCTGCACCGGCAACCAGACCACCAGCGGCTCGGCCTTCACGCCCAGCTCGTTCTACTCCTACACCCTCGACCCGGCCGCCGACGTGCCGTCCCTGCTCAGGTCGTACGCGGGGCCGCAGGCCAGCATCGGCGCCTGAAGCCGCCCAAGCCCGTCCGGCGCCCGTCCGGACGGGCTCACGGCTGGACGGGCTCACCACCGGAAAGCCGCTGGCCAACCTGGCCCTCGTCACCGAGGATCTCGGCGATTCCGTCGCCGCCCTCGGATACACCGAGCAGGCCGTGGCCCGGTATCGTGCGCTGGAGGGAGCAGGTTCTGGCGCCGGAGACTGACCGCCGATTAATTCTGACTGGCAGGGTTGCATTCCGTGAAGCGGAATAAGACAAACACCGCTCGCCAGGCGCACCCGGCAGTCTAAAACCCGAGCTCACGACGGGCCGGACCCGGCGGAGCCGCTCCCGCTCACCTCTGCGACCCCTCCTGATGTGCGCCACAGCGCCCCGTCATGTCCGCCGGGACCTCTTGACACACTCTCGGCCTCAGTGGTCTGCTAGCGCCATCTTCGGAACGTCATTCCTTATTGCGGAATGATGGCAATCACTTGAGAACGGAGCTCCATGGAACGCGCGCATTCGATGGCCGGTGAACCGCGGTGAAGGCGCTGGTCTTCACCGGGCCGGGTGTCGTCGAGCCGCAGGACGTGCCCGAGCCGTCGGTCGGCCGGGACGAGGTGCTGGTGCACGTGGTCACCTCCGGCATCTGCGGCAGCGAGCTGCACGGCGTCAGGACCCCGGGGTTCCGGGTGCCGCCGCTGGTGATGGGGCACGAGTTCGCCGGGCGTACCAATGACGGGCAGGCGGTGACGGTCAACCCGATCCTGTCCTGCGGCACGTGCGACGTGTGCGCGGCCGGGCTGCCCAACGTGTGCAGGAACCGGCAGATCATCGGCGTGCACCGGCCCGGCGCGTTCGCCGAGCGCGTCGCGGTGCCCGCGGCGGCCGTGGTGCCGCTGCCGGTCGGGCTCGGCTGGACCGCCGCGGGCGTCGTCGAGCCCGCCGCCAACTCCGTGCACGCCTGGCGGCTGGCCGGGCGTCCGGCCGGCGCCCGGGTCGGCGTGCTCGGCGCGGGCGCGATCGGCCTGACCTGCCTGCAGGTGGCCCTGTCCGGCGGCGCGGCCTCGGTCGAGATCGCCGACCGCTCACCGGAGCGGCTGGAGATCGCCGCCCGGCTCGGCGCGAGCGCCGCGGGCCAGGAGCTGACCGGCGAGTACGACGTCGTCTTCGACGCGGTCGGCGCCGCCGTCACCCACCAGCAGTCGCTGGCCCGCCTGCGCCCCGGCGGCGTGGCCATCTGGCTCGGCCTGGCCGACCACGTGGCCGGCTACGACGCCCTCGACCTGGTACGCGGCGAGAAGCGGGTGCTGGGCTCCTTCGCCTACGACGCCGCCGACTTCGCCGGAGCGATCGAGCTGGTCACGGGCTGGGACCTGAGCTGGGTCGAGACCTTCCCCCTGGACGAGGGCGCGGCCGTCTTCACCACGCTGATGAACGGCCGCGCCACCCCCGTCAAGGCTCTGCTGACCCCGGAAGCGAGGTAGCCCATGGCCCGCATCGTCCTCGTGGGCGCCGGCAGCATCACGTTCGCGAAGAACCTCCTCTCCGATCTCCTGACGTTTCCGGAGCTGTCGGAGTCGACGATCGTGCTCCACGACATCGACCAGGCCCGCCTCGACACCGCCACGGCGATGGCCGAGTGGATGGTCGCCGAGCTGGGCGCCGGCGCGACGATCGAGGCGCACGCCGACCGCAGGGCCGCGGTGGCCGGCGCCGACTACGTGATCAACGAGATCGCCGTGGGCGGCCTGGACGCCGTCAAGCGCGACTTCGAGATCCCCGCCGGGTACGGCGTCCGCCAGACGATCGCCGACACGCTCGGCATCGGCGGCATCTTCCGCGCCCTGCGCACGATCCCGGTCATGGTCGGGATCGGGAACGACCTGGCCGAGCTGGCCCCGGACGCCACCCTGTTCACCTACACCAACCCGATGTCGATGATCCCGTGGTCGGTGTACGCGGGCACCCCGTTCAAAAACGTCGTCGGCGTCTGCCACGCCGCCCGCGACACCCAGAAGACCCTGGCCAGGATGGTCGGCGTGCCGGAAGAGGAGATCTCCTTCCTCACCGCGGGCGTCAACCACCAGGCGTTCGTCCTGCGCTTCGAGCGGGCCGGCGAGAACCTCTACGACCGGCTGGACGAGCTGATCGAGAAGGACCCCGAGCTGGCCCGCCGGGTCCGCGTCGAGGTCTACCGGAGCTTCGGCTACTTCCCGACGGAGTCCAGCGAGCACGGCTCGGAGTACCTGCCGTGGTTCCTGCCGCACGAGGAGGAGGTGGCGCACTACCGGATCCCGGTCGGCGTCTACCTCGAATGGCTGGCCGACGGCTTCGAGGAGTACGAGACGTACAAGCGCTCGCTCGAAGAGGGCCGGGGCGTGCCGATCAGGCGCGGCGAAGAGCTGGCCTCGCTGGCCATCCACTCGATGGAGACCGGGACCCGCCGGATGATCCACGGCAACGTGCGCAACGCCGGGCTGATCTCCAACCTGCCGCACGAGGCCACCGTCGAGGTGCCCTGCCACGTGGACCGGGCCGGCGTGCAGCCGGTGCGCGTCGGCGAGCTGCCCGCCCAGGTCGCCGCGCTGAACCGGACGTTGCTGAACGTCAGCGAGCTGACCGTGAAGGCGGCGCTCGAAGGCCGGCGCGACCACGTCTACCAGGCCGCGTTGCTCGACCCCAACACCGCCGCCACGCTCCCGGTCCGTAAGATCCGCGAGCTGGTGGACGACCTGATCGCGGCTCACGGCGACCTGCTGCCCGCCGGCATCCGGAACTAGAGGAGGAAATCATGTGCGCTGCCGACCCGCCGTTGTCCCGATACCGGCCGGTTTCCCAGCTGCGGGTCGCGGTCCACGAGATCGATCGCGCCTGCGTGCCCGTCGTCGACGCCCACATCCACCTCGGCCGCTGGCTGAGCGAGGACGGCGACTGGATGGTCAAGGACGTCCCGGCCCTGATCGGGCTGATGGACGAGCTCAACCTGCGCGGCATGGTCAACCTCGACGGCCGCTGGGGACGTGAGCTGGCCGAGAACATCGAGCGCTACGACGCGGCCCACCCCGGCAGGTTCGCCACGTTCTGCCACGTCGACTGGTCGCAGACGGCGGAGCCGGGCTTCGGCGAGCGGCTGGCCGCGCAGCTCCGGCGGAACGTGGCCGAGGGCGCGGCCGGGCTGAAGGTGTGGAAGGACGTGGGCCTGCGGGTCCGCGACGACCGCGGCGAGCTGGTCATGCTCGACGACCCCCGGCTCGACGACCTGTGGGCGGCCGTCGGCGAGGCGGGCATCCCGATCGCGCTGCACACCGCCGACCCGGTGGCCTTCTTCGAGCCGGTGGACGAGCGCAACGAGCGGCTCGAACTGCTGGCCGCGCGGCCAGACTGGAACTTCTCCGGGCCTGAGTTCCCGCCGTTCGAGCGGCTGATGGAGGCCATGGAGTCGATGATCGCCAGGCATCCCGCGACCACGGTGATCGGGGTGCACGCGGGCTGCTGGCCGGAGAACCTGGGCTTCGCGAGCCGGATGCTGGACACGTACCCGAACTTCCACATCGACATCGCGGCGCGCGTCGCCGAGCTGGGCCGCCAGCCGCGCGCCACGCGCGCGCTGATGCTGCGGCACCCGGGCCGGGTGCTGTTCGGCACCGACGAGATCCCGCCGGACCGCGAGAGCTACCGGATCCACTTCCGGTTCATGGAGACCGACGACGAGGCGTTCGCGCACTCGCTGGACGATCCGCCGCTGATGGGCCGCTGGACGATCTCCGGTCTCGACCTGCCGGACGACGTGCTCCAGCGGGTCTACGCGGGCAACGCGCTCGACCTCGTGCCGAGGCTGGCATGACCGCGACGCTCACCCGCGGCAAGCCGTCCTTCAAGCCCGCCTTCAAGCAGCGCCACAGCGCGGAGGGCGGTCAGGGCAGGTACGCGCTGATGTTCCTGCTGCCGACGGTGATCGGCTTCGCCGCGTTCTACATCTATCCCAGCATCCGCGGCGTCTGGCTCTCGGTCACCGACTGGAACCTGCTGTCCGACCCCGAGTTCGTCGGCATGGACAACTACGCCGAGCTGGCCACCGACCCGCTGTTCTGGAAGGCGCTGCTGCTCACCGGCTACAACACGGCGCTGAACCTGGTCGGCCAGCTCTCGCTGGCGCTGGTGCTGGCCGCGCTCATGCACCGGCTGACCAAGTCGGTGGTGCTGCGGGCCACGCTGCTGCTGCCCTGGCTGGTGCCGAACGTGGCCACCGCGCTGCTGTGGCTGTGGCTGCTGGACGCCAACCTCGGCTTCGTCAACCAGCTCCTGGACGCCATGGGCATGTCCACGCACGGCTTCTTCAACTCGCCGGCCGAGGCGATGCCGAGCGTCGCCGCGGTGACCACGTGGGCGTCGGTCGGATATGTGGCGCTGCTGCTGTACGCGGGCATGCTACAGATCCCGAACTCGGTGTACGAGGCCGCGGCGATGGACGGCGCGGGCGAGATCCGCACCTTCTTCCGCATCACGCTCCCGCTGCTGCGCCCGGTGCTCGCCCTGGTCCTGGTGGTCTCGGTGATCGGCTGCTTCCAGATCTTCGACACCATCGCGGTCGCCACCAAGGGCGGCCCGATCAACGCCACCAAGGTCATCTACTACTACATCTACCAGGAGGCGTTCACCCACTTCCGGATGGGCTACGCGGCGGCCATGGCGCTCAGCCTGGTGCTGGTCCTCGGCGTGCTCACCTACATCCAGATGCGCCTGATGCGCGCGTCCGACTCGGACCTCGGATAGGAGCGGCCCGACATGCGCGCAGGCAGGATCCTCGCCTGGACGGTGCTGGGGCTGGCCGTCCTGGTGACCGTGTTCCCCTTCTACTGGATGGTGCGTACGGCGCTCACCGACGCCCACCATCTCTTCTCCGACAACTTCTCGCTGTGGCCGCAGCACTTCACCTGGGCGAACTTCAAACGGGTGCTGGGCCTTTCCTCCTTCGCCGAGGCGCAGGCCGCCGGCGGCTCGGGCGCCTCCCTGGACTTCGTCCTCTATCTGCGCAACTCCGTCGTGTACACGACGGTCGTGGTCGTGGTGCAGACGCTGTCGTGCGCGATGGCCGGCTACGCGCTGGCCCGGCTGCGCTTCCGGGGCAGGGAGGCGCTGTTCTCGGTGTTCGTCTCCGCGCTGATGGTCCCGCCGATCTTCACGCTGCTGCCGAACTTCGCCCTGGTCCGCAACCTGGGCCTGCTCAACACCTTCGCCGGGCTGGTCGCGCCGATCCTGCTGATGACCCCGTTCACCGTCTTCTTCCTGCGGCAGTTCTTCCTGTCCCTGCCGCGTGAGGTCGAGGAGGCCGCGGTCATCGACGGCGCGGGCGTGTGGGGCGTCTTCTGGCGCGTCGCGCTGCCCATGTCGAAGGGCCCGCTGATCACCATCGCCCTGATCAACGGCGTCTACGCCTGGAAGGACTACCTCTGGCCGCTGCTCGTCGGCCAGGAGGAGGGCAGCCGGGTGCTCACCGTGGCGCTCGGCGTGTTCCTGCAGCAGTCGCCGAACGCCCGTCCCGACTGGACGGGCCTGATGGCCGGCTCGACCCTCTCCGTGATCCCCGTCCTGCTGCTCCTGCTCGTCTTCGGCAAGCGGCTGGCCAACTCGCTCAACTTCACCGGCATCAAGTAAGTAAAGGACCCCCCGATGTCCAGCAGAAAGACTCGCGCCCTCCTGGCCCTGGCCGGCCTCGTCACCGTCACCGCGGCGTGCGGGGGCGGCGCCGAGGCGGGCGGCGGGCCCGTCACGCTCAACTACGTGATGTGGGTCGACAGCCAGGTGCCCGCGTACAAGCAGTGCGCCGACGCCTTCACCAAGAAGAACCCCACCATCACGATCAAGCTGAGCTCGGTGGCGTGGGCGCAGTACTGGCAGAACCTCACCACGCAGGTCGTCTCGGGCACCGCCCCCGACGTCTTCCGCGACTCGGTCGCCTACTATCCGCAGTTCGCCAAGAACAACCAGCTCCTCGACATCAGCGAGTACGTGGCGCGCGACAAGGTGGACCTGAACCAGTACCAGAAGGGCCTGGCCGACATCTGGGTGCGCGACGGCAAGCGCTACGGCCTGCCGCTCGACTGGGACACCATCGGCGTCTTCTTCGACAAGGACCAGGTGAAGAAGGCCGGGCTGGACGCCGCCGGCTTCGCGAGCTGGACCTGGAACCCGCAGGACGGCGGCACGTTCGAGAAGGCCATCGCCGCGCTCACCGTGGACAAGAAGGGCAAGCGGGGCACCGACCCCGGCTTCGACAAGGACGACGTGGCCGTCTACGGGATCGCGCCCGACTACAACACGGGCTCGCTCGGCCAGACCGGCTGGGCGGGCTTCGCGGCCGCCAACGGCTTCAAGTACCTGGACAAGAACCCGTTCGGCAGCAAGTACTTCTACGACGACCCGAAGCTGGCCGAGACGATCGACTGGTTCGCCGGGCTGATCAAGAAGGGGTACGCGCCGCCGTACGACAAGCAGTCGGCGCTCGGCGGCGACGCCGTGCTGCAGGGCGGCAAGACCGCGATGGTCATGGCCGGGTCCTGGATGGCCAAGCCGTACCTGGACAACAAGACGCTCAACCTCGCCGTCGCGCCGCTGCCGGCCGGGCCGCAGGGCCGCAAGACGCCGATCAACGGCGTCTCCGACGCGATCTACGCCGGGACCAAGCACAAGGAGGAGGCCTGGCAGTGGGTCAAGTTCACCTCCTCCGCGGAGTGCCAGGACCTGATCGCGGCCACCACCGAGGTGCTGCCCGCGATCACCACCGCCTCGGAGAAGGCGCTGGCCGCGCACGAGGCGGCCGGGCGTGACGTGAAGCCGTTCGTGGAGGAGGCCAACGCCCCCGACGGCACGTTCCTGCTGCCGGTCACCGACAACGCCGACAAGATCAACGAAATCATGGACACCGCGATCTCGTCGGTCCTCCTGGGCACCGCCGACGCCAAGACGGCGCTCCCCGCAGCCAACACCGAAGTAAACGCACTGTTCCAGTAAGCAAGAAAGGGTGTACATGCGTAACCTTCGCTGGCGCACGCTGCTCGGCGCCACGTTGTTAGCCGTCCCGCTGCTGGCCACCACGCCTGCGCACGCGGCTGAGGCCGTTCTCGACCAGCAGGTGGCGGTGCCCGCCTACTTCCTTCCCGGCGGCACGCCTGACTACTGGAGCCAGCTCACCACGGCGACCGACAAGCCGGGCGTGGTGGTCGCCAACGTCGCCAACGGTCCGGGCAACTCGGTCAAGGCGGACTACACGGCCGCGCTGTCGGCCGCGCACGCCGCCGGGATCAAGGTCATCGGCTACGTGGACACCGGTTACTTCGGCACCACCGGCCTTGCCGCGAACAAGACGCGGCTCGGCTCCCTGGCGATCGAGGACTGGCGGGCGCAGATCCAGTCCGACATCAACAAGTGGTACCAGTTCTACGGCTCCTCGATCGACGGGATCTTCTTCGACCAGGCGCAGAACGCCTGCGGGCCCACCTCGGGCAGCGAGACCTGGGCGAACCTCTACCGCGAGACCACCGCGTACGTGAAGGCGTACCACCCGGGTGCGGTCACCATCGCCAACCCGGGCGTCTCGCCCGCCGCGTGCTTCCAGAACGCGGCCGACATCCTCGTGACCTTCGAAGGGTCCTACGGCTCCTACCTCAACCGGCAGGACCCTTACCTGCCGTCCGCGTGGGAGGCCACCGCCGACCCCAAGCGGATCTGGCACCTGATCTACGACGTGCCCGACGCGGCGGCGCTGGCCACGGTCATCTCCACGTCCAAGGCCAACAACGCCGGGTACGTGTACGTGACCGACGACCAGCTGGCCAACCCGTGGGACAAGCTGCCCCCGTACATGTCGCCGGAGGTCACGGCCGCGAAGGGCAGCGGCGGCGCGGTGCCCGCGACGCCCGCCACGCCCACCGCGAGCCTGGTGAAGGCCACGAGCCTGCGCCTGAGCTGGACCTCGGCCGGTTACCCCGGCGTGGTCGGCTATGACGTCTACCAGGGCAGCGTGAAGATCGGCACCGAGGCCAACCGCACGCCGTCGGCGACCACTTTCGACGTGGGCGGTCTCACCGCCGCCACGGCCTACAGCTTCACGGTGAAGGCGCGGGACCGGGCGGGGAACGTCTCGGCGGCCGGTACGGCCTTGTCCGTGACCACCTCGGCGCTCAGCGCGAGCACCCCCACCGTGCCCGGCACACCGGTGGCGTCCAACGTGGGCCCGACCAGCGTCAAGCTGACCTGGGCCGCCTCGACGGACAGCGACTCCGGCGACAGCGTGGCCTTCTACGACGTGTTCAAGAACGGCGTGCGGGAGCTGTCCGTGCCCGGCGGCGTCACCAGCGTCAACCTCGGCGGCATGGCGCTCAACACGTCCTACAGCTTCACCGTGCGGGCCCGTGACACGACCGGCCGCGCCTCGGCGCAGTCGGCCGCGGTGGCCGTCACCACCACCAATCCGGTGCCGGTCACCGGTGCGGCGGCGACGAGCAACGCGACCACGGAGACCTACACCGCCCAGTTCAACCTGCCCTACTCGGGTCACCACGTCTTCATCGACACCGACGCGAATTACCAGACGGGCTGGTCGGTGAACACGATCGGCGCCGAGTACATGATCGAGAACAACACGCTCCTGCGGAAGACCGGCGCCGCGGCCGACTGGTCGTGGAGCGTGGTGGCCGGCGTGAGCCCGCTGGTCTCCGACGCCAACGGCCTGTACCAGTGGTCGGTGCCCGCTTCGGTGCTGACCGGCACCGGCAACATCCACAAGATCGTCTTCCACGGTACGGACGGCGATCGGAACGACTACGCCCCGAACGTCATCTCCGTCACCACCGCCGCCAACCCGATCGTCCCGATCGACGACACGGCGGCGACGATCGACGCCACCACGGCGACGTACACGGCCCAGTTCAACCTCCCGTACACCAGCTACCACGTCTTCATCGACACCGACGCGGACTACCAGACGGGCTGGTCGGTGAACACCATCGGCGCCGAGTACATGATCGAGAACAACACGCTCTTCCAGAAGACCGGCGCCGCGACGGCCTGGTCATGGAGCGCGGTGGCCGGCGTGAGCCCGCTGGTCTCCAGCACGGACGGCCTGTACCAGTGGTCGGTGCCGGTCTCGGCGCTGACCGGCACCGGCAACACCCACAAGATCGTCTTCCACGCCACGGACGGCACCAGGAACGACTACGCCCCGACGGTGATCACGGTCACCAAGCCCTGATCACCCGCACACAGAAGTGGCCACCGTCCCTCGCCGGGAACGGTGGCCACTGCCATGAACACTGCCGTGAACTACATGATGGCGAGCTGGCCGCCGTCGATGACCAGCTCCGTGCCGTGCACGAAGGCCGCGTCGTCGGAGGCCAGGAACGCGTACCCGGCCGCGACCTCCTCCGCCAGCCCGGCCCGGCCGAGCGGGATGTGGTCGCGCTCGTAGGAGGAGACGAAGTCGCCCTCCAGCCCGGCCGAGATCGACGCGTTGAGCGGGGTCTGGATGTAGCCGGGGCACAGGGCGTTGACGCGGATGCGGTGCTTGCCCAGCTCGACGGCCATGGTCTTGGTGAGCAGCAGCACGCCGCCCTTGGAGGCGTTGTAGTGGGCGTAGTCGGCCTCGCCGCCCAGGCCGTTGGTGGAGGACATGTTGAGGATGACCCCGCCGGAGCCCTGCGCCACCAGGTGCCGGGCGACGGCCTGGGCGACGAGGAACATGCCGCGCAGGTTCACCGCCATGATCCGGTCCCAGTGGTCTGGGGTGATCTCCAGGAACGGCTCGCGCCAGGCCGTGCCGGCGTTGTTGACCAGGACGTCGAGGCCGCCCAGGGCCTCGACCGCGCCGTCCACCAGCCGCTCGACGTCGGCCTGCGCGCTGACGTCGCCGGCCAGCCCGTGCACCTCCCCCAGCGCCGAGAGCTCCGCCACCGCGGCGTCCACCTCGGCCTGGTCGAGCCCGCCGAGCACGACCCTGGCGCCTTCCTCCAGGAACCGGCGGGCCGTGGCGGCGCCGATGCCGCTGCTGCCGCCGCTGATCAGTACCCGCTTGCCCGCGAGTCCCCGCATGGTCTTTCCTTCCGTTCAGCGCACCGCGCCGCGGGCGGCGACGCGGAGTTCGGTGGTGACCTGCCCGTTCTCGACGCCGTACGCGAGGTCGAAGAGGTTGACGGCCGAGCAGGCGTGACTGGGGATGAGCTGGGCCCGCGTGCCGACCGGCAGCTCGTGGTGGTGCCCCGGCTCCAGGCGGGCGACCACGGTGGTCAGCACGCGGGCCGCGGCCGTCTCCTCCGTGGCCACTCCGAGGCGCATCGTCGAATGCCGCACGCGCCCGCGTCGAGCCGTATCCGCGCCAGCTCGGGCACCTTGTGGGTCTTGATGTGCGGGCGCAGCCGGACGCCGTGCGCGGCGGCCGCCCTGGCCATCTCGGCGACGTTGGCCCTGACCGCGTCGAGGTCGATGACGAGGGACGGGGTGTCGAGCTCGGGATACATGGATGAACGACTCCTCCGGAGGGGTTGTCCCGAAGATAGCATCCATTCCGTATCGTGCACTAGTATTCCGAATAGCGGAACGCTTGCTAGGCGAGGTCGCGGAAGGGGTTGGCGGGCAGGCCGGTGAACGGGGTGCGGCAGCGCCACAGCTCGCCGCCGGTGCTGCCGTCCCATGCGGTGGTCACGTACAGGTCGTCGAGGCCGGGACCGCCGAAGGCGCAGCTCGTGACGTTGGCCGCGGGCACCTGGAGGGTCAGGTCGTGGCCGCCGTCCGGCCGCAGCCGGACGACCGACGCGCCGCCCCACAGCGCCACCCACACGTATCCGGCCGCGTCCACCGTGAGCCCGTCGGGCTGCGGGAGCCGGGCGAACCTCCGGCGGCCGGTCAGCTCTCCCGTCGCCGGGTCGTAGTCGAAGACGTCCACCTGATCGCTCGGGGTGTCCACGTAGTAGCACAGGCGCTCGTCGGGGCTCCAGCCGATGCCGTTGGAGATCGTCACCCCGGTCAGGACGCGCTCGCAGCTCCGGCCGGGGTCCAGCCGGTAGAGGTTGCCCGCCCCCGGCGTGTCGTCCTCGGCCTTGGTGCCGGCGAAGAACCGGCCCGCCCGGTCACAGGCGCCGTCGTTCATCCTGTTGCCGGGTCGCTCGGCGGCGGTCACCGCCGCCGTCACGATCAGCTCGCCGTCCGCCAGCACGGCGAATCCGTCCCGTACGGCCGGCTCGCCGTCGGCCAGCACGGCGAATCCGTCTCGTACGGCCAGCGCCAGGCCGCCCTCGGCGCGCGGGACGGCCACCCCGACGGGCTGGCCGACGTCGATCGTCTCCTGCTCGTCGCCGGCCGGGTCGAGCCGGTGGACCAGCCCTGCGGGGATGTCCACCCACAGCAGCGTCCCCGTGCCCGCGTCCCAGCGGGGGCCCTCACCGAGCCGGGCCCTCGGGACCGGCACCGCCTGCAGCTCCATCATCCACTCCTTGATCCGCTAGACGGAATCTCATTCCAAACGTGGCCGACCCGAAAGCTTGCGCGGCGGGTGGCCGCATCGCACCTGCTCAGCCGGCGTCGGCGGGGGCACCTGTTCGGCGAGCGTCGGCGGTCGCGCCTGTTCGGCGAGCGTCGGCGGTCGCACCTGGCTCGCCGGACGGCCTGCGCGCCGGGGGTGGCGTCGCGCCTGGCTCCCAGGGCATCGGCGTCGCACCTGCTCGGCGGGGGGCGGGGGTCACACCTGCTCGGCCACCGCCCGCATCAGGCCGTGGCCGATCTCCTCCATCCGCGCCGGGGACATCCGGTCCTTCAGCGCGGTCACGCTCACCGCCACGACGGGCGCGGTCCTGCCCATGAACACGGGGGCCGCCACGCAGCGCACGCCCGGCTCGTTCTCCTCCAGGTCCAGCGAGTAGCCGCGCTGCCGGATCTGGTCGAGGTGGGTGGCCAGCTTGGCCGGGCTGGTGATGGTGTTACGGGTCCTGGTGGCCAGCGGGCCGAACCGCTCGGCCCAGCCCTTCACCGCCTCGTCCGTGGGGTAGGTCCACGCCAGCAACGCCTTGCCGACGCCCGTGCAGTGGGCCGCGTTACGGCCGCCGACGACCGAGGTCATCGTGATCGACCGCACCGCCTCCACCTTGTCGAGGTAGACGACCTCGCCGCCGTCCAGCATCGCCATGTGCACGGTCTCCGTGAACTCCTCGCTCACCTTGAGCAGCAGCGGGCGAACGAGGGTGCGCAGATCCATCGTCTCGTAGAACCTGAAGGCCGTGGCCAGCATCTCCGTGCCGAGGAAGTAGGGCCCGCTGGGCTCGGGCTGCGCCGCGAACCCCCGGTGTTTCAGCGCGCCGAGCAGGCGGTGCAGCGAGCTTTTGGGCAGGCCGAGCCGGGTGGCGAGTTCGTCGAGCGTAACGCCCCTGCTGTGTTTGCCGATCTCCTGCAGGATCAGCAGGGCACGGTCGACGCTCCCCACCGGGGATTGGGCCTCAGCCACTGAGCTCTCCGATCTGTTCCGCTTTATGGAATGCTAGCGCGTAATGCGGAATCACGCACGAAGCGCCGCGCTCCCGTCGCCCTGAGGGTCCTGCTCGGGCCGCTGGTGGGAACCGCCGGTCCCTGGCCGCCGGTCCCTGACCGGCGGTCCCTGACCGGCGGTCCCTGGCCGGCGGTCCCTGGCCGGCGGTCACCGGCGGGCGTCCGGTGCCGTCTCGCCCGGCCGCTGGAGGAAATTTCTGGATCTGGGGTGAAACAACCCCCACGATCGAGACACGTACAAGGCGTCGGGCATCCGGACGCCCGACCTCCCGCCCCACGGCGAGCGCCGGCATGAACGCATCGCGCCCTCCGTCCCGGGGTGAGAGCGCCTGAACGCGCCACCCCCGAAACCGCCATGCGGTCTGTTCCGCGCGCCCGAACCCCCTTCACGACGATCGGATCTTGCGTGCTCGCAGACCTCCGCTCCGCCCTGCCATCGCCCCACCGCGCCGCCACCCGCGCTGCCACTCGCGCCGCCACCCTGGCCGCCGCCCTCGCCGGCCACCGCGTCTTCGCCGTGTTCCTCGGGCTCGCCGCCGCCCTGCGCGTGGTGACGATGCTCGGCTACCACCCCGCCCAGCTCTACTGGTACGACTCCTTCACCTACCTCGACACCGCCGTCCACCTCGCGCCCTCGGCCGCGTTCCACCCGATCGGCTATCCGCTGCTGCTCAGGGCGCTGTGGCCGGCCCACAGCGTCGAGCTGATCGCGGGGGTCCAGCACGCCATGGGCCTGGCCGTCGCCGTACTGATCTACGCGGTGCTGCGCCGCAGGTCGGTGCCGGGCTGGGGGGCGGCGCTGGCCACCGTGCCGGGGTTGTTCGACGCGTCGTTCCTGCGACTGGAGCACGCCGTCCTGTCCGACACCCAGTTCATCTTCCTCATCGTGGCCGGGCTGGCCGTGCTGATGTGGTCGCCTGAGTTGTCGGCGCGCGCCGCCGTCACGGCCGGCCTGCTGTTCGCCCTCGCCGCGCTGACCCGTACGATCGCGCTCCCGCTGCTCCTCCTCGTCCTCCTCGTCCTCCTCGTCCTGCTGGCCCTGACGCTGCGGCGAGCAGGGTGGCGGGCGGGATGGCGGGCGGGATGGCGGCGGCTGGCCGCGCTGGCCCTGGCGGGGACGCTGCCCCTGGCCGCGTACGCCGCCTGGTACGGGCAGCACCACGGCCGGTACGCGCTGAGCGGCGCGGACGGGGTCGCGTTGTGGGCCCGCACGATGACCTTCGCCGACTGCCGGGCCGTCCAGCCACCCCCGGAACAGGCCGCGCTGTGCCCCAACGGCACGGTGGTGGACGCCGCCTCCGAATACGTGTGGGCACCCGGGTCCTCGCTCAACCTGCTGCCCGGCGACCGGTTCCAGCACAACGACCTGGCCCGCTCGTTCGCGCTCCGCGTGATCGCCGCCCAGCCGCTGGACTACCTGCGCGAGGTCGTACGCGACACCTCCATCGCCTTCGCCTGGACCCCGATCGCGCACCCGGCGCGCGTCACCCCGGCCTTCGGCTTCGGCCTCGGGCACTGGCCGCTGCCGGAGCAGCCGCTGATCGACAAGGTGAAACGCGAGTACGACCCGGACATCCGCGGCCTGTCGTCGACGGGACCGTACGCGGACTTCCTGGTCGCCTACCAGTACGTCGCCTACCTGCGCGGGCCGCTGCTGGGCGCGATCCTGCTGCTCGGCGCGGTCGCGGCGGCCCGGCGGCCACGCACGGCGCTGCTGCCGTGGGCGATCGCGATGGGGCTGCTCGTCGGCCCGGTCGCCGTCCTGGACTTCGACCATCGCTACGTACTCCCGGTGATCCCGGTCGCCTGCCTCGCCGCCGCACTGCTCTTCCGGTCGAGGCGCGGCACATCTCCTGAGCGTCAGGACGTCCAGCCGGTACGCATCCCGGCGCCGTAATCCGCGTGCAGCTCCAGCCCGCCGTCGTAGTCCGCGCGCGGCCCCACCCCGGCGTTATAACCCGCGCGGCTCCAGCCCGGCCTCGGCCCTGCGCTCATCAAGCCGCTCGGGGTCCTCCACCGGCCACAGTCCGGGCGGGCCGTCGTTCATCCCGCGACATGTCCAACCGGGCCAGCAGGTCACGGCGCAGCCACCTTTCATGGCATCACGGTGCGCGTCCGGTTGTGCGGCACAAGGCCCCCGCCCTCATGCCGCACTGCTCCGCTCACGCGCACATGCGAAAACGACGTGTCCCCGCTCGCCCCGGTGTTTCGGAGCAGGGACACGCCATACGTCGCGGTACTTCGGAGGGGACACGTCGTACGTCGCGGGCTGCTTACCCGTTCAGGACCTGGCGGAGCGTGACGGCGAAGGCGTCCGGGTCGCCCGGCATGCCGAACTCGTTGCCGAGGAAACCGCCGTGACCGCTGGGAAAGACGACGGGCTTCGTGCCGAGACGCTCGGCGACCGCCGCGCCCGAACGGCAGGCCATCTCCCCCTCCGATTCGACGCCGACGCCGACGACGACGCGGGTCTGCGCCGCGCGCACCGCCTCGAAGTCGTGCTCGTAGTGCGTACAGGTGATGAGGTTCTGCCTGAACAGCGCGTCGTCACGGGAGCCGTCGTCCTCGGTGGGCATCCCGAAGTCCGCCGGGCTCTGCGTGGGCAGGTCGGCGAAATCGGCCGGGATGTCGCCTCGCAGGCTGGTGATCACGATGAACTTCGCCATCGCCGCGCCGAACCCGTCGCGGTCGTACGTCTCGCGGATGTGCACCACCGCGGCCAGCGCCTCCTTGCGGTCGGGGAGGGTCTGGGCGGCCGGAGGCTCGTGCGCCACCAGCGTACGGACCCGCTCCGGGTGCCGGGCCACCAGCGCCAGCCCGTTGACGGCGCCCCCGCTGCTGGCGAAGATGTCCACCGGCCCGCCGCCGAGCGCGGCGATCAGCCGGTCCAGGTCGTCGGCGTGCAGGTCGGGCGTCGACTCGGCGACGCCGTCGGTCCGCTCGCTGCGCCCGATCCCCCGCGGGTCGTAGGTCACCACTGTACGGTCGCCGAAGTGCCCCGCCAGAGTGGCGAACCCGGTGGCGTCCATCGGCGAGCCGATCATCAGCAGGATCGGCCCGTCGCTCGCGCCGCCCTCTCTGACGTCGTAGTGCAGGGTGGCGCCGGGCACTTCGAGAGTGTGGGTCTTGGGCTCGGTCATGTGGTCGCTCCTTCTGGACGTTTGCCATGTAGACCGGCGAGAGCGGCGAAACTCATCGGTCGGCTCACCGTGGCGGGCCCTCGAATTCTGCACCCATTCGCACCCGTTCCTACGCCCGTTTCCGGCTACCTGCTAGACCTGCCTTCTGGGTCTCCTTTGGGCTTGCCCTTCTGGGCCCGTTCAGGCTGCCGTGACTGTCCGCCAGCCGAAGGCGACGGCGCCGGTCAGGAGCACCGCTCCGGACAGCACCCCGCTGACGAGCGGCACCCAGGTGACGGCGCCCGCCGCGGCCAGCACGAGCCCGGCGGCGCCGAGCAGGGAGAGAACCACACCGGGTACGGCGATGCCCCGATCCTGCCAAATCGGCGCCAGCACGATGAAGTGCACGCCGACCACGAACGCCACCCACGCCACGTTGGCCTGCTCCGGGCTTTCCACGGCGGCCAGCACCCGGATCCCGCCGAACAACAGGATCGCCTCAGCGGCGACGACGACCAGGTAACCCTTCCCGAACATGTTCTGCCCCGCGCCCTCGGCGGACCGCCCCTTCCGCGCCGCGGCGAACCACATGGCGACGACGCTCGCGGCCCCGAGGCAGGCGGCGACCCGCAGGAGGTTCACGGTCAGGCCGTTCAGCGGGCTCTGGGCGTTCACGACGACGAACACCGCGCCGAAGATCGCGCCGATCAGCAATCCAGTCATTCGTTGCATGACAGTATTCAAGGGTGCGGCGGGGGCCGGGCGCATGGGGGCTGGGGCGAGTACGAGGTCGCCCTGGCACTACCCCACAACGAGCCCGTACCGCTATCTCACGGTGCCGCGCAGGTAGGCGAGCACCGCCAGCACCCGCCGGTTGTCGTCCGCCGTAGCGGGCAGCTCGAGCTTGGCGAACACGCCGGCCACATGCTTGCCGACGGCCGCCTCCGTGATCGACAGGGCGCGGGCGATGGCGCTGTTGGAACGCCCTTCCGCGATCAGCGCGAGCACCTCCCGCTCGCGTGCCGTCAGCCGGTGGGTCGGCTCGGTGACCTCCCTGGCCCTGGCCCAGGTCTGCTCGAACAGGTCGATGAGCGTGGTGATCAGGCTCTGCTGCCTGATCACCAGGGCGCCGGGCGCGTACACGACGGGCGTGACCCGGAGGAATGCCACCGCCCGGTCGAAGACCAGCAGCTGCTGGATCGGCTCGTCGACGACGCGGTGCAGGTCGCCGGCCGCATGCAGCTCCCTGATCCGGGCCGCCTTGCGCGGGTCGTCGAGCACGCTCGCGTGGATGATCGTCCGCATCGCCAGGCCGTGCCTGAGGGCGTCGAGCACGCTGCGCCGGCTCTTCTGCTCTTCGCGGCCCTGCTCCGACGAGCCCACCGGATGCATGGCGCGCAGCTCACGGGCCGAACGGGCGGCCTGCGCGATCCGCTGCCTGACGAGCTCGTTGTCCTCCAGTCGCTCGACGTCCACGGGGATGCCGCGCAGCTCCCCCACCACCTCTTCCAGCCGGTGGGCAAGCTGGGCCAGCGACACGCTCTCGTCCACACGCCTCCTCCGCCGATCAGACCTCCACCCAGTTTCCCAGGCCGGCGAAGGTGCGAAGCCTGCGGGCCGAACGGGCGACGACCCGGGCCTTCCGAGCCACCGCCGGTGCCGGTCGCGGTGCCGGTCGCGAGGCCGGTCGCCGTGCCGGTGGTGAGGGCGGACTGAAGTCCAGGCCATGGGAACGCTAACTGCGCGTCATCCTCATCTTCGTTTAAGGATGGCCGTCTAGGGTTGGCGGCCGTGCTGGTGCAACAAGAAACGGAGACGGCGCGGCCGCTGCGGCGGCGTCGCCGGGTGTGGGGCGCGCGCCTGCTCGCCGGGGTGGCCGGGCTGTTCGCGCTGGGTACGGCGGTGCGGGTCGGCGGGCTGGAACAAGGCGTGTTCCTGGTGCCCATGGTCTCCTTCACGCCCTATTTCGCGATCGCGGCGCTGATCGTGCTGGCGATCGCGGTCGTGGCGCGGAAGCGGGTGACGATCGCGATCATGCTGGCGGTCTGCCTCAGCCTCGCCTGGCTCGTGGTGCCGCGTGCGGTGGGTGGCACCGGCCCCGGCACCGCGCCTGATCCGAGCACCGCCACCGCCACCGGCACCGGCACCGCCACCGGCACTGGCACCAGCGCTGGCACCAGCGCTGGCACCAGCGCTGGCACTGACAGCGCCACCGCCGCTGGCACCGGGAGCAGCGCTGGGACCGAGGCCGACGCTGACACCGCTGCGGCGGGGGCGTCTGCAGTCGGTGGGCAGGCGACGGAGGCGTCCGCCGTGGAGGGCCGGAGCCTGCGGATGCTGACCGCCAATCTCAACGGCGGGCGCGGGGACGCGACGGTCATCGTCGACCTCGTGCGCAAGCTCGACGTCGACGTGCTGAGCGTGCAGGAGCTGACGTGGTCGGCCCGTGACCGGCTGGCGGCGGCCGGGCTGGGGACGCTGCTGCCGTACCAGATCAGCGAGCCGGAGTTCCGCGGGCCCGAGGGCAGCGGCGTGTACGCGCGCCACCCCCTGACCGCGCGGACCGGCCTGTTCAAGCCGGTCGGGCACCACATGCCGGTGGCCGAGGTGGCCCTGCCCGGAGGCTCGCCCGTGGAGGTCGTGGTGGTGCACCCGGTCGCGCCCGTGCCCTCGACGGTGCCGGAGTGGGAGGCCGGGATCGCCACACTGCCGCCCGCGCCCGCCACGGGGCCGCCGCGGGTCCTCGCGGGCGACTTCAACGCGACCCTCGACCATGCCGTCTTCCGTGAGCTGCTGTCCACCGGCTACACGGACGCGGCGGCGGCCACCGGGCGCGGCCTCGTCCCGACCTGGCCGAAGGGGCGCGGGCTGCCGCCGCTGGTGGCCATCGACCATGTGCTGACGGACTCCCGTGCCTGGGCCGTGGGCGTACAGGTGCACGACCTGCCGGGGTCCGACCATCGCGCCCTCTTCGCCGACCTGCGAGTGCGCCCGTAGGTCGGTGAGCACGTTCAGGCGGGCGGGTTCAGAGGTACTGGCCGGTCTCGGGGCCTCCGGTGGGAGGGGCCTGGCGTGGCAGGTTCGGGTGGACGGCCTGCTGGAGGCTCAAGCCGGTACGGATTCCCTGGAAGACGCCGTCGAGCCAGCCGACCAGCTGGGCGTGCACGATCCGGATCTCCGTCTGGCTGAGCGGGCTGGACGGCGGGGGCAGCAGGCGGGCGAGCTCTTCCCGGAGCTCCGGCGCCACCGCCTCGGCG
The DNA here is from genome assembly GCF_039539705.1 of Nonomuraea rosea. Classification (NCBI taxonomy): domain Bacteria; kingdom Bacillati; phylum Actinomycetota; class Actinomycetes; order Streptosporangiales; family Streptosporangiaceae; genus Nonomuraea; species Nonomuraea rosea. The sequence goes on along the minus strand of NZ_BAABDQ010000027.1, from coordinate 34,665 downwards.
ATCTCCTCGACGGCCCGCGCGTGAATGCGTCCCAGCTGATCGCGGGCATGCTCGTCGAGAGGCAGCCCGCGGGCCTCGTCGAGCAGCGAGCGGGCCATGGCGGTCACCCGCAGCAGCCTGGCCGGCTCCTTGATGCGTTCGACCTCGGTTTCGATCGTCGGGTTCGGCGAATCGGACTGGACGGCGTCGTCAGATCTGTCCGGCCGGTACGGCCCAGGTGTTGCGGTCATGTCAGCGTCCCCGTGGTTGCCGAGCGCTCGAAGGCGCGGTCACGAAGGACCCTGCCCACGTATCCGCACCTCACGCGCGGCGTCAGGTCCTGGCGATATGGGCGGAGATCGCCGCGGCGATGTCGTCCAGGGGCAGGATCTGGCTGACCAGGTGGGTGCTGATGGCGGCCGAGGGCATGGCGAAGAACTTGGAGCTGAGCTCGTCCTGGGCGAAGACGGTGCCGCCGCAATGGGCGATGGCGCGGGCCCCGGCCTGGCCGTCGTGGCCCATGCCCGTGAGGATGACGGCCAGCGCGCGCGGGCCGCAGGTGACCGCCAGCGTGGCCAGCAGCAGGTCCGCCGAGGGCCGGGCCGGCGGGAGCGCGCCGGTCTCGATCAGCCCGACGCGGGTCTCCGCCGTGACCAGCAGATGCTTGCCCGGTGGGACGACCGTGACCGTTCCCGGCCGGATGAACGCCCTGTCGGTGGCGAGTTCGACCGGCAGGGCGGTGTGCCGGGCGAGCAGCCCCGTCAGCTGGCTCACCATGCGGGGATCCTGGTGCAGCGCGACCAGGATCGCGGCGGGCAGGTTCGCGGGCAGCGTGGCCAGCACCCTGGTCAGGGCGTCCAGCCCGCCCGCGGAGGCGATCAGCGCGACCACCACGAAAGGGACGGGGAAGCCGTCCGGCCGGTCCTGACCGGTGGCGGCTTCCACGCGCGCCTCGTCCGATTCATGTTGCACACCGGCCAGCCAATCACGTCGTCCCGGCGGAGGGCAGGACGCTGCGGATCTTCGTCCGGCAAACCTGCCCCGGGCCAAGCATCGTGATCGGTGCGGCAAAGGTCTGTCCTGGTGGGCGGCGGGCCTGCCGATGGACTTCTGCCGACGAACTTAGACTCACGCCGATGAATCCATCGAAAACACCGCGAGAGTGCCTGGTGTCGGCTGGTTTCGCGGTGGTGTGGTTCAGCGCCTTCCCGACTGTGCGCTGACCTCGTACGCCGCGTCCACCGTCCGGGCGATCGCGGTCCAGGTTCGCCGGTCAGGTAAGTCCGGCCGGGCCTGGGATCTCGCCCACGGCGTGGCCTCACGCGCGGCGGGTCCCGATGCGCGCCTCTTTAGTCGTTCATGGACGTTCGCTGATGGATTCAGAACGCGATTCCTGCATCCAACCTCCGGCGGATTCACGAGCACGGCTTCGTGTCCACGTACCTATCAGATGGGATTGATTCGAGAATGAGCGGCGAGCAGCCGAAGTTCGAGCTGACCGGGCCGCAGATCGTGGGAAGCGCCCTGGCCGCGGTCACCGCCGCGGTCGCGGCCTCCTACCTCGGCGTGTCGGGCACCGTGATCGGCGCCGCGCTGATGAGCGCGGGCACCACCGTCGGGACCTCCGTCTACTCGCACTATCTGAAACGCACCGGCGACAAGGTCAAGGAACACACGGTGACCGCCTGGCGCGGGCAGGTCGCCGGAGCCGACGGCGGCGCGTCCACGCTGGTCGCGGCGCCGGCGAAGGCGCCGCGCAGGAGATTGCAGTGGGCGCGGGTGGCCGCGGTGACCGTGCTGGTGTTCGGCGTGAGCATGGGGAGCATCCTCGCCTACCAGGGCGTGGCCGGCCGGACCGTGGCCGACCAGATCGCCGGCCAGCCCGCGAAGAAGGCCGAGCGCGACAAGCCCCTGGTCAGGCGCGACAAACGTGCGGAACATCCGGTACGGGTGCCGCCGGACCGGCCGGTCGCGACCCCGTCCGCGGCGGACTCCCGCAGCTCGATCCCGGCCCCCAAGGCGACGACCGGCGCACCGGCGGCCACACCCGCGCCCGCGAGCACGCTCACGCCTTCCGGCGCTCCTTCGCCCGAGCCCAGCCGGAGTGCGCCCGAGGCGAGCGCCGGCGCCTCATCGCCTGCCGAGCCGCCGCCGTTGTCGCCTGAGGAAGACGAGGTCGCACCGGAAGGCCAGGATCCGACGCGCTGACGCCCGGCTCCCCCGCCGCTGCCGGTGGCGGGGGTCTCAGCGGGGGTCGGCTTGTGGCGGGGTCTCAGCCGAGGTCGGCCACGGGGCTGCCTGGGGTGGGCTCTCAGCCGACGTCGGCCACGCGGCGGACGGCGGGGGCCACGTCGCGTTCGATCCACTCGGACACGGCGCCGGTGGGCGGTCGCAGGATCACGGTGTCGACGCCGAGCCTGGCGTACTCGGCCACGTCCTCGGTGAAGACCTTGAGGTCGTCGTCGGACAGCACGTCGCCCAGGTAGAGCACCGTCTTGCGGATGCCGGCGTAGTCGCGCCCCACGTCGTCACAGTGGGCGCGCAGCACGTCGAGCTTGTGCGCCAGCTCCGCGTGAGAGGGGCCGATGAAGTTGCACGCGTCGCCGTAGCGGGCGACCAGCCGCAGCGTCTTGCGCTCACCGCCGCCGCCGATCATGATCTCGGGGTACGGGGTGCTCACCGGAGCCGGTACGCATCGGGTCTCGGCAAGGCGGTAGTGGGCGCCTTCGAAGGGCCCGTCGTCGGCGGGATCCCACATCTGCCGGCAGATTCGCAGCGTCTCCTCCAGCCGCTCGAACCGCTCGGCCAGTGGCGGGAACGGGACGCCGAGCCCGCGGTGCTCGCGTTCGTACCAGGCCGCGCCCAGCCCCAGCGTGGCCCGGCCGCCGGACAGGACGTCCAGCGTGGTCACGATCTTCGCCAGGATGCCGGGGTGGCGATAGGTCACGCCGGTGACGAGCACGCCGAGCCGCACGGTCGTGGTGTGGGCGGCCAGGTAGCCCAGGGCGGTGTAGCACTCCAGCATCGGCTCTTCAGGGCCGCCGACGTGCTCCATCTGGAAGTGGTGGTCCATCACCGACAGCCAGCTCACGCCCGCCGCCTCGGCCGCCGCGCCGGCGGCTGCCAGTTCCAGCCCGAGCACGTTCGTGCCTTGAGGGTGATCGAACCGCATCATGTGGACGCCGAGCTTCACGCCGGCCTCCTTCCACAGTGAGACCTTCGCCGATCGAAGGGCCGGTTGATCCGACACTAAGACCTTGAGCGCACTCTAAGTCAACTACCGCGTCGGCTCGCCCGGACGACCCGATCCAGGCCCACCGGCTCGGCGTGGCGACCCGGGCCACGCCGTGCCGACCGGCGGCGTGAGGCCGGTGCCCGGTGTCAGGCCGGTGGCGTTCCGGCGGTGTCCGGTTTCAGGCGGGTGGCGTCCAGGCGGGTGAGCGGCCCAGCATCGCCACCACCCGGTCCAGTGCCGCGGCCCCGTCGCCCGCCGCCACCCCGGACAGGAACGCCCGTCCGGGACCACGCGTCGCCGGCGAGTCGGGCACCTGCTCGGTCAGCGGCAGCGCCGCCTCGGCGAGGTCGGCGTCCACGTTGGGCGGCACGCCGAGCGCCTTGGCGAAGTCCCAGCCGTGCACCACGCAGTCGATGAAGTGGAAGCCGATCGCCTGCGCCGCGGGAAAGGGGCCGCCGTCGCGTACCTCGGGCAGGTGGAAGCGCCGCTCCAGCACCCCGGCGGCGGCGAAGGCGTCGATCACGGCCTGGACCGACGCGGTGTGCTCGGCCACCGGGTCGTCGCCGAGCGGCCGCGGCTGCCAGCTCTCCAGCTCGGACCGCTCGCCCGTGGCGGCGAAGGCGAAGCCGTGGTTCTGGGCGATCTGGTGTTCGAGCAGGTCGCGGATGGCCCAGCCGGCGCAGGGCGTGGGCCGGTCCAGGTCGGCGGGCTTGATCGTGGCCACCAGGTCCGCGGTGGCCAGGGCGGACCGCCTGCTCAGTTCGATGAGGTCGGGCATGGCATCGTCCTGTCGTCCTCGAAGGGTCCTCTTGGCCGGGCTGACAGACGATAACGAACCTCCCGTGGGTCCCGGCGCGCGGGCTCCCCCGAAGCACAATCGTTCAGGAATGGCCGTATCCCGCCGGGCGGGCGGCTCGGGCGGCGGTCGAGGCGGTACGGCCGTCGCCGGTCCCGAGGTGCCATGAGACGATCACTTGCGGTGCGGCTCCCGGCGGGCTGGGCAGGGTGGCCGCGGTCCCCGCCATCGAGGGCCGCGGGATCGACGCAAGGAGCACGTACGTGATCGTGATCGTCACCGGCGGTTCGCGGGGGATCGGCAGGAGCGTCGTCGAGCGGCTGCACGCCGACGGTCTGGGCGTGGTCTTCACGCATTCCGGCTCGGACGAGGAGGCGGCCCAGATCGAGGAGCGGCTCGGCTCGCGGGTGCGCGGCGTCCGCCTGGACGTCACCGCGGAGGACGCGCCGTCCCGCCTGTTCGATCTGGCCGAGTCGCTGGGCGAGGTGTCGGGGCTGGTGAACAACGCCGGTGTCACAGGCCGGCTCGGCCCCTTCACCGCCCTGGAGGACGACGACCTGCGCCGCCTCGTGGAGGTGAACCTGGTGGCTCCGCTGCGCCTGTGCCGGGAGGCCGCGCGGCGGTGGGCCCGGCTGTCAGGGCGCTCGATCGTCACCGTGTCCTCGGTGGCGGCCCGTACCGGCTCGCCCGGCGAGTACGTCGCCTACGCCGCGACCAAGGCGGCCGTCGAGACCATGACGACCGGCCTGGCCAAGGAGCTGGCACCCGGCGTGCGGGTCAACGCCGTGTCCCCCGGGACCATCGACACCACGATCCACGCCCGGGCGGGCGAGCCCGACCGAGCCTGGCGGGTCGCCGAACGTGTGCCGCTCGGCCGTCCCGGCAAGCCCGAGGAGATCGCCGAGGCGGTCGCGTGGCTGCTGTCGGACAAGGCGTCGTACGTCACCGGGGCCGTACTGGAGGTTTCGGGCGGTCTGTGACGCCGGTCGAGGGCGGCGAGCCACCGTCCCGGGGTGAGCAGGTACGCACGCGGCGGTGCGCTCCGGCCAGGCCGCACGCACCCACGGGCGGAAGTTCAGCGGGAGTGCAGGAGGAAGCTGCGGACGATCGCGGCGAATCCGGCCGGGTCGCTCTCGTGGACGGTGTGCCCGGTGACGAGCTCCGCGAGCCGGGTGTCCGGGCGGCGGGCGGCCATGTCGCGCGCGTGCTCGGCGCTCAGCACACCGCTGCGGGTGCCCCTGACCAGCAGGGCGGGGCAGGCGCTGGCGAGCCAGTCGATCCAGTGGACGCCGTTCAGCTCCTGTTGTGAGGCGACCATGTCGCCGGGGCGGAAGGCCAGGCCCCAGCCGTCGGCGTGCTCGCGGATGGCGTCGACGAGGTACGGCGCGGCCTCTCCGAGCCGCTCGACCAGCGCGGTGCGGGTGGGCGCCCGGTGCGGCCAGGACAGGCAGAAGGACAGGTCGCCCGCGACCTCGGCCCCGATGTCCTCGACGATCAGGGAATCGACCAGGTACGGATGCCGCGCCGCGAGCTGGTAGGCGTTGACGCCGCCGAGGGAGTGGCCCAGGACGGTCACCGGTCCGAGGCGGAGCCGGCTCAGGACACCGGCGGCGTCCTGGACGTAGCCCTCCCTGGTGAAGTCGGCGGGGCGATCGGAACGGCCGTGCCCCCGCTGGTCGAGGGCGATCACCCGCCACTCGGGGGCCAGCGCGCGGGCCAAGCCGGCGAAGGTGCGCGCCTCGCCGAAGTGGCCGTGCAACGCGAACAGCACCGGCCCCGGCCCGCCGAAGTCGAGGTAGGACAGTTGCCGGCCGCCGAGTGTCACGGCCGCGCGCACGGGCTCGTCCGGGGAGATCGACACCATGGCCGACATCCTGCCAGCAGCCCGGTCGGCTCGGCGTCCCCCGGCGACCCCACCCGCAAGCTCGCCATCCCCAGCCGCACCGCCCGCGCGCCCGCCGCCCGGCCGGGTCAGTGCTTTATGGCGACGCCGCCCGCGCAGGCCACGATGGGCGGCTCGTCCCACGGCCCGGGGTCCGGGCGCCACCGCGAGACCGTCACGATGCCGGGCTCCAGCAGCTCCAGGCCGTCGAAGAACCCCGTGATCTGCGCGATGCCGCGCGGCGTGTAGGGCACCGCGCCGCTGGCCGCGTTGTAGCTGCGGATCGCCGTGACGTAGGCGGGGTCGAGGTCGCAGCCGTCGTACAGGGCCAGGTAGCTGCCCGGCGGGAGCGCCGCCATCAGCTCGCGGACGATCGCGCGCGGCTGCTCGTCGTCACTGACCAGGCCCATGATGCCCATGAGCATGAGCGCGGCGGGGCGGCTGAAGTCCAGCGTCTCGGCGGCCTTGCTCAGGATGCCCGCCGGATCGCGGACGTCGGCCTGGATGTAGGCGGTCGCGCCCTCAGGGGTGCCGACGAGGAGCGCCTGGGCGTGGGCCAGCACGAGCGGGTCGTTGTCGACATACACGATGCGGGAGGCGGGCGCGACCCGCTGAGCGACCTCGTGGGTGTTGTCGACGGTCGGCAGCCCGGTGCCGATGTCGAGGAACTGGGTGATCCCCGCCTCCCCCGCCAGGTGGCGGACCACGCGGGCGAGCATGTAGCGCGACTGGCGGGCGATGTCGATCATGCCGGGGAAGACCGTGCAGATCTTCTCGCCGGCCACCACGTCGACGGCGTAGTGATCCTTGCCGCCCAGCAGCCAGTTCCACACCCGGGCCGAGTGCGGCCGCGTCGTGTCGATCCGTGGGGCACCCGAAACATCACTCATGAGGAGGATCTCCCGCCTTCGCCGGTTTTGCCCGCACCCTACTCCCCGCAGCCCCTCGCCCGGACGAACGCCGCCGGGCGTGTCGGATCTTGCCGGCACCGGCCGCGAACAGGGCCGCGCTATCCCAAGCGCGCCATCCCGAGCGGGCTATCCCAAGCGGGCGTCGGAGACGTCCCACAGCAGCCGCGCCAGCTCACCCAGGTCCGCGACGCCGCTCAGATCGGGCAGCGGCCCCTCGAACACCTCGAAGTCATGCAGCAAGGTGTAAACGAGCATCTCCTCAGGAAAGGTGCGGGAAACCGGCCAGTTCGCGGCCCGGAGCGCGGCGGCGAGCAGCGCGCCGCGCCCACGGCTCCCAGAACGCGGGGTCGTTGCGCAGGACGGCGTAGGACTCGTCAGAGGTGATTCCTCCAAGATCGGGGAGCATGCCCCCAAAGTAGCGCGCGGTTGATCGTGATCGGCGCGACCCATAGCCTGCCTCCTGCTCAGCTCTTCGATCGGTGTTCACGGATGGGATGCGACGAATGACGATGAAGGCGGCACTCACGGTGGCGATGGCGGCCCTGACCGCCGTGGGAACGGTCGCGCCCGCGGCGGCGGCCCGCCTGCCCGCCTGCCCGCTGGTGTTCGGCCACGGCGGCTATCCCACGGGCGCCAGTGCCTGGACCAGGGACCAGGTACGCCAGCCCAACCACCCGCGCGGCGTGAACGACCAGAAGGCCTGGGGCGCCCAGGGCGTGGAGGGCGACGTCCAGCTCACCAAGCAGGGCACCAAGGCCGTGATGTGGCACAACACCTCCACCAACGGCCTGACGGGCGCCAACAGCCTCATCACCGGCCTCTGGTGGACGGCCGGTGCGGACAACCTCCAGGCCCGGCGCATAGCCCGCGGACCGTACCAGGGCGAGCAGGTCTACACGCTGCGGCAGTGGCTGGATCACGTACGGTCCCAGGGCCTGGTCGCCCTCCTGGAGATCAAGCCGGAGACGAAGGCCGTCCTGTCCGACGCCGCCTACGCCGCGGCCGCCTGGAAGGAGATCTCGGACCCGATCAAGGAGCGCCAGGGCACGCAGCAGATCCTGGTCTACTCGCAGGACGCCTGGATCCAGGGCCAGCTCGCCACTCGTCACCCGGGGCTGCTCAAGGGATCCGCCGCCCGCTGGACCGACAGCGTGGCCTGGGAGGAGCCGCCGCCCGCCTGGACCGGCAACACGCCCCAGTGGCAGGCCGTGCTCGACGGGGGCCCGAAGAGCGTCATGACGAACTACACGAAGGAGTACAAGACCTGGCTCGCCGGTAAATGCACGTGACCCGGAGAACACGGCAAGTCGTGACCGTGCCCTGGCGCTGAGCTGCGTATGGTGCTCATGCGAGTCCAGTGACCTGCGGTGACAGGTCGTATCGAGGCGGTGAGGTGAGATGCCCGGTCCGAGCATCGATGTCACGGCGCTGAAGCGGCGCATGGGGCGAGTCGGGGTCTGGAACAGCACATTGAGCGCGGAGTCCGCCGCGTTCGAGCGGGAGGCGGCCGCCGAGATCGAGTCGCTGGGCTTCACGACGCTGTGGGTCGGCGAGACTCCGGTGGGCAAGGAGGCGCTGACCCATTCGGCGATCCTGCTCGGCGCGACGCAGCGGCTGATGGTCGGCACCGGGATCGCCAGCATCTGGGGCCGCGACGCCACCGCCGCCGCGAACGGCGCGAACGCTCTCGCGGAGGCGTACGACGGGCGGTTCCTGCTAGGGCTGGGCGTGAGTCACGCGCCGCTGGTGTCGGCGCGCGGGCACGACTATCGCAAGCCGGTGACCGCGATGCGCGAATACCTGGACGCCATGGACGCGACCGAGTACGCCGGGCCGCTGCCGCAACGCGCGCCCCGGCTGCTGGCGGCGCTGCGCCCCAAGATGCTGGAGCTGGCCGCGCAGCGGGCCGAGGGCGCCCATCCGTACTTCGTCACCCCCGAGCACACCGCGCGCGCTCGCGCGGTCCTCGGCCCCGATCCGCTGCTGGCGCCGGAGCAGACGGTCGTGCTCGACACCGACCCCGAGCGCGCGCGGCGGACCGCCCGCCGGTTCATGTCGCTCTACCTGGCCCTGCCGAACTACGCGAGCAACCTGCGCGATCTCGGCTGGGACGACGCCGACCTGGCGGACGGGGGCAGCGACGCGCTGGTGGACGCCGTCGTGGCCTGGGGCGACCCGGAGACGATCATCGAGCGGGTACGCGCCCACCTCGACGCCGGCGCCGACCACGTCTGCCTCCAGCCGCTCGCCGACACGCCCCGCGACATGCTGGACCACCTGCGCGCCCTGGCCACCGGCGACGTGGTCTCGCTCTGACCCGGTCTCCGGAGGGCCAGGCTCAGCCCTTGCGCAGACCGAGCGCGAGCGGCCGGCCTCAGCCCTTGCGCAGACCGAGCGGCCAGGCTCAGCCCTTGCGCAGGCCGAGCGTGCCGGCCACGGTCTCCAGCGCGCCGAGATGCGCGTCCACCGAGCCCAGCCCCGCCCTCATGGTGTCGATGGCGAGGTGCGTGGCCCCGGACTCCCGCCACCGGCGGGCCAGGTCGTCCAGCTCCTCCGCGTCGCCCCGCCACGGGGCCCGGCCCTCCATGCCGAGCGTGGCGGGGTCGCGCCCGGCCTGCGCGGCGGCCTCCTCGACCATCGACCGGGCCTCGTCCAGCTTCGGCCCGGGAGACCACTGCGGGAACCAGCCGTCGGCCAGCCGCCCCGCGCGGCGGTAGGCGGCCGGCGACTGCGCGCCGAACCAGACGGGGATCGGCCGCTGGATCGGCAGGGGCGCGAGTCCCGCTCCCGTCACCCGGTCGAAGCCGCCCTCGAACGTGACCGACGGCTCGGTCCACAACCGGCGCATCAGCTCGACCTGTTCCTCGACGCGCTTGCCCCGGGTGGCGAAGTCCTGGCCGAGCGCTTCGTACTCGACCTGGTTCCAGCCCAGCCCCACGCCCATCCTGAACCGGCCGCCGGTCAGCAGATCGACCTCGGCCGCCTGCTTGGCCGCCAGCACCGTCTGCCGCTGGGGCAGGATGATGATGCTGGTGACGAGCTCCAGCGAGGTCAGCGCGGCGAGATAGCCGAAGAGCACCATCGGCTCGTGGAACGTGGTCCGCACGTCGTAAGGGCCCTGCCAGCCCTGGTGGATAGCCGGGTCGGCGCCGACGACGTGGTCGAAGACCATCACGTGCCGGAACCCGAGCTCTTCGACCCCCTGCCCATAGGCGCGCACCGCGCCCGCGTCCGCGCCCAGCTCGGTCTGCGGGAAAACGACCCCGATCTGCATAGCTGACTCCCTGTCAAACACCGATAAATACCGATATGTCCGGTCTGTGGTTTATGGGAAATAAGTGACATATGTGAAATAGATGCCTGCCCTTATTTCAGCGCAGCGGCATTTTCGCGCTTTAGGATCTCCGGCAGATGTGGCATCTTAGGTAAATTGCGGGCATGCTCAAACCCATGCAAGACATGACCAGAATGGCGGCAGAAACTTCTCAGGGCCTCTCTCCGTTTTGCGAGTAAGCAAACAGCGACTGTGAGGAAATGTGCACGTCACTTCATCCCTCAGTGCCCTTTTCGCGCTGGCCGTGACCGCCTCGGCAGCGCTTTTACCCACGCCTGCCCGCGCCCCTGAGCCCTCCGCCGTCAAGCCCGTCCGCGTCGTGATCCTGGTGGACGAATCAGGCAGCCTCACCGAGCCGGACGTCGCCCGCGAACGCGCCGCCTCCCAGCTCATCGCGCTCAGCGAGCTCTCGCCGCAGTCGCAGGTGGCCGTGGTCGGGTTCGGCAGCTCCAACGGCCCCGGCCAGTCCGCCGTCGACATCGTCTGCCCGCTGACCGGGGTCGAGACCGCGCAGGACCGCGAGTCGCTGAGCCGGTGCGTGGACAAGCTGCACCGGCGCGACAGCGCGGAGGGCGGCGACACCGACCACGCCGCCGCGGTGGAGCAGGCGCTCGACATCATGAACAAGCCCGACGACCAGCAGCGGGCCAAGATCGTGTTCCTGCTGACCGACGGCGTGCTCGACGTCAGGAACAGCCCTCAATACGGCGCCGATCCGCAGGCCCGCAACCGCAACGCCCAGGCGCAGATCGACCGCAGCCTGAAGGACGCCGAGAAGGCGCGGGTGCAGATCTGGCCGCTCGGCTTCGGCGCGGCCGACAAGTCCGGTCTCGACGCCTTCGCCGCGGGCGGCTGGCGGCAGCCCTGCGGCGACCAGGCATCGGCCACGCCGCGCGCCCGGGTGGTCGCGAGCTCGGCGGACGTGGTGCGCTCCCTGCTGGAGGCGTTCGCCTACGCCAGGTGCGCGGGCATCGAGCAGCCGGTGACCGACTCGCTCGACGCGGGCGCCACCGTCGATCTGCACGTCAACATCCCGATCATCGCGACCGACGGCTCGATCGTGGTGGTCAAGCGCGACAAGCGCATCCAGGTCACCTACTTCGACCCCGACGGCAATCAGGTGCCCAAGCAGGGCGAGCAGAACGACTCGACGTTCCAGGCGGCCGGCGAGGCGGGGCCGGTGGAGTCGCTGCGCATCCGCAACCCGGTGCCCGGCCGGTGGCGGGTCCAGCTCAAGTCGCCCGCCGGCGCCGACCGCCAGGAGGTCAGCGCGACGGTCGTCTGGCAGGGCGCGCTGCGGGCCTCGATCTCCCTGAGCAACCCCAGGCCGCGACCCGGCGAGCAGGTGACCGTGCGCCTGCGGCTGCAGACCAGGACGGGCACGATCACCGATCCGGCGGCGCTGGAGGGCCTGCGCTTCACCGCGCGGATGTCCGGCGCGGGTTTCCAGGAGCTGCCGCTCGACCTGCGCGACGCCGGCGACGGCACGGACCGGGCCGCGAACGACGGCGAATACTCCGGCCGGATCGCCATCCCCGCCTCGGCCACCGGCGCCCTGTCCTTCCTGGGCAAGGTGAGCGGGCCGGGCGTGGCCGGTGACGAGCGCCCGTACGAGACCCGCATCGCCGGGCCGGCCGACCGGCTGCGCGCCCAGGTGCAGCTCGACTCGGCCACCGTGGAGCCGGGCGGCGAGGTCGCCGGCACCGTACGCGTGACCAACGACGCCGAGCCCGCGCAGCTCGGCCTGCGGCTGCTCGACGCCCAGGGGCCGGTGAGCCTCTCGGCCCAGCGGCTGACGGCGCCCGCGGGGACCTCCGCGCACGGCATCAGGCTCCGGGTCGGCGCGGACGCTCCCCAGGGCCAGGTCGGCGGCCTGATCCAGGTGCTCGACGCGGCCGGGCAGGTGGTGGCCGAGGAGTTCGTGGACGTGGACGTGCAGCCGCCGGCCCCGCTGTGGCAACGGCTGCTGCTCATCCTCCTGGCCATCGTCCTGGTCATGGCCGCGATCCTCGGGTTCCTGCTGGTCAGGCGGCGGGCGCGGCTCAGGGTGGCCGACCCGAGCGAGCTGACCTTCTACCTGTACGAGCGGCCGGGCGAGCCGTACATCAGCAAGATGCAGGCGCCGCTCGGCGAGGGGCCCGAGTTCACCTTCGAGATCGGCAACGGCCGCCTGACCAGGACGTTCGGCACCGGCTACACCGCGAGGCGCGGCGGCGGCCAGACCGTCCTGGTCCGCGATCCGTCGGGACGGGAGCTGGATCCGCTACGCCCGGGACGGCCCGTCGCGCTGCCCGGCGGCCTGTTCCTCGGCGTCGACGACGCCCGGGCCAAGGGCGCGGAGCAACCCGGGCACCCCGGGCAACCCGGGTACGGCGCGCGGGAGCCGCACCCGAGCAGGACCCATAGACCGATGCCCGGTGACGACCTTTTGTGATGTGAGGGGCGCATGAGGATCTTCGATCCGATGATGTTCGTGGGGCTCGGCGGCACCGGCTGCCGGGTCGGGGTGGAGCTGGAGCGCCGGCTGCGGGACGAGCTGTGCGGTCCGGACGGAATGGACCTGATCAGGAACTTCAGCTGGCAGAACTACCAGCCGTACGAGCTGCCCTCGTGCCTGCAGTTCGTCTACGTCGACCTCAACGAGGCGGAGCTGGGCAGGACGCGGCGGCGGGTGGTGCCGACCGAGCGGGAGCTCCCCGCGGCCGGCCGGACCGCCCATCTGATCCACGACGTGGTGCCGAAGTTCGACTCCTACCCGGAGGTGGCGCGCAGCCTGCGGGCGACGCTGAGCGACCACGTCAAGGACTGGCTGCCGCCGCGCGAGCAGGAGCCGCTGGTCGCGCCGCTGATGCGGGGCGCCGGGCAGCTGCCCACGGTGGCCAGGGCGGCGCTGTTCGAGCGGATGCGGCACGGCCCGGGGCCGGTGGTGCAGGGCTTCGACGACGCCATCGGCTCGATCGCCAACTCGGGCAGCGAGCTGGCCGCGCTGGGCGGCCGGCTGCGGCGCAGCTGCGACGTGTTCGTGGCCTTCTCGGTGGCGGGCGGCACCGGCAGCGGCATCTTCTACGACTATCTGCACCTGATCGGCGACGCCCTGGCCCGCAACGGCATCAGGGCGCGCATCTATCCGCTGGTCGTCATGCCGTCCGCGTTCGCCGAGGGCATGGGCGGCGGCCGGCGGGCCCGGCTGAACGCCGGCTCCAGCCTGCTGGACCTGTTCCGGCTGGTGGACGACCAGAACGCGCCGCACGCGGGCACGCAGATCGACGAGCAGGGCATCATCGGCGAGCTCGGCGTGCGCTACCCGGGCAAGGGCGAGGTACGCCTGCCGACGGGCACGGTGCAGACGGCGTTCCTGTTCACCATGCCGCCCGGCGTCGAACGGGACGACCTGCACCGCTCGATCGCCTCGCTGATCGTGTCGCTGGCCGGGACCCAGCCGCGGTCCTCGGGCGAGGCGGGCGGCGGCATGGAGGATCGCGGCGAGTCCTCCTTCGCCGACGACTTCGTCAACCGGGCCGTGGAGCGCGAGGTGGCGGCGGCGTCCGGCATCGGCAACCGCGGGGTGTCCACGGCCTTCGTCTCGTCCATGACCGTGCCCGTGGAGGAGCTGGCCGACCTGGTCAGCTCGCGGCTGCTGGCCCGCGCGGTGACGCAGCTCGAAGCCGTGCCGCCGGGGGCCGCGGAGAGCAACGTCGACGAGATCCGGCGCATGTTCACCGCCACCAACCTGGAGCCCCTGAACACCCGCGAGCCGCTGCCGCTGCCGGAGGCCCGTGCCGTCACCGGCGCCGCCGCCGTCCAGAAGTCGCTGGCCAACCGGATGCGGGCGATGGAGGACAACCTGGCCTCGCTGGACCGGCAGCTCAGCCGCACCGTGCCGGTCATGGTCCAGGAGATGGACGTGCGGCGCGGCGCGCTCGAAGCGCTGGGTCAGGTGGACCCGTTCCGGCTGCGGCGGGTGGTGGTCGGGCTGCCCGGCGACGTGCACGAGGCCGACCGGCTGGGCTTCGCCGGGCTGCTGGACCAGCGCAGGGCGCAGCCGCGCAAGCCGTACGACAACATGACCGAGGCGCCCCCGCTGCCCAGGTCGATGCGGGACCGGGTGCTGCGCAAGACGCAGTGGGCCGATCCCGGGGTCCAGGCGTCGCTCGCCGACCAGGACGCCTGGTACCTGTGGCGCAGCCAGGCGCTCTGGCACAAGGCGTGGGCCGACCAGATGCCCCGCTGGGAGCCGCGGCGCAAGCAGCTCATCCGCGAGGTGCGCGAGTTCACCCAGGTGTTCGCCGAGCACGCCGAGGCCGACCAGGACCGGTTCGCGCGCCGGGCGGGCGAGCTGTACGAGACCCGCGTGGGCGTCTACCACCTGCTGCCGCCCGCGGGCGCGGAGGCCTTCTACGACGCGGTGCTCCGCCGCTTCGTCGACGTGTTCGTCGCCCGGCAGCTCCTCCGCCCGACCGACGGGGAGGCCGGCGTGGTCAACGCGCTGATCGGCGCGGACGGCTGGCGGCACGCCTACGACCTGGCCTGGCGCACGGGCAAGCCGGCCGACGCGCTCGACTGGGTGCGCGAGCGGCTCAAGCTGGAGGTGAAGAAGCTCTTCAGGGACCAGGACGAGGCCGCCGCGCTGGGCGAGCAGCCGCTGCTGCCCTCGCTGGCCGACATCCTGGCCCAGGCCGCCTCGGGCCGCGGCGACGATCCGCAGGTGCGCCAGTTCCAGCTCAAGCTGGCCGACCTGGTGCCGGGCGGCTTCTCCCCCGATGGCACGGGCGAGCTGAAGGTGCTGGTCTCCTACCCGGCGCCGGCGAAGGACCCGGATCTGGAGCGCTTCCTGAAGGACCGGATCGACCTGCCGGGCATGCCCGACTACCGCAACATCGACGCCGACTCGGTGACCGTGGTGCAGATCCGTACCTCGATGAGCGTCACCCAGGTCCGCGAGCTGCGCGAGGTCCTGCACAGCTGGGGCGACGCGCTGCGCGACGAACGGCCCCAGGACCACCTCAAGTGGCGCCAGCGCCTCGGCTACGACTTCGGCTATCTGGCCACGACGGAAGCGCACCGCGTCCGCATCCTGCACCGGCTGCTCTGCCTGCTCTGGAACGGGCGTGTCAGCGTGGCCGACGGCGATCCCGCCTCGCCGTCGCGGATCAGGATCGACGTCGAGGGCGGCTCGATGACGCTGCCCCTGACCGGGTACGGCAAGGCGTCCTCGTGGCCGAGCATGCTGCGCGCGTACGAGCAGTGGGTGATCGGCGGCGACGAGGAGTTCCGCAGCCTGGTCAGCGAGCAGCTCATGGACGCCACGCCCGACGGCCTGGCGGGCACGCTCAGCGCGCCCGACCCGCTCTTCCACCTCGTCACGGGCATGTCGGCCGATCAGCTCGGGCTGCTGGAGATCATGACGCCCAAGCTGCCCTCGGGCGCGCGCAGCCGGGCCGACCAGCTCATCGCGTTCTGGGCGCACACCCTGCCCGCCGCGCTGGACCTGCCCTTCGAACGGGTCTCCGAGGCCGTCGCCTACAACCTGCGCGACCTGGACGCGCTCATCGGAGAGTGAGCATGGTCGTCGTGCTCGACCTGCGCAAGGAGGAGCCGGCGCGGCTCGGCTCCCGGGTCCTGGTGGTGACCGACACCGAGCGCCTGGCCACCGGGCAGCGGGTGCTGCAGGAGGTGTTCAGCTCGCGGCTGGTCAGATCGGTGCTGGTCGTGGCCGTGGGCTCCGGGCTGCGCCTGCCTCCCGCGCTGGACGGGGAGAGCCGCAGGGTGCTGTGGGTGGGCGACCCGCGCGGCATCCTCTGGGACGCCGACACCGGAGAGGCGGCGCACGGCCCCGGCGTCAGCGCCGAGCCTGTCCTGATCGATCTGCTGACGCAGCCGGAGGTGTTCGACGAGGTGGTCAGCGGCCTGGGCGACATCCCGTACGGCACCGCCTCGCCCGGCTGGCGCATCGTGGCCGGCCGGATCGACGCGGACGTGCTCGCGCAGACGTTCCGCGAGGTGGCCGAGCGCTTCGACGGGCCCGTCCAGCAGGACACGGCCGCGTTCAGCTCGCCGCTGGCCACCGCGCTGCCGGTGCTCAGCGGCGCCGCGGACCTGCCCGCCGACCTCCTCGACGCGCTCGTCCCCGACGGCGCTCTGGACCGGCTCTACCGCCGGGCGGCCGGGCAGCTCGACCGCGCCGCCCGCGCCGTGGAGGATTTGGGCTACTTCCACGCCGCCCAGGCCAGGGCCGCGGCGGTCGATGAGGTGGTCGCCGCGGGGCGGGCGCTGGCCGAGTTCCGCGACACCGTCGCGCGGCTCTTCGAGCAGATCGACCACACCGACGAGGACGCCGGGGAGCGGCTGGCGTCGAGCGGGATCAAGTTCGCCACCCCGGCGGGCATGGGTCACGCCGAGATCACCGCCGAGCTGCGCGCCGACGTGGAGGCGGCGCTGGCCGAACGCAAGAGCCTGACGCGGCTGGTCGCGCGGCTGCGCCTGCTGGCCGACCACAGCGCGCCCATCGGCAGCGCCGCCTTCGTCGACGATCTCTGGCGGATCTGCCCCGACCCGCTGCTCGACGCCCTGCACGTGCCCGCCGGCTACCCCGCCACGCTCGCCGCCCGTTTCGTCTTCTTCCGGCGCTCGCAGGCGTGGTGGCGCGAGCAGCTCGCGCTCGGCCAGGCGAGGACCGCGCTCGACGACCTCCGCTCGCTGCTCGACCGGGTCGCGGCCAGCGAGTGGATGCTCGGGGAGTCGCGCATGCACGCCTCCGACGCGGCCCGCACGCTGGCGGCGGCGCTGGGCGAGATCGCCGCGCAGGTGGCCGGGACGCTGATCGACTGGAGCAAGGCCGAGAGCGGCCAGGCCGCGGCCGCCCCGGCGCTGGACGAAGAGGTCACCGTACGCCTGCGCGACCGCGGCGGCCGGCTGCGCGAGGTCATCAACGGCGACCTGGTCGACGCGGTGACGGGCTGGCTGGAGCCCGGCTGGCCCGCGCTGGAGCAGGGCTCCTACCGGGACGTGCGGGCCGGGCTGGACGGCCGGGTGGACGAGACGCTCCGGCAGTACCGCTATCACCTGGCCCACCGGGGCGTGCAGGAACGGCCCGGTTTCGGCACGGGCGACGCGGGCCGCCAGGAGTTCGTCGATGCGATGTGGCGGCAGTCCCAGCAGGTCGTACGAGCGCTGGGGGCGGCGGCGAACGGGCAGATGCTGCAGCTCTGCGGTGACCGCGACCTGGCGATGCTGCTGCGGCAGGCGCGCGCGGTGCGGTTCGCGCCCAGGGCCGTACGCGGACCGGGGAACCCGCCAGGCGTCGTGTGGACCAGGTCGGGCCAGTACGCCGGCACGCTGCGCCTGGTGCCGGTGCGCCCGGGGACGGTGGAGGAGAACTGGAGTGAGGATGGAACCTGAGCCGCTGGCCTTCACCACTCCCGAAGGCGATCCGGTGACCTGGGAGGTGGAGGCGGAGCCGTACCACGATCCCTTCGAACGCCGGCTGACCCTCGTCGTCCAGGGCACCAAGATCGTGCAGCGGCGGGTGCCGCGCTCGGAGGGCCGCGACCGCGAGCACCTCTACGACCTGCTGGAGAACGAGGCCCGCATGGGCGCCAGGCTGCTCACCCGGCTGGGCCGCTCCTACCCCGTCGAGCTGCCCAGGCTGATCGGCTACAGCCTGGACGTGGCGGAGCCGTTCGTGCTGCTGTCCGACTACCGGGGGGAGCCGGTCAGCCGCTTCTCCGGGGCGTTGCTGATCGCCGAGCAGCGGGCCCTGCAGGCGAGCCTCTTCCGCGCGGTGCGCCTCCTGTCGGCCTGCGGCATCGTGCACCGGCGCATCGAGCCGGGCACCGTGCGGTGGGACGGCTCCGCCGTGCAGGTCACCGATCTCAGCCACGCCACCCTGATCGGCGCCCGCCGGCTGCGGCTGGGCGAGGCCCCGTACGCCTCCCCCGCGCAGCGGGCGGGCCACGGCCGGGCGGCCACCGCCGACGACCTCTGGAGCGCGGGCGTCGTCATCTACCGAACGGTCACCGGCCGCGAGATCGCCGACCGGCCCGACCTGACCGCCGCCCCTTCGCTGCAGCCCATCCACGACGTCTTCTCCGACGGGCCGCCGTCGGCGCGGGAGGTGCTGGCCCGGCTCCGGGCGCCCGACCCGATGCAGGGCGTTCCCGACGGGCACGACCTGGGGCTCGAAGAGGGGCGCGCCGCCTTCGACCGGGCGCGCGCGGCCAGGCGCGAGCCGGTCGCGGAAGAGACCGTCACCCAGGTCCAGCCGGTGCAGGAGCAGCCACCGCAGCCCTGGTGGGCGCGCTGGCTGCCGCTGGCCGTGCTGATCGTCCTGGTCTTCGTCGTCTGGATGGTGAGCCGGTGATGCTCTGCCCGATCTGCCTGCACGAGTTCGACTGGAGCGAGGACGAGCTCTACGAACGCACCCCCGCCGGCCAGTACCAGCGGCTCTCCCTCGACCTGGTCACCGGGGCCCGGCGCGAGGACCTGCTGCGCGCGGCCCACGTACGCTGCCCGGCGCCGGTGGCCGACCCGAGCCTGGAGCACCACCTGCCCTACCCCTACGTGCGCCACGGCCGCCCGCTGGTGATCGGCCTGGTCGGCGGGCCGGAGACGGGCAAGACCCACCTGCTGGCCTCGATGATCGGCGCCATCGAGCAGGGCGGGCTGCGGCCGTACGGGCTGACCACGGACGCGGTGGACATCGAGCGGCACGCCGAGTACGTCGACACGTACGTGCATCCGCTGATGGTGGAGCGGACCACGCTGTCGCGCACCACTCACAGAGCCACCTCCGAGCTGGCCGACGCGCTGCTCGTCAACGACGGCGAGCACACCACGGCGGTGGCCTTCTTCGACATCGCCGGCGAGCTGCTGCGCAGCAGCACGCACGAGGCGACCAGGTTCGTGCCGGCCGTGGGCGGGCTGCTGTTCGTGATCGACGCGGCCGGCAAGCCGGCCAGGATGGGCGACGAGTCCTTCCGCGCCGTGCTCGACCGGCTGCCCAAGACCGGCGGCCGGCTGAACATCCCCGCCGCCATCGCCGTCACCAAGAGCGACGCGGTGCGCTTCCAGGCGCCGGTGGACACCTGGCTGTACGGGGAGCCGGACCGGCTGGACCCGGAGGCCGTCCTGGAGGAGAGCCGGGACGTCTACGCCTTCCTGCACCGGCGGGGCGCGCAGGCGTGGCTGAGCCCGTACGACAAGTGCCGCAAGTGCACCCTGCACTTCGTCTCGGCCACCGGCGCGGCCGAGGCCGACGGGCGCTTCCCCCGTGGTGTCCGGCCGCGCCGCGTCCTCATGCCGCTGATCTCGCTCTTCGCGATGACCGGCGTCCTTCGCGGCTATCCGGAGGTGGGGCTCTGATGGGGCGCTACTCGAGTGTCGACTGGATCCGGTTCGAGTGGGACGAGCGGCGTACCGGGCTCGGGCCCGTACAGTCCTCGCTGGAGGACACCCGGGGCTGGTACCACCAGCTCGGTCCCTGGCTCGACCCCGGGCCGGCGGCGGGGGTGAGCATCTGCCGGCTCGTGGTGGACGAGCGGGTGGTGGTGCTCGCCCGCACCCGGAGCGGCGGCTCGGACAGCAGGCGGACCCTCCGGGTGCACGCCTACCTGGGCGGCTCCGTCACCCGGCCGTCGGCGATGCCGAACGTCCGCCAGGCCCTCGCCCTGGCGCCCGGGTGGGCCGCGCAGCTTCCAGAAGATCCCGAGCCGCTCGATCTGGCGCGGCTGCTGGCTCCGTACGCGGAGTCGAGCGTGATCCTCGACCGGCAGGCGCGGGCGGGGGCGGCGGCGCTCGCGCCGATCGTGTCCGAGCTGCTGCGCGGGCACCGGGAAGCGCTCTCGGTGGCGTCTCACGGGCAGGCGATCGTGCAGCTGTGGGGGCTGGTGGACGTTCTGGACCAGGTGCTGGGGCTCAGTCCTGAGACGTTCTCCACGTACGAGAGCGACGATCTCAAGCAGGGGGCCGAGGTCATCTTCCTGCAGCAGTGGCCGGGGCCGTCGTCGCGGGCGGCCCGCCGGTGGCGCGTGGATCTGCGGGCGCCGGACCAGGACGACCTGTACGGCGAGATCGCGGCGATGGTGGTCGGGGCGTACGCGCACCGGCAGCTGGGGGCGCTGGTCAAGCGGCTGGGGATCACGGAGGGGATGCCGCTCGAAGAGCGGGTCGAGCGGCTCATCAGCGCCGCCCAGGAGCCGCCGGCCGCGCCCCGGGCCACCCAGGAGCCGGTACGCCCGGCGTCCCGGGCCGACCCGGCCGAGCCCTGGGCCCCCCGCCCACCGGCCCGCCCGTCCCCGGACCGCGCCACGCAGCCACGCCTGCCACCGCAGAGCCGCGCCCTGGAGGACCGCGCACTAGAGGACCGCGCGCAGGAGGGCCGCGTCGGAGAAGGCCGCGCGCAAGAGGGCCGCACTACGGAACGCCGCATGCAAGAGGGCCGCGC
Organism: Nonomuraea rosea; assembly: GCF_039539705.1. Classification (NCBI taxonomy): domain Bacteria; kingdom Bacillati; phylum Actinomycetota; class Actinomycetes; order Streptosporangiales; family Streptosporangiaceae; genus Nonomuraea; species Nonomuraea rosea. The sequence goes on along the minus strand of NZ_BAABDQ010000027.1, from coordinate 14,087 downwards.
TGCGGAAGGCGGCGCGCAGGAGGGGTCGTCGTCGGCCGACTCCGAGGCTCGCGGGCCGAGCTCTCCGGGAGCGGCGGCCGGGTCGCGCTCGGGGCTGGCCTCCCCGCTGCCGCCTTCCGACGCTCACCCGGACGCGCGGCCCTTCGTGTTGCGCGACGTGTTCGAGGACTTCCGCGCGGACCTGGCCGACGCGACCACCGCCGCCCAGGCCAGGGGCATCCTGGAGGACGTACGCGCCTGGGCGGCCACGCAACGGCCGGCCGAGGTGCGCCCCCGGCTGCTGACCCTCGTCCCCGAGCTGGAACGTCTCCTGCCCGACGACCAGGTCAACCCGGTCCTGCGCGCCCTGCTGACCCCGGCGCCCCCGCCGAGCGGACAGGCCGTGGCGGGCAGGCCGGCGGGCAGATCCGCCTGGCTTGAGCCCCGCTGGCTGATCATCGTCGCGGCCCTGTCGATCGTGATCGTCCTCCAGCTCGTCGCCGCACTCCGCTGACGCCCGCCGCAGGAGGCCCGGGTTGCACCACAACCTAATCGTCAGGATATCCTGACGATTATGACCCTGAAGATGCCTGACATCCCCGACCACGAGGGTTTCGCCGCACCGGTGCTCCCCACCGGCGAGCCGGCCCCCTCGGCGAGCGCCTTCACCAAGACCTTCGTCGGCTATCAGGCCACCTGCTCCTGCGGCTGGACCGACCGCCGCCGCTTCCCGGCGACCCCGGAAGGGGCCAAGGAGGCGGAGTACCGGTGGTGGAGCAGGCACACCCCCGGCCTGCTCGCCGCCGCCCCGCCGAGCTGGCTGGTGATCAAGTCGAACCTGCTGTGCGAGCAGATCGTGCACCTCGCCGCCGATCGCCCGCTCGCCGCGCTCACCCTGTTGTCCCAGGTGGAGAGCTGGCAGCGCACCCTGCTCGACCAGGCCGTCGCCGCGGCCCGGGAGAACGGCGCCTCCTGGGCGGAGGTCGGCGAGGCCATGGGCATCTCCAAGCAGTCGGCCCACGAACGCTTCAGGACCCCCGCGAGCACAGCCTCCGGCGCCGAGTAGCGCCCGCACCCACCGGCCGGTGCGGCAGCGTAGGTCAGCGGGGCCGGCGGCCTGTCCTGCGCGTCACGAGGGACCCGGGAGGGACAGGTGGACGGTGAGCCCGCCTTCGGGGTTGGCGGTGGCGGTGACGGAGGCGTCGTGGGCGGCCGCGATCGCCGCGACGATGGACAGCCCGAGCCCCGCCCCCTCCGCCGACCCGATCCGGTCGGGATGCAGCCGGCGGAACGGCTGGAACAGCTCCTCCACCCGGCCCGGGTCCACGAGCGGCCCGGTGTTGGAGATGACCAGACCGGCGTCCGGCGCCACCCGTACGGTGACCCGCCCGCCGGGATGGTTGTGGCGGACCGCGTTCTGCACCAGGTTGTCCACCAGGCGGGTCAGCAGCACGTCGTCACCCGCGATGGCGACCGGGCGGAGATCGAGCTCGATCTCGATGTCCGCGGCCGCGTACTCCTCGGCGGCCCGGCGCACGGCCGCGGCGAGATCGACGGGCGTGCGGGCCCGCGGGCCGCGCTCGCCCTGGGCGAGGGCGAGCAGGCCGTCGATGAGCCGTTCTGAGCGCTCGGTGCTGCGCAGGAGCTCGACGCGCATGGCGGCGACGCGCTCCGGCGACGCGTCGGCCAGGCCGATCTCGATCGCGGCCCGCTGCACGGCCAGGGGCGTGCGCAGCTCGTGCGAGGCGTTGGCGACGAAGCGGCGCTGGTCCTCGGCGGAGCGGGCCAGCCGCTCCAGCATGGCGTCGAAGGTGTCGGCCAGCTCCTTGAGCTCGTCGCGGGGGCCCTTCATGTTGATGCGTTCGCCGAGATTGGACAGCGACAGGCGCCGCGCCGTACCCGTGATCTGGTGGACCGGGCGCAGCGCGCGTCCCGACAGCCACCAGCACAGGCCGAACGCCGTCACCCCCATGACCGCGATCGACGTCAGCGTGATCCGCCACTGCGAGCTGAACACGTCGTCGCGCACGGCCATCATGACGTCCTCGGGGTCGGGCCCGACGCGCACCGTCCGCGGGTGCCGCACGGGGCCGTCCTGCGACACCTCGGACCGGACGCTGACGCTGCCGTCGAAGGACTGCTCCACCATCCGGTTGGCGGCGAACAGCACGATGGTGACGCTCACCAGGAACAGCCCGCCGAACGCCAGCGTCAGGCGGGTCCTGATCGTCGTGTGCATCACAGCGCGTACCCGCCGGGCGCGGTCCTGATCAGCGGCGGGTCACCGAGCTTGGTGCGTAATTTGCGCACCGTCACCTTGACCACCGTGGTGAACGGGTCGGTCTGCTCGTCCCATGCCCGGTCCAGCAGCTCCTCGGTGGTGACGACCGTGCCTCTGGCGCGCATGAGCACTTCGAGCACCGCGTACTCCTTACGGGAGAGCTGCACGTGGACGCCGTCGCGGAGCACCTGCCGGCGCGGGCTGTCGAGGACGACGCCGTGGCGTTCGAGCACCGGGGGGAGCCGGGCCGCGGTGCGCCGGCCGAGCGCCAGGACCCGCGCGACCAGCTCGGCGCTGGCGAACGGCTTCGTGAGATAGTCGTCGGCGCCGAGCCCCAGACCGGCGACCCGGTCGAAGACCGTGACTGCCGCGGTGAGCATCAGGACGCGCACCGGCGCCGCCCGCTCGGCCAGCACCCTGCAGACGTCGTCACCGTGGACCACGGGCAGGTCGCGGTCGAGCACGAGCACCTCGTAGTCGCCGGCCGCCAGCCGCTCCAGGGCGGCCCCGCCGTCGTAGACCACGTCGACCGTCATCGATTCGCGACGAAGGCCCACGCCGATGAGGTCCGCGAGCACCCGCTCGTCCTCGGCCACCAGGATGCGCATCTTCCCTTCCTATCGCGGCGGGGGTGAAGGCGCGGTTAACGTTCCAGGCCCTCTTGGGGGTGATCGAGGTAGTCCTGCGACAGGTCGGAGACCTCGCTGAAGTGCCTCGACCACTGGGACGCGTCCACCGGCTCCTCGGAGGGCTCTTCTGACGGCCCCTCTGATGGCTCTGCCAGCGTCGCCACCGCGAGCTCCATGATGCCGGGCGAGGCGAGCCCGATCTCGGCGGCCAGGTCGCGCAGCAGGCTCGGGATCCCGGTCAGGAGCCGTCCTGGCGTCGACCCCGCCAGCTCCGCCGTCTCGTTCCTGAGCTCCTCGATCTCCGGATCGTCGCGGCCCTGGTGGCGTGCGATGCGGAGCATGCTGGTCAGCACCACGAGCTCACGCACCCGTACGTCGTCGTCGAGCCGGCTGTTGCGCGCGCGGCGCTCGCGGTCCAGGCCGGCGAGCTGCCCGAGCAGGGCCATGGCCGCCTCCCACCGGCTCAGCCGCTCCAGGATCCGCGCCTCGTGGGTGATCAGCTCGCGCATCGTGGTCAGGGAGCCGCGGCGGCAGGCGTTCTCACGTTCGGCGGCCACGAGGCCGAGCGCCTCCGTCACCCGTCCGAGCCGCTCCAGCACCTCGATCTCCATGACGGGCAGCAGCGCACGGCCGTCGGCGCCGCGCCGCTCCCGCAGCAGCTCCAGCGCCTCGGTCAGCAGGCCGCGCTCGATGCGGGCGCGCGCGACGGGCTCCACCGAGTGCCGCCACTCGTGGTCGTCGGCCGTGGCGCGGACCTCGGGGTCGAGCCGCAGCCCGCGTACCTTGGTCGTCAGGTAGAGCTGCGCGCGGGCCGGCAGCTCGTCGATGACCGCGGCCAGGTCGGCGCCCGCGGCCGGCTGCCACCGCTCGTCGAGCTGGGGCGGCTCCTGCTTGAGCATGAGCCGGTGGTAGAGCTCCTCGCGGCGGGCCACGCCGGCGGAGACCTCCTCCGGCGGCGCGGACTCGTAGTAACGCACCGCCGCCTCGTGGATCCGCCGGATCGTGCCCGGGTTGTCGAGCTGGATGAACGGCAGCATGAGAGCCCGTACGTCCTGCCGGTGCACGAGGGCCCCGTCGCCGTCCGGTGACGGCTCGCAGAGCGTGGCCTCGCGGACCAGCCCCCAGAAGATGTCCTGTTCCTCATAGGCCTCCAGCGGCGCGATCCCGCACGGCTCGGCCAGCACCTCCCGGATGACCTCCGGCGTGAGGCGGCGGACCACCAGCCCCGGATGCGCGATGGCGCGGACCCGCGGGTCCGCGATGTGCTCCAGCAGCCGCGAATAGAGCTGGCCCTGCACGTTGCCCTCGGCCACGGACAGGAGCCTGACCGGGGCGCCGCCGGAGCGGTTCAGCACGTCGGCCGCCAGGCGCAGGCTGAGCGGGTTGCCTCCGACCAGCCGGACCACCTCGCCCAGGAGCTCGGAGTCCGGCTCGGCGACCAGCTCACGCAGCAGGCGCAGCGCGTCCGCCTCGCCGAGCCCGCTCAGCCGCCAGGGAGCCCGCAACCGGGTGCCGCCGACCTGGACCGGCGTGCGGCCGGCCACCACGACGCGCAGGCCGGGCAGCTCGGCCCCGAGCTCGCGCAGGAAGCCGAACACCTCGGCGATCCTGCTGAGCTCCCGCCGCTCCATCTCCTCGAAGGTGTCGAGGACCACGAGGACCCTGCGCTGCCCCCTCAGCGGCTTCGCCAGCCGCGCCAGGAGCGACGCCGGCACCCTGACGCGGCTCTGCGAGCCACGGGAGGCGATGTCGGCGAACCCGGTGCGCCGCCCGGTCGCCTCGGCCTGCCGGCGCAGACGGGCCGCCTGGTCGCCGAGGTCGTCCACCTGCGTGGCGAGCTGCCGGACGATCTCGTCGAACAGCGCGAAAGGGCCGCCGTCGATCAGCCAGCCGCGGTCGTAGGTGACGTACGCCACGGGCACCGCCGCGCGCGTCAGCTCGTCGATCAACCGGGCGAGCACGGTCGACTTCCCGCTGCCGCCCACCCCGTAGAGCACGAACTCCGTTTCCTGGGGCCCGTCCTCGATGAAGGACCGCAGCTCCGCCAGCAGGTCCGACCGGCCCACGAAGCCGCGCGCCAGCAGCCGCTCCAGCGGTCCGGCGATCTCCGCCCAGTCGAGCCTGGACTGCACCTCCTGGGCGCGCGGCAGGCCGGCGTCCGCGCCGAACCAGCGTTCGAGCTGCAGCACGCCGCCCAGCGCGGACGGGCTCAGCTCGCCGACCGGGGGCAGCTCGCCGTGCAGGTACTGCTCCAGCACGGCCTGCACGGGCTCGTCCGGGCGGGTGGTCACGCTGTCGACCGCGCCCAGGAGCGCCGCCGTGCTCTGGCCGCGGAGCACGCGTACGCGCTCGTCGTCCCGCAGGCGCCAGCGCGGCGTCCCCGTGGCGTCCACCACCCGCTCGCAGGACGACGCCAGGAACTCGGCCAGGTCGTCCACATCGATCTCCGCCAGGCGCGGCTCGATCTGCTCCACGTCGAACGTCGACAGCACCGCCGCCCGCAGCAGCCGGCCGGAGCCCTCCGGAGTCATGTCCCGCCGCCTTCCTTCACCCAGTGCGTCGTGACGATCCGGTACACGTTCTCCTCCAGGCTGCGCAGGTCGGGCGGCCCCTCCCCGGGCCCGAGCGCCTCCGCGGCGAGCGCGTCGAGCTCCTGGTCGTCCGCCTCATGGCCGAGGTGCCTGGCCGCGTCGGCCAGGAACGCCCGGACCAGCGCGACGGTGATCGCCGGGATCGTCTCGTGCCGCACGCTGCTGCCGATCTGCAGGCCCAGGGTGTCGAGACCGGTCACGATGAGCCTGGTGTACGGCAGCTCGCCCTCGTCGACCAGGCGGATCAGGCTCTTGGCGAGGTCGCGGGCCGAGTCGTCCACGCCGGGCCGGTCCAGCCCGTCCAGGATGATCCACCGCGTGACGCCGTCGCCCTGCGGGTATTTCCCGACCAGCATGTCGAGGATCTTGCGGACGATGGTGGCGGCCTGCTCCCCGCTCGACGCCAGCGCGATGTCCAGGCCCAGCTTCCTGGCCATGCTCAGCCCGAGGTCCTCCCCGGTCACGGTGTCGCTCCACGCGTGGGTCGTCACGCGCGCGAACCTGTGCGTCCCGGCCAGCGTCCCGGCGTCGCGCAAGTGGTCGACGAGCACCCAGGTGTGCGACTTGCCGGACCCCTCGGGGCCGTTGACCACGAGGATGCGGAAGTCGTCGTGGACGAGGGCGCGCAGGCCCTTGCGCAGCTCGACGCGGTCGATCAGGGCGCGCGATGCCCGGGGGCCCAGGAACTGGCAGGCGTACGGATCGTCGTGGTGGTACCAGCGGCGGGCCGCGCCCGGCGGCGTGGTCAGCTCCCGCAACCGCGACTCCAGCAGCGCCCCGAACGCGGGATCCTGCCTGACCACCTCCCCGACCAGCCCGCTGAGCAGTCCCAGGCTCGCGGCGTCGGGCACCACGGCCCTCCAGGCCAGCTTGGCGGGTTCGAGGACGTAGTGGCCCGGGTTGAGTCCCGCGGTCAGCAGGAGGTCCTCCACGGACCGCCCGTACACCCTCCTGGTGAGCAAATCGGTGACCAGCCGGGTGCGCGGGTCGCTCGGATCGGTGAGCTCGTTCAGCCAGTACATCAACCCGCCCCCACGCCGATGCCACGTCGCCGCAGCCCTTGCAGCACCCGCTCGATGCGCCGCCCCTGATTCCGGTAGGCCACCCCGTCCTCCGCCGGCGCCGCGACCCACCGGTGGTGCAGGCCCACCACACGCCACCGGCTGTCGAACACGGGTGCGCCCGACGAGCCCGCCTTGGTGTCCGTCCAGTACTGGAGCACGTCGTCGTCCACGGACCGCACGAGGTTGTGGCTCAGGCCGATCATCTTCGGCCCGCCCTCGGGGTGCTGGATGATGAAGACGTAGTCGTCCTTGCGCGGCGCCGCCGCGCCGCCCAGATCGAGTATCGAGCTGGTCGGCGGCGGGTCGATCGCGGTACGCACCACCGCCCAGTCGTGCTCGCGCTCCCCCTCGATCGTCGCCGGCGCGCACGGCACGATGCTCAGCGGACGGGTGGCGCCCTCCCCGTCCAGCTCGTAGTCGAACCACGCCTCGACGAGGTTCGCCGGCCGGTCGCCGTCGGCCCAGTCGTGCAGCACGTGGTGGTTCGTCAGCAGCAGGCCGGGCCCGACGAGCGCGGCCGTGCCCTGCACCTGTTTCGCGCCGAACCTGGCCGTCACCCGGCACACCGACCGGCTGCGGTCGAGCCCCACGGCCAGGAACGCGATCCCCAGCAGGGTGTCCGCGCCGGAGACCACCAGGCGCTCCGCGCCGAACCCGCGCCAGCCCACGCCCTTCGGATCGGAGAGCTGGTCCGGCAGGCCCGTGCTCGGCGCCAGCACGGGGCGCGGGCCCGCCAGCTCGTCGATCCGCACGCCGAGCGCCGGTTGCGCCTTCCTGACGGCGTCGAGCAGCGCGGGGACGCGTAGTTGCGCCCGGGCTTCGACGAGGATGGCGCGCCACTGCAGCGACGCGTTGCCGCCGAAGTCGATCATGCCCATGTTCAGGCCCGCGGTGAGGGCGACGTCCTCCACCTCGCGCCGGCGGTAGATCGCCTGGGCGAAGAGATCGCGCAGCGTCCGCAGCTCCGGACGCGAGAAGTCGAGTGGGTAGTCGTCGAAGACGCCGCTCATCGCCGCTCCCCCGGCTAGGACGGCCGGTTGCTGGAGATCACGCCCACCAGGCCGCCCACGATGGTCGCGATCACCACCGGCAGGCCGTCGGGCACGGTCCGGCCGACCGCCGTGATGAGCACCCAGCCCAGGATGAGCAGGATGAGCGCGATGCCGAGGATGTAGAAGACGAGCGTGTAGATGCCCCGGTTCAGCTTCGTGACCTGCGGCAGCCCTTCGTTGCCCGCCGCGTCCTGGCCCGGGATCTCCGCACGAGACAAGGACATGTCACTCTCCAGAAGGCCAGGCGCAGGGGCAGGTCATACCTACCTATCGGTCCCCGTACTCCCCTGGTTACCGAAAGGGCGGGGCCGTGGCCCCGCCCCGCCGGTCAGCGGATGGTGAACCGGTCCGCGAGCGCGGTGTCGAAGGACGTGCCGACGCTGATCTCGTAGCCGCCCCTGGCGGTGGCCCACGTGCCGGTGCCCGCGTTCCAGTACTGCAGGAGGTGCAGGTCCGCGAGGTCGGCCGCACTGACGGAGACCTGTACGTCCCTGGACTCGCCGGGGGCCAGCGTGACCTGCCGCCAGCCGAGCAGCCGCTTGGACGGCTCGTTCGCGGCGGCGGGCAGCTCGACGTAGACCTGGGCCGTCTCGGTGCCGGCCCGGGTGCCGGTGTTGGTGAGCCGGAAGCGGACGCGCAGCTCCTTGGCCGCGCTGGTGACCCGCAGCCGGTCGTAGGCGAACGTGGTGTAGGTCAGGCCGTGCCCGAACGGGAACAACGGCTCGATGTCCTGGGCCGCGTACCAGCGGTAGCCCACCTTGAGCCCCTCCTTGTACGCGATCTGCCGCGGCTCGGTGCTGCCCGGTGGGCGGACGACGGACCCGTCGGAGAAGGTGCCGGGGTAACGCTCGGGGTCGCCGGCCGTCGGGAGGTCGGACTCCGCCTTGGGGAAGGAGTGCGGGAGCTTGCCGGTGGGCGCCACGTCGCCCCACAGCAGGGAGGCGATCGCGGGCCCCATCTCCTCCCCGGCGTACCAGACCTCCAGCACGCCCTTCACCGAGCCGATCCACGGCATGACGACGGGCCCGCCGGTCTGGAGGACGACCACGGTCTCCGGGTTGGCCGCCGCGACCGCGGCGATGAGCGCGTCACCGCCGGCGTCCAGGGAGATGTCCGGCCGGTCGGCGAACTCGCCTTCGCGGTAGTGGCCGAACACGACGGCCACGTCGGCGGCGGCCGCCACGGCCGCCGCGGCGGCGGGGTCGCTGCCGTCGGCGTAGGTGACCGTGCCGCCGTTCGCCTGGGCGCGGGCGGTGATGGCATCGAGCGGCGCCTTGGCGGTGCAGGGGATGTTCGGCGCGGTGTGCAGGCAGACGCTGGAGGCGTCGACGTCACCGGTCGCCGGCGTGTTGGCGGCGGTCGGCCCGATGACGGCGATCTTCTTGGCGGACGGGGACAGCGGCAGGATGCCGGAGTTCTTCAGCAGGACGGAGCCGCGCTCGGCCAGCTTGCGGGCCAGCGCCTCGCTCTGCGGCGTGGCGACGTCGGGGTCGGGAGCGCTCAGGCGGGGCACGTCGAACAGGCCGGCGGCGATGTGCGAGCGCACGATCCGGTACGCCGCCTCATCGACGTCCTTCACGCTCAGCCGGCCCTGCGCGATCTGCTCCTTGATGGCCATCGGCGTCCAGTAGCGCCACGCGTTCAGCTCCTGGTCCAGGCCCGCCTTCAGCGACGGCACCGGGTCGGTCAGGTAGTGCCGCGCCCCGAAGTCGGACACCACCCACCCGCCGAAGCCGATCTCCCGCTTCAGGATCCGGCCGAGCAACTGCTCGTTGCCGCAGGCCCAGCCGTGGTTGACCTGGTTGTAGGAGCACATGACGGAGCCCACGTCGCCCCGGTCGATCGCGATCTCGAAGGGCAGGGTGTAGATCTCGCGGAGGGTGCGCCCGTCGACGTTGGAGGAGCCGTTGTTGCGATCGGTCTCCTGCTCGTTGGCGACGTAGTGCTTGAGCTGCGACTGGACCGGCTCTGCCGGGTTGGCCCCGACGCCCTTGCTGTACGCCCCGGCCATGAGGCCCGACAGCACCGGGTCCTCGCCCAGGTACTCCGACGTCCGGCCGCTGCGGGGGTCGCGCCCGCTCGCGAGGCCGGGGCCCAGCAGCACGTTGCGCTGCTTGCGCCACGCCTCGTGGCCCATCGCGACACCCTTCTCGTACGCCAGCGCCTGGTCCCAGGAGGAGGACAGCGACACGTTCGCCGGATAGACCGTCACCCCCGCGCCCGCCCCGGCGATCGCCGACGGCGCGTCGGTGTACTGGATCGCCGGCGTGCACGGCACCTGCGCCGGCATCGTGAACGTGATCGGGACGAACTCGCCCGGCGGCAGCTCGCGCGGCGCGGCGGTGGTGAACGTGGTGCGCGCCGGGTCGTTGGCCGAGTGCTCGTCGAGCCAGCGCAGCTTCTGGTCCAGCGACGACGCGGCGAGCAGCGCGCGGGCCCGCCGCTCGGGCGACTTCGCCCGGTCCATCCAGGGCACGGCCGCGCAGTCGATCTGGCCGGCCGCCGGCCCCGTGCTGATCACCTGGACTCCTGGTGCCGCCAGCGCCAGCACGGCGGCCAGCGACGCGACGCGCCGTCTGGTGGTCGGTAAGCGAGTGCCCGTACGTGGGTCCACAGTGAAGCCTCCGGAGGTGAGAGGTACCGGCGCGCCGAGGTTTCCGCCGTGTTTCGCATCCTGTGTCCCGCCGGTGGGCACGGCTAGGCCAAAGTGCGCCGGAGGTAGCACGAAATGCACCTCACGCCGTCCCCGGCCGGCGTCCCGGCAGTACAGTCCGGGCATGGCCGAGCCACCCGTCGACCGGTCCGGGGTCCTGCTGCACTTCACCGCCGGCACGCTCGCCTACGCCGGCCATTACCTGCACGAACAGAGCCATCCCGTGCACACCCACAGCTTCGTCGAGATCGCCGTGGTGACCGGCGGCGAGGGCGTGCACGTGTCGATGGCCGGGCGCCGGGCGCTGGCCGTCGGCGACGTCATCCTGCTGCGGCCGGGGGTGTGGCACGGCTACGAGGACTGCAGGGGGCTCGACCTGTACAACTGCTGTTTCTCCACCGAGACGCTGCAGCGGGAGCTGGCCTGGATCCGCGAGGACGCCCTGCTGAGCTACCTGCTGTGGACCGGGCCCCACTCGGTGCAGCGGCGCGGGATGCTGACCACCCGGCTGGAGCCGGCCGCCCTGGCCGAGTGCGCCGAGCATCTCGACGCACTCAACCGGCTGTGCTTCCAGCCCGTGGGGCCGCATCGCGGCGACATCATCGGGCGGCTGCTGCTGGTGCTCGGCTGCCTGGCCCGCGCGGTCGCCCGTACCACCGGCGACGCCTTCCAGGCCACCGGGCCGAGCCATCCCGCGATCGTGCGTGCGATGCGGCTGATGGAGGCGGCACCCGAGCACCGCTGGACGCTCGCCGGTCTCGCCGCCGAGCTGCACCTGACCCGCGGATACCTGGTGCGCCGCTTCAAGTCGGCGACCGGGCTGCCGCCGATGGCGTACCTGTCACGCTTCCGGGTCGAGCTGGCGGCGGCCCTGCTGCTGCACACCGACCAGTCGATCACCCGGATCGGCGAGACGGTCGGCTGGCCGGACGCGAACTACTTCGCCCGCCGCTTCAAGGCCCATTACGGGCTGAGCGCGTCGGCGTACCGGGCCAGGTTCGGGGTCGCACGGGGGTGAGCCTCACCCCGCCGGGGGCGGGGCGGTGGACCGGCGGGCGACCAGCGTGGGGGTGACGGAGAAGCGCACGGCCGACGTGCGGCCCTGGACGCGTTCGAGCAGGAGCCGCCCGGCCGTCTGGCCCATGGCGGCGCCGTCCTGGTCGACGCTGGTCAGCGAGACGTGCGCCATGGCGGTCAGCCGCGAGTTGTCGTAGCCGGCCACCGAGATGTCGCCGGGCACCGCCAGCCCGGCCTCGTTGACCGCCGCGAGCACGCCGAAGGCGGCCTGGTCGGCGCCCGCGAAGATGGCGGTGGGCCGCGGCTCGCGGGCCAGCAGCTCGCGGGTGCCCTCGTAGCCGCCCTCTTCCGAGTAGGAGGTGACCGCCAGGGCGATGTGCCCGGCCAGGCCGTGCTCGGCCATCACCCGCTCGTAGGACCTGGCCCTGACGGTCTGCAGCAGCGCCGCGGGACGGGCGGGGACGTTGTCGTTCTGGGTGATGTGCGCGATGCGCCGGTGGCCGAGCCCGATGAGGTGCTCCACGACCAGCTCGGCCCCGACCTCGTCGTCGTCGAGCACCGAGTCGTACACCGGCGAGCGGTCGTGGCGGCCGAGCACCACGGTCGGCGTGCCCCTGCCGATCTCTTCGAGCTCCTTCCTGGTGATGACGGGGGCGACCGCGAGCATGCCGTCCACCTGCCGGTCCACCAGGGCGTCGATCGCGCGGCGCTCCGCCTTGGGGTCCGTGCCGCCGCCCTGGACGATGATCGCCTGGTAGCCGGCCCCCGAGATCTGCTCCGCGAGCGCCTCGACGATGTCGGCGAAGAACGGGTTCCTGATGTGCGGCAGCAGCACGCCGATGGTGAACGTGCGCCCGCGCATCGCCCTGGCCGCCGCGTGCGGGCGGTAGCCGAGCTCGTCGATGGCGGCCTGCACCTTGACCCGCATCGCCTCGCTGACGCCGTAGGCGTTGCGCAGCACCTTGGAGACGGCGGTGGTGGACACCTGCGCATGGCTGGCCACGTCGGTGATCGTCACCCGTCGTCCGTCACGCGTGACCATATGCCGTCCTTCTCTCGTCGTTGACGCGTCCCCGATTGTACGAGCTCCCCGCCACCGCCAAGGTGGGTAACGTTACCCATCCTTACGCCGTTCCATGCCATCAAGGAGGCGTATCACGTGGATCACGAAAGGGAATCGTTCCTCAGATCGCCTCTTGACGTGCCCTGAGGTAACGCCTACGTTAACTCGCATCGGGGGATGTTAAAACGTTTCAACGAACCCGGAGGGGCGTTGTGAAGACCTCTCACCGCACGTTCGGAGCGGCCCTGGCCGTTCTGACGACGGCGGTCCTGACCTCCTGCGGCTCGGGCTCAGAGCCGGCCGCCGACGGCTCCGTCACCTTGTCCTTCCTGGTGGACAACAGCCAGGGGACGGTGAGCACGGCCAAGGCGCTCACGGACGCCTTCATGCAGGCCAACCCGAAGATCAAGATCGAGACCGAGACGCGGCCCGGAGGCAGCGAAGGCGACAACATCGTCAAGACCCGGCTCTCAACGGGCGACATGTCGGATGTGTTCTGGTACAACTCCGGCTCACTGCTCCAGGCGCTCAACCCGGGCCAGACCATGGTGGACCTCACCGGCGACCCGGTGCTGGCCACCGTCCAGAAGGACTTCCTGCCCTCGGTGACACAGGGCGGCAAGGCGTTCGGCGTACCGGCCGGGACAGTGACCGGCGGCGGCATCCTGTACAACCGCAAGATCTACGAGCAGCTCGGCCTGCAGGTGCCCAAGACCTGGGCGGACTTCATGGCCAACAACGAGAAGATCAAGGCGGCGAAGATCACCCCGGTGATCACGACGTTCAAGGACACCTGGACCTCGCAGCTCTTCGTGCTGGGCGACTACTTCAACGTCCAGGCCGCGGCCCCGGCCTTCGCGGCCGACTACACCGCGGGCAAGGTCAAGTTCGCCGGCACGCCGGCCGCGCAGGCGGGCTTCCAGCATCTGGCGGACGTGCACGCCAAGGGCTACGTCAACGAGGGCTTCGGCTCCGCGACCAACGACCAGGGCATCAAGATGCTGGCCGAGGGCAAGGGCGCGCACTACGCGATGCTCAGCTCCGCCCTGCCGCCGGTGATCGCGACGATGCCGCAGGCCGGCACCGACATCGGCTTCTTCGGCATCCCGGGTGATGACGCGGCCAAGAACGGCGCCACGATCTGGGAGCCGGCCGCCGTCTACGCCGCCAAGACCACCAAGAACCTGGACGCGGCCAAGAAGTTCCTGGCCTTCGTCGCCTCGCCGGCCGCGGCCGACGCGGTGACCAAGGCCGTGCAGCCGACGGGACCGTACCGGATCGAGGGCTCCAAGCTGCCGGACAACGCCATCCAGGCCGCCAAGGACCTGCAGGTCTACATCGACGAGGGCAAGAGCGCGCCGGCCCTGGAGTTCCTCTCCCCCGTCAAGGGCCCGTCGCTGGAGCAGATCACCGTCGCCGTCGGCTCGGGACTGACGCCGCCCGCGGAGGGGGCCGCCCAGTACGACAAGGACGTGGAGAAGCAGGCCAAGCAATTGGGGCTCGCGGGGTGGTGACCAGACAGGACGCCGGGCCCCGCACAGGGCCCGGCGTGGCTCAGGGGCCACGGCACACGGGCGCGTCCAAGGCGCGCTCGGCCTACCCGTACGCGCTCTATCTGCCGGCCGCGATCATCTACCTGGTGATCTTCCTGGTGCCGACCGTGATGGCGTTCTACTTCGCGCTGACCCGCTGGACCCTGTTCGACAGCACCTTCGTCGGGCTGGACAACTTCCGCGACTTCCTGGCCGAGCAGAACCT
>NZ_BAABDQ010000026.1:0-198721 GCF_039539705.1 Nonomuraea rosea | reverse complement strand
GTGGAGGGCAGGTAAGACCACCGCTCGCGGTGGCACAGCCCGCTGAAGCAGGAAGCCATCGAGGTGCCGCATGAACACGCGCGGCACGGGCGAGAATCCGCGGGCTTCAGCCCGAGGAGCGCGTCAAGCTGGGCCGATGGTGACGTACCGGAAGGCGCTGCGGCGGGTCGCCACTCTCAGCCCGCAGGCGATCGGCGCGGCCTGTGTGGTGTTCTGCCTCTCCCTGACCTTTCTGGCGGTCAAGACGCCGTGGGCGCCGCTGCCGCGCGCGGTGATCGCCGCCGCCGGCCTGGTCGCCACGGGTGCCGTGTGGTTCCGCGATCGGTGGCCGGTCGCGGTCGCCGCCATCGGGGCGGGCGCGTACGCGCTGTCGGGCAACCCCGGGCCGCTACTGATCGGCCTGTTCTCCGGTGCGGGCGCGCGGCTGGGCGCGCGCTTCGCGGCGCTGGCGGTGATCGGCGTGGCGGGATTCCTGGCACAGCAGTGGGTCGACGACGGCAGCCTCGGCACCGACGCGCTGGTCTCCGCGCTGGCCGCCCCCGCCGCCGTGCTGGTGGCGGGCGGGTACGCCGCCGCCCGCCGCGAGCTCACCACATCACTGCGGGAACGCGCTGAGCGCGCCGAGAGCGAACAGCACCTGCGCGACGAACAGGCGAAAGCCGCAGAACGCGGCCGGATCGCCCGGGAGATGCACGACGTGCTCGCGCACAAGATCACCCTCATGTCGCTGCACGCCGGCGGGCTGGAGGTGAACCCCGGCGCGGAGCCGGCCCGGATCGAGCGGGAGGCGGCGCTGATCCGCGGCACCGCGCAGGAGGCCCTCGAAGAGCTGCGGAAGATCGTGGGCGTGTTACGAGCCGGACATGACGACATATTTCCTGATCTGCGGCGATTAGTGGAGTCCTGGGCGTCGGCCGGCAACACCGTCACGCTGCACGGCGACCTCGACACGTTGCCGGTGGCCACCGCCAGGGCCGCCTATCGGCTCGTACAGGAAGGGCTGACCAACGCGCACAAGCACGCCTTCGGAGCCCCCGTCACCGTCTCGGTGACCAGGAGCCCGCAGGACATCACGATCACGGTCGCCAACGAGCGATCGCTCCGGCCCGCCGCGCGTTCTTCCGGCGCCGGTCTCGTGGGCCTGGCAGAACGTTTCCGGCTGATCGGCGGAACGGTGCGCAGCGCGCCCGACGATGAGGGAGGCTGGCGTCTCGAGGGCCGGTTGCCGAGGGACACATGATCAAGACGCTGCTGGTGGACGACGAGTCGCTGATCCGCGCCGGCCTGCGGTTCATCCTCGAATCCGCACCCGACCTGGAGGTCGTGGGGGAGGCTGCGGACGGGGACGAGGCGGTCGACGCCGTGCACCGCCTGGGGCCGGACGTCATCCTGATGGACATCATGATGCCCAGGACCGACGGCCTCGCCGCCACCGCGGCCATCCGCCGCCTCGCCCGGCCGCCCGCGGTCGTGATCCTCACCACGTTCGACAGCGACGAGCACGTCTTCACCGCCCTGGAGGCCGGGGCCTGCGGATTCCTCCTCAAAGACACCTCGCCGCACGACCTGATCCGCGCCGTACGCCTCGCCCACGCCGGCGACTCGATGCTGTCCCCGCAGGTGACCCGGCGGCTGATCCACCGGGTCACCACCGACCTGCCCACCCGGCGCCGCCGTGACGCGCTCGCCCGGCTGGAGACCCTCACCCGCCGCGAGCGTGAGGTGCTCACCGAGGTCGGGCTCGGCCGCTCCAACACCGAGATCGCGGCCGGCCTGCACATGAGCGAGGCAACGGTCAAAAGCCACATCTCCCACCTGTTCGACAAGCTCGCCGTCACCAACCGGGTACAGGTCGCCATCGCCGCCCACCGCGCCGGCCTGGTGGACTGATCCGGGCGCTGCACGGCATGACCAAGATGACGCTCAGATGGACCGTGATCGTCCGGCCGTGGCCGGACTCACCTTCACCGCAGGCCCGGCAGCCGCCGGAGAGGAGCTCTGGCCCAGGGGCAGTGGGGTAGCTCCGATGGGCGAGGAGCCCAAGGGCAGTGGGTAGTTCTCGCGTGAGGACCCCGCGCCGACGGGCGCGGGGTCCTCATCGTGGTGCAGTCGGATCCGGTGTCCGGCTGCGGCACTCAGGAAGTCTGGGCGATCCAGCCCGCCACGACGCGCATCGCGGCGAGGGTCAGAAGAGCCACCGCTGCGCCTGTGTGTTGTTGCAGGAGAAGATCTGCATGGCCGCGTTCGGCGCCGGCGTGCCGCCGGGAAGGTCGAGGCAGTGGCTGTTGGTGCCGGCGACCCCGGACCGGAACTCGGCCGCGCCGCCGGGCGATATGGTCCACCGCTGGCCGCTGCTGCCGTTGCACGGGTTCACGATGACCGTCGCCCGGTCGAGAGCGCGACCGCCCGCGACGTCGAGGCACTTGCCGGTCCCCACGCTGACCAGGTTGAAGTGGCTCGCGTTGTCGATGATCAGCGGGTTCCAGGCCTGGCCGGCCAGCCCGTCGCACTGAACCTGGATGACCACCGCGCCGTTGTTGAAACCGCTCGGTTTCAGGCACAGGCGGAGATCGGCGTTGAAGACGCCGATGTTGATGATCGCGCCTCCCGGGAGGGCCTGCGCCGGTGCGGCCATCAAAACAGTCGACAGGACGCTGGTGAGGAACAGTGCCGCCAGCGCCGTACGCCGTAACTTCATGATGTCTCCATGGCTGTTGAGATCGGGAACGGAGAGAAGGAGCCAGGCACCCCGTTGAGCCGTGCCGATCCTGTGACACGTAGAGGCGGTGCCTGCCTTTTAGGCGTTCCATCCGGTTCCAGGCCGTGCCGCGGCCGTCCCGTCGCCGCGGCCGGCCTCCTGGTCGGTGAGCCGCCCGGCCAGGTATTCCCGCTCAGCCTCGCGCCGTGGCGGAGGCGCTGCGGCAGCGCGGTGTCGCCGATCGGCTGGCCGGGCTGGCCGCCCAGGCCGCCTGGGCCGCCTTCCATCAAGCGGCCCAGGCGTGGATCGACGACTCCTCGCGGAGCTTGGACGCCCATCTCCGCCAGGCGTTCGACGATCTACGCGCTCTCTCCGCGAGCGTCCCACCGGCACGCTGACACCGGTGCGGTCATCCGGTCGCGCGGATGCCTTCGGCGATCTTCGTCAGCTCGGTCATGGCGTCGATCTCCTTGGTGTAGCCGGGGCTGATGCAGACCTCGACGGCCAGATCGTCACGGAGCTTCCAGATGATCGTCGGCGCGCCCGCCTCAATTTCTGGAGGGACGTCGCCCCTCTCGGACACCCTGGCCGGCTTGCCGAGAACGTCCACGGTCCTGGTCTGCATCTCAGGCATGAACGCGTACAGATCATCCGCCGACGCGCCCTGGGCGACGATCACCTGGACGGAGAATTCGCCTCGCGGCAGGCCGGGCGTCCGGTAGCTGGTGGTGTAGCTCTTGCCGTCGCCGATCACGTTGTCGCCGGACCATTTCCCCCATTCGAGCCCGTCGGGCAGGTAGCCGACGCGGATGCCCCCGAACTCGCGCCCATCGCCCAGATCGCCCAGAGCCTGGGGAGCCGGTACGGACGAAAGCACGACCATGTCCACGCGGGTGCCGGGGGCGACCCGCGCGCCGGCCGCCGGCGACTGGGAGTTCACCACGCCGTTCCGCACCTGGAGCACGGACTGGTCGGTCACCAGGCCGGCCTCGTTCAGGATGCGTACCGCCTCGGCGACGGACTTGCCGGTCACGTCGGGCACGGTCACGTCGTTCCGCATGACGGCCCGGTCCTGGCCGCCGGCCGGGTGCGGGGGTGCTGCGGGCTCGGACGAGGTCAGCCCCAGGGGCACGACCACCGCCACGGCGGCCGTGAGGAGGGCGGCGCCGCCCGTACGAAAGCGGAGCACGTGGGCGCGGTGCCGCCGGCGTACGGACCGGCCCAGGTCCGGCGCCGCCTGCACCCCGGCGACGTGCGCCGACATGGCGTCGGCGAGGTCGTCCTCGATCGTCATCTGGTCACTTCCTTTGCGACGTTGAGGTTGGCGCGGATCCTGGCGAGCCCCCGCGCCGCCTGGCTCTTCACGGTCCCGACCGAGCAGCCGAGCAGGGCGGCGGTGGACGATTCCGACTGGTCCTCCCAGTAGCGCAGGACGAGCACCGCCCGCATCCTGGGCGGCAGCCGGCGGAGCTCCCCGATGAGCGTGTCGCGCAGGGCGAGGTCGGGGGAGCGGGCCGCCGTCTCCGGCGGGCGGGCGAACATGATCTCCTGAACGATCTTCCGCCGGCGGGCCCTGCTGATCGCCGCGTTCACGACGACCTTCTTCGCGTAGGCCGCGGGGTTGTCGTGCCTGATCCGCGGCCAGATCCGGTAGACCTTCTCCAGCGCGTGCTGGACCAGGTCCTCGGCGTCGTGCTCGGTCGCTCCGCAGACCAGGAGCGCGGTACGCAGCAGCGAGGTGCTCCGCGCGGCGAGAAACTCGTCGAACGCTGCTTCGTCGTCATCCGTCATGAACGATGGTCCCCTTTCGCCCTCCTCAACGCGCGGACCCAGCCCAAGGTTGAGTGGCGAGACGGGGAGATGCCACGGCCCTCGGCCGGGTCGATGGGGACTGCCCGGCTTCGGGCGCTACGCGGAGCGGCCGTTTCCGTTCATGGCCTCGCGGCGGTATTTGCGCCCGGTGGTCTCATGCACTCCGAGCGCGCGGGCGAGCGCGGCCCCGGTCATGGTGGGATCCTGCGCGAGCAGCGCCGTCACTTGGGCTCGCCGCCGGCTGTCCTCCTGAGCTTTGCCCGTCAGCGTGTCCTGGCCTGCCGGTGTGTCCTGGCTCGCCGGGGTGCCTTGGCTCGCCGGAGTGGCCGCCGGTTCGGGCCCGGCGGGCGCTGCCTGCCGCTCGCCGATACCCTGCGCAGGCGCAGGCGCAGGCTCGGGCGGTCGCGGGTCGTGCGCGGGCTCGGCGAGCGAGTCGTGCGGGCGATCGGTGAGTGGGTCGGGCGCACGCTCGGCCAGCGGGTCGTGTGTGCGATCGGCGATTTCGCGACCCGAGCGGACCACCCACATGATCAGCTCGTACGAGATCACCAACGCGATGGCCGGCCACGCGGCCAGCGCCGCGGCCAGGGGCCCCCGCTCGATCCCGTGCAAGATGTTCGCCGCCAGCGTCGCGGCGACGCCCAGCGCCAGCGCCCAGCGGGCCAGCGCCGGCACCGCCAGGCGATAGCGGGCACACCACAGCAGCACCATCGAGGAGGCGTAGATCATGCCGTCCACGGTCGCCGGGACCAGATGCGCCGACAGCTCGTCCTCGGCGCCGTACTTCTCGATCACCGCCACCGCATGCCAGTACGACACCCACGCCGCCACCGCCGCGACCGCCAGCACCACGGCCGTCATCGACACGCGGATCAGCCGGTCCCCGCCCCGAGGTGCCTGTTTGATCGCATTCACGGCAGAAATAGTGTCATGCCCGATGTCTCGCTATGTTCCCATCGGTAACTTCTGTGCTCCAGCGGGCTGCTCGCGCGGGACAGGATCCCGGCACGACTGAGACGATTCCTTCAGGAGAAGGAGGCGCGATGTCGCATCCCTGGCGCGGCTGGTGTCTGCTCCGCCCCGGCGTCCTGCTGTACGGCGGCACCATCGGCACCAACCAGTTGCACGCCCACCATGCCGTCCACCTGATCGTCTCCGCGGAGCCCTTCACCATGGCCGACGCCCATGGCCGGCGGCTGACCACGCGGACGGCGGTCATTCCTCCCGACACCCGCCACTCCATACTCACGGGAGCTCACGGAGCCCTGCTGGCCCAGCTCGAACCCGGCAGCGCGCCGGGCCGTTCCCTGCTCGCCCATTCCGGTGCGGGGGTCGAGGCCTCGACCTGGGGTACGCCCTTCCCCCGCCGCACGAGCGCGGTGGCGGCGCCGCTCACGTTCGCGAGGCCCGCCGGCGACCATGAGCACTCCGCCGAGGCCGCGGCCGCACTGAAGATCGTCGAGGACTGGACGGGCCGGTGCGGCGCAGAAGAGGTTCCGATCCACCCGGCGGTGGAGATGGCGATCGCCGTGATTCCCACGCTCCTGACCGGGGGACCGGTGCGCCTGGGCGTGCTCGCGGACGCGGTGCACCTGTCCCCGAGCCGGTTGGCGCATCTGTTCAGCGCACAGGTGGGGATTCCGCTGCGACCCTATGTGCGCTGGCAGCGCCTTCAGGAGGCGATCAGGCTGGTGGCGGCCGGAGAGACGCTGACGACGGCCGCCAACGGCGCCGGATTCACCGACGGGCCCCACTTCACCCGGGTCTTCCGGCGCAACTTCGGGACCGCGCCCTCCACGCTGGCCGCCGCCATCGACTGGCTGCCGTGAATCGACACGTTCGTACAAGCTCTGACCGCGTCGGAGCTGCATCCTTGGGGCGTACGTGCGTCCTCCGAGACGCAGAACTCCCGAGAAAAGGTCGCGATGCTCAACTTGTCGATCATCCTGGAAGACAGCGCGCGCAATGCTCCGGATCGCACCGCTCTGGTCTTCGGCGACCTGCGTCTGCCGTACTCCATGGTGGACTCCGTCGCGAACCAGGTGGCGAACCTCCTGGCGGCCCGGGGGATCGGCAAGGGCGACAAGGTCGCGCTGCTCTGCCCGAACGTGCCCTACTTCCCCTTCGTCTACTTCGGCATCCTCAAGGCCGGGGCGACCGTGGTCCCGCTCAACGTGCTGCTGCAGCCGCGTGAGATCGTCTACCACCTGACCGACAGCGACACCAAGGCGTTCTTCTGCTTCGAGGGCGCCCCCGAGCTGCCCATGGGCGCGCGCGGGCGGGCGGCCTTCGACGCCGTCGAGGGCTGTGAGCACTTCTTCGTCCTGCCCGCCACGCCGCTGGCCACCGAGTCGGAGCACGGCGAATCGTTCTGGGCGGCGCTGGGCGGCATGTCCGGGGAGTTCGAGACGGTGCGGACCGAGCCGGGCGACACCGCCGCCATCCTCTACACCTCCGGCACCACCGGCCAGCCCAAGGGCGCCGAGCTGACCCACATGAACATCTTGACCAACACCGTCGTCAACGACCAGATGTTCCCCGCCGGCCCTGAAGGCGACGTCTCTCTCGCCGTGCTGCCGCTCTTCCACTCCTTCGGCCAGATCGCGGTCATGAACGTGAGCGTGCGCCGCCGCGCCACCCTCGTGCTCCAGCCGCGCTTCGAGCCCGGCGAGGCGCTGGAGCTCATGCGCAAGGAGAAGGTGACCATGTTCGCCGGGGTGCCGACGATGTTCTGGGCACTGCTGTCGAAGATCCACGCCGAGGGGGCCCAGGCGCCCTCGACGTTGCGGCTGGCGGTGGCGGGCGGGGCCTCCTGCCCGGTCGAGGTGCTCAAGGACTTCGAGGCCACCTTCGGCATCCCGATCCTGGAGGGTTACGGCCTGTCGGAGACCTCCCCCGTTGCCAGCTTCAACCAGCTCGGACGGCCCACCAAGCCCGGCACCGTCGGCTTCCCCATCCGGGGCGTGGAGATGCGGCTGGTGGACGACGACTGGAACACCATCGACGGCGAGGGTCCCGGCGAGATCGCCATCCGCGGGCACAACGTCATGAAGGGCTACTACGGGCGGCCCGAGGAGACCGAGGAGGTCCTGCGGGACGGCTGGTTCCGCACCGGCGACATCGCCACCCGCGACGAGGACGGCTACTACGCGATCATCGACCGTACGAAGGACATGATCATCCGGGGCGGCTTCAACGTCTACCCGCGCGAGCTGGAGGAGGTGCTGATGACGCACCCGGCGGTCTCGCTGGTGGCGGTGGTCGGCGTGCCGCACGGCTCGCACGGCGAGGAGATCAAGGCGTACGTCATCCCGTCGCCCGATGCGACGGCGAGCGAGGACGAGCTCATCGCCTGGTGCAAGGAGAACATGGCGGCCTACAAGTATCCGCGGATCATCGAGTTCCGCGAGAGCCTGCCGATGACGGTGACCGGCAAGATCCTCAAGCGCGAGCTGCGCTAGCCGAGCGTCAGCCGGTGGCGGGCCTCAGCGGGTCACCGGCCGGCGTACGCCTGGGGAACGCCGCGTTCACGATCCACCCCACGATGATGCCGCCGAGCAGCGCGAAGCCGTGCAGGTCGCGAAGGGCGACCAGCACGACCGTCGCGACCCCGTACACGGTCACCGGCAGCCACCCGGGCAGGCGCTCGCGATGGACGACGAGCTGGAAACCGGCGGCGGCCAGGACGAGCGTGACGATCAGTCCCCACGTGCCGCCCGTCGCGGCCGGCAGCCAGGCGCCGGAGATCACCGCGTAGAACGCGCCGAGCGAGCGTTCGAGCCGCCCGGAGGCCAGGACGAGTCCGCCCGCCAGGCCGCACAGCGCCACCGAGTTGCCCGCGCCCGGCTGGCCGAGCAGGTATCCGGCGGCCTCACCCGCCGCCGCGCCGCCCAGGTAGAGCATCAGCCAGCGGGCGGGGCGGAGGGCGCGCTCGGCCACGTACCCGAGCACGGCCAGGAACGCCAGGTTGATCAGCGTGCCGAACAGCCCGCCGTCCTGCACCACCAGCGACGTCACGAGACGCCACCACTCGCCGCCGGCGATCGCCGCCGGGTCGCGCATCAGCGCCGGCTCCAAACCCGGTACGGCGATCTGCAGGAGACTCGGTACGGCCGTGAGCAAGAAGACGACGGCCGTGACGTAGGGCTTGTACACCGAGCAAGTCTCGCACGCCACCCAAAGCCGGACACTTGGGATGTATGTGCGCTTGTCCCCTACTTTGGCGAATCGGGAACCGTGACCGGTTCGGCGAGCCGTCGCTCGTCGCAGGCCTGCTGCAGCGCTTCGAGGGTTTCGTCGAGTCCCGCGCCGAGCCTGGGCCCCGGGGCGAAGGTGGCGGGCAGGTGGCGTATCCCGTTGATGACGCCGATGGTCTCGTAGTGGACCGTGCCTTCGGCCTCGCACCGGTAGCCCGGCATGCGGTCGAGCACCTGCAGCAGCATGCGCTTGAACACGGCGCGGGCCACGTTCGAGCCGATGCAGCGGTGGATGCCCAGCCCGAAGCTGCTGTGCCGGTTCCCGGTGCGCGCCAGGTCGAGGGTGTCCGGCTCGGGGAAGACCGAGGCGTCCCGGTTGGCCATCGCCCACGACAGCCAGAGGCGTTCGCCTTCCTTGAATCGGGCGCCGGCGACCTCGCAGTCGGCGGAGAACGTGCGCCCGTCGCCCGGCGCCGGGGTGAAGAAACGCAGGAACTCCTCGGTCGCGGAGTTGAGCAGGGTGTCGCGTTCGCGGCTGAGGCGCGTGCGCTGGTCCGGGTGCTCGGCGAGCCATTCGAGCGCGTGCGCGGTCAGCGCCGTGGTGGTGTCGAAGCCGCCGCCGATGATCAGGTAGAGCGATCCGACGAGGTCCTCGAAGGCCGGAGGCTCGCCGCCGATGTCGGCCCGGACGAGCGCGTCGACGAGGCCGGGACGGGGGTCGGCGCGGATCTGCTCCAGTTCGGAGATGAGGTCCAGCACCAGCTCCCGGTGCATCTCGGCGACCCGCGGTGAGTCGGGCGAGTCCGGCGGGGTGTAGACCGCGGCGTGGACGGGCTCGTTGTAGATCGTCCATTTTCTGAGGGGGATGCCCATCATGGCCAGCGTGAGGACGGCGGGCACGATGTTGGCCAGGTCGTCGACGAAGTCGATGCGCCCCTCCTCGATCCTCTCGTCCAGGCAGGCGCGGATCACCTCGTCCACGAACGGCAGCCAGCGGCTGACCGCGGCCGGAGACAGGTACGGGTTGAGCGCCTGGCGGTAGTGGCGCTGCTCCGGCGGGTCCATCTCCAGGAAGCCGGCTCTGCCGAGTGCCTCGGGCGTCGGGATCGTGATGCCCCGGTAGCCGCGCCGCTCGCCCTTGATGTCATGGTCGTTGGACAGCACGTCGGCCCGGCGGGCCAGCTCGAACACCTCCCGGTTGCCCGCGGCCACCCAGTGGCCGTCGTAGGAGTCGCTCCAGGCGATGGGGCACGTGGCGTGCATCTCCTGGGTGATGGACTCGAACCGGTGGCGGTATTCGGGGGTGTGCCGGTCGAAGGGGTACCGGTTGCGCTCGTCCTCGCTCACGGCGTCGTCCTCCTTGTCGTTGAGGAGCACCTGGTCAGGAAGCGGAGATCGCCCGTTCGGGACAGGACCTGACAGCGTCGGCCACTCGCGCCTCCTCCTCGGCGGGGACGTTCTCGTTCGCGACCGAGGAGTGGCCGTCGATCTCGTCGAGCTCGAACACCTTGGGGGCGATCATGTTGCAGAGCGTGTGGCCCTGGCACAGCTCCGCGTCGACCCGCACCTTCATGCCGTCGCCTCCTTCGGATCGCGATGATGCTCGCCCGGCCCATGCCACGAAGCGGCCCGCGGACGCGTGCGGGGTGGAGCGGGGATGCCGGGGGTGGGTGACAGCGGACGGGCCACGCGGGGGGATGTCGGGGTGGTCGCGCGTACAACACCCGATGGTAGCGCTCGCGCGACGGCCAGTCAGGTCAGGCCAGCTCACCTGGTCACCGTGTCGTCGCCCAGGCCGGTCAGCCGCCTGGACAGCGCCACCCGCGACCGCACGTCGAACTTGCTGAAGATACGCGCGACGTGCGTCTCCACGGTCTTCTGGCTGACCTGGAGCCGCTCGGCCACCTCCCGGTTCGTCAGCCCCTGGCCGACGAGGTCGGCCACCTGACGCTCCCGCACGGTCAGCTCCGGCGGCCCGGCGCTCCTCCGCCCCGCGCGCCGGGGCCCCTGCGCGGCGAGCTGCCGCTCGACGCGGGCGAGCTGACCGGCGAGCCAGTCGGCTCCCGACTCCTTGTACGCGGCCTTGGCCAGGCCGATCTCGGTGCGGCACAGCGCCACTTCCCCCATGCGGCCGAGGAGGGTGGCGAGCAGTTGATGCGCCAGGCTCCGCTCGACGACGGCGCCGCTCTCGCCGAACCGCTCCGCGGCGATCCTGGCGGCCGCCACGGCTCCCGCCAGGTCGTCGTGCACGGACAACGCGCGGGCGCGGGCGTCGTAGGCCGTACCGGCCTGGTAGGCGAGGCCGCCCGCGACGGCGACCGCCGCCGCCGACAGGGCGAGCGCGGTGCCGGCGTCACCGCCGGCTCCCGCGTTGATCGACTGTGTCGCCAGCCGGTCCACCTCGGTGTCGCGGGAGAGTACGGAGGGGAGCGGCGGAGCGTGCCCCGCCTCGGCGCGGCCGGCGGCGAGCCGGACCCTGGCCACGGACACGTGCGCCATCGCCCGCCACCACGGCGAACCCGGGCTCGCCTCCGCGACCTGCCGGGCGAGCGTCATGGCGGGACGCACACCGTGCCGCCACAGCACCGGCAGCAGCATGACGCTCCTGGCCATCGCCAGGGTCTCGCCGCTGCGGATGTGCTCGGCCGCCGTGGCGGCGTGCTCGGCGCTGTCGATGGCCTCCGTCAGCCGGCCGGTCCTGGCTCTGTGGTGGGCCTGGCTGATCAGCAGGTACGGCATCGCGTAGCTGCCGCCCGAGGTGGTCGCCAGCTCGATGCCCCGGGTCAGGTGGCGCGCGGCGTCGGCCGGCCGCCCGAGACAGGTCTCACCCCAGGCGAGCGGGGCGACGAGCTCCACGTGGCGCAGCAGGGCGGTGTCCGGCATGCCGTCCATCAGCCAGCCGGCCCGCCTGCTGTGCGATCGCGCGGCGGCCACGTCGCCGTCCTGCAGGCAGGCCAGGGCCAGCAGGGCGTACGCGGCGGCGCCGAGCGCGGGATCGTGCGTCTCCGAGATGTAGCCGATGGCTTCGAGCGCGTGCCTGCGCGCGCCTCCGGGGTCCGCGCGCAGCGTCGCCACGGCGGCCAGCTCCACCAGGAGCGGGGTCAGCAGCCGCGGATCCCGCCCGGCCCTCGGGAGCTGCGCGCTCAGCAGGGCCAGCGCCTCGTCCAGCCGGCCGAGCAGCCGCGAGATCACCGAGGAGAAGGCCACCGCCACCGTGGCCACCTCGTGCGGCAGGCGGATGACCTCGTGCAGGATCCGCCGGCTCTCGGTCAGCGAGCCCATCACCCCGGTGGCCTTCGCCAGCCCGGTGAGCAGGTGGCCGCGGTAGGGCACGAGGTCGTCGCGTTCCGGCAGCACCCGCAGGGCGCCGTGGAACAGCCGGACCGCGGTCGCCGGCGCCGAGTCGATGTAGGCGGCGCCCGCGTCGCCCAGCGTCCTGGCGGCCTCCTCGTCACCCTGCTCGGCGCACCGCTCGGTGTGGTGGGCGAGCAGCGCCAGGGATCCGCCGCTGCGGCGTACGTACCCGGCGACCCGGGCGTGGGCCGCGATGCGCCAGCTGGGGCCGCACGTGTCGTAGGCGGCGGCGCGTACCAGGGGATGGCGGAAGGCGAACCGCGGGCCCGCCATGGTCCCGAGCCCCTGCCCGCACAGCTCGTCGACGGCGGCCGCGGCGGTGGCGGCGGCGAGCTCCGCGACCTCGGCGATGACGACGGGCGAGGCCAGCTCGCCGGCGACCGCCGCCGCGTGCGCCGCCAGGCGGCCCGCCGGGGTGAGCCGATCGAGCTCCGTGCGCAGCATCGTCAGCAGCGTCTCCTCCAGCGCGAGCACCGTGCCCGGCCGGCCGTCGGCCAGCTCCGCCAGCGCGTGGTCGTCGGCGTCGAGCAGCGCCCGCAGGAACAGCGGGTTGCCGCCGCTGACCCGATACATCAGCCGCCGGCGGCGCGGGCCGGCGTCGGACGGCATGAGCGCGGCCGCCGCGTCCTCGTCCAGCGGGGACAGGCTCAGCCGGGTGACGCGCGGCTTCTGGCGGGCGACGGCGTCGGCCACCGCGGGCGGGATCATGGTGGAGCGGCAGGCGATGGCCAGCAGAAACCCGGCGGCGGGCGGGCGGCGCAGCAGGAACTCGGTCAGTTCGAGCGACGCGGCGTCCGCCCAGTGCAGATCGTCGAGTGCCAGTACGACGCCGCGGCCGGCCGCCAGGTGGGCCAGGAGCGTACGGACGCCTCGATAGGTGTGGAAGCGATCCAGCCTGCCCTGCACGGTGTCGCTCGTCTCGCCCGCCGACAGCAACGTGCGCAGGGCGGACTCCGCGAGGTCGCCGGGCCGGCCGCCGCCGGCGTCCTGCTCGTCGGACAGCCGGGTGAAGGCGTCCACGTACATGCCGAACGGGACCAGCCGCTCGAACTCGGTGGCGCTGCCGGCGAGCACGGTCCGCCCGGCCTCGTGCGCCCGCTCGGCCAGGTGCTCGAGCAGCCGGGTCTTGCCCACCCCCGGCTCGCCGTCGATGAGGACCAGCCCGCTCCCACCGGCGACGGCCTCCTGGATCCTGGCCAGCTCGCCGGTCCGCCCGACCAGCTCGGGCCGCAGCGTCCGGGCGGCTCCCGGCCTCGCCAACCTGTCATCGGTCATGGCATCCTCCGGAACATCCGGGCGATCAGGTCAGGACCAGGCGTGCGGTCGACGTTGTGTTGATCATACAAATCCGCCCGGCGTCGGTGGCAACCGCCCGGCGAAGGAAACGAAGGACTGACCTCTCAGGAGCCTGCCCTGCCGTGGGAAGGAGACCGGCCCGCCGACCGCGACCAGCCGCCCGGCCTCGTCCTCCTCGGCCTCCGCGCCGCCACCACCTGACGGACTGGATTGACCGTTCCGGCCGTGAGCCCGCGTAGGGTTGATCAGGTGTCCGTTGTCCGCCGTGGTGTCCTGCTGGGCGTGGCGGCGTACGTCCTGTGGGGCCTGTCCGCCCTCTACTGGCCGCTGGTGGAGCCCACCGGCTCGCTGGAAGTGCTGGCCCTGCGCGGCCTCTGGTCACCGGTGGCGATCGCCCTGCTGGTGCTCGCGCTGGGCCGGCGGCGTCAGGTGGCCGCGCTCCTGCGCCGCCCGCGCGACCTGCTCCTGCTCACCCTGGCCAGCACGCTCACGTCGATCAACTGGGCGTTGTTCATCTGGGCCACGATGAACGGGCACGTCGTCGACGCCTCGCTCGGCTACTTCATCACGCCGCTGGTCAGCGTCGCGCTGGGGGTGGCGGTGTTCGGCGAGCGGCTGAGCGCCCGCCAGTGGACGGCCATCGGCCTGGGCGCCGCCGCCGTGATCGTCCTCGCGATCGGGTACGGCGGCCCGCCCTGGATCGCGGTCGGCCTGGCGCTCACCTTCGGCGGCTACGGCATGATCAAGAAGCGGGTGGCCGCCGGGGCCGTCGAGGGGCTGATGGTGGAGACGGCGGTGGTGTTCCCGCTCGCCCTGGCGTACACGGTGTGGCTGCAGGCCACCGGCCAGGCCACGTTCGGGCACGTGTCGGTGGCCAACACCCTGCTCGGCATCGGCGCCGGCTTCGTGATGGTGGTGCCGATGCTGTTGTTCGGCGCCGCCGCCACCAAGATCCCGCTCAGCCTGACCGGCATGCTGCAGTACATCGAGCCGATCGTGCAGTTCCTGATCGGCCTGCTGGTCTTCAAGGAGTCGATGCCGGGCAGCCGGTGGGCGGCGTTCGGGCTGCTCTGGGCCGGTCTGGCGGTGTTGTCGGCCGGCGGCCTCAGGCGACGGGATCGGCGGCGGGACGCGGCTCGTCGTCCAGTTCGACCGCGCTCCGCTCGATCATCTCGAACTGACGCATCAGGCGTTCCAGATCCGGAGGCGAGACCGTGAACGTGTCGTGCACCGCCTCGCCCGCCGCCGTGTAGCTGAGCTCGTGCCCGCACGCGCCGTCCCACAGCCCGGTGATGACGCGCATCGGCGGGGGCAGGCGGTCCACCTGCACGCGGCGTACTTTGACCCCGGCCGCGAGCTGCTCGCGGGCCAGCGCGTCGAGGTCGTCCGTCCACTCGTGGTAGATGAACACCCGCCGGATCTTCACGCCGCGCGCCAGCGCGTCCAGCTGCGCCCGCCAGTATTGCCTGCCGACCGGCTCGCGCCACCACGTGAGGTCCACGGAGGGCACGCTGGTGACGCAGATGTGCTCGCGGGCCTGCTCGATGAGCCGCAGGAACACCTCGTTGTCGCCGTACGGCGTGCGGAAGTGGCCGCGTTCGAGGTCGGCGAGGGTCCGCAGGCACTCCTCGAAGGCGGCACGGCAGGCGTCCTCGGCGGGCGAGCCCTTGTAGTCGCGCTCGACGTGCTTGGCCGCGCGCAGCATCGGCTCCATGAGGTCGGGCAGCCACGGGATCTTGTCGATCGTGGAGACCATCTGGCCGACTCTGGTCTCGTGCTCGACCCGGCGCTTCTCCTGGAGCAGCGACTGGATCTGAAGGGTGATGACGCCGCCGATGAGCCCGGCGACGGTGCCGAGCGCCTGTGCGGTGTCCTCACGGACATAGAAGATCACGCCGAGCAGCACGGACAGGCCCGTACCGACGAGCAGGACGGGGTCGACGGAGAGCGGCGACTTCTTCTCGGGCCTCTTCACCAAGACTCCCGGGGCGCAGGCAGGGGGACGAACCAGTGTAGTCGATCTTGACTGCCGCCAATCGCCGATTCGGGGGCCGAACCTGCGTTTCAGGAGCGAACGCGGTCAGCCCGCCGCGGAGTCGCGGGTGCGGCCGTGGGCGTCGTGCGGGAGGTCGGCGTAGTGCCATTGGTGGTCGCGGGCCTGCCGGCACGCGACCTCCAGGTCGCCGGCCTCGATCGCGGCCAGCAGGTCGGCGTGGTCCTCGGCGATGTCGTGCAGGTCGACCTCGGTGGCGACCATCGTGACCGAGGTACGCGCCTCGATCTGCAGGCCATCCCAGGTGAGCTTGAGCAGCTCGTTGTGGGCGGCCTCGACGATGCGCCGGTGGAAGGACACGCTGGCGCGCGCCGACGCCTCCCCGTCGCCGCGTTCGGCGGCGGCCCGCATCGCCGCCACGTCCGCCCGCATTCCCTCTGCCGGTACGGTCCCGGCCAGCAGGGCGAGCCGGGTGGCCGTCTCCTCCAGCGCCGCCCGCACGACGTAGCTCTCGCGCAGCGTCTCCTGGACGAAGGGCCGGACGAACGTGCCGCGGCGCGGCTGGGTCTCCACCAGCCGCATGGCCTCCAGCTCGCGGAGCGCCTCGCGCACGGGTGCCTGGCTGGTGCCGTAGGTGGCCGCGAGCCGCGTCTCCACCAGCCGCTCGCCCGGGCCGAAGTGGCCGGACACGATGCTGGCGACCAGCGAGTCGCGGATCTGCCGCGCCAGCGTGAGACGCGGCAACTTGGCGGGCTCTTCGGTCATGAGGGTGATCCTACCGATTATCGATTGTTCAGCTGATCCATTGACGGGGGCCTGTCGATAATCAATTATCGATAATTATCCTCACCAGGGGAGGCCCGACATGGTGATCAGCGCCGTGCACGTTCCCGAGTCCGCCGACGCCGTGGTCGCCTGCCTGGCCGGGGGCGGCTGGGTGATGGGCGGTGGCACGGTCGTGATGCCGCTGGTGAACAGCGGTGCCGCGCCCGTGTCCGAGCTGGTCAGCCTGCGCCGGGCGGGGCTGGGCGGCATCGAGGTGCGCGACGGGGTGGCCAGGATCGGGGCGGCGGCCACGTTCACGGCCGTCGGCGCGCATCCGGAGCTCGCGTTCCTGCGTCCGGCGCTGCGGACGATCGCCTCCCCGACCCTCCGCAACCAGGCCACCGTGGGCGGCAATCTGTTCGTCGCCCAGCCGTACGGCGATCTGGCCGTCTGCCTGCTCGCTCTCGACGCGACCTGCGAGATCGCCGGGCCGGACGGCCGGCGCGACGCGGCGGTGACCGACGTGCTGGCCTCCGGGGTCGCCGCGGGCGAGGTCGTCGTGGCGGTACGCGTCGCGCTGCCCGAGCCCGGCGACTGGTACTTCCACAAGGCGATGCGCCGCCGCCTGAACTCGGCGGCGATCGTCACCGTCGCCTCCGTCACCCGGGTCGGCGGTGGCGTGGTCACCACCGCCACGATCGCGCTGGGCGGTGTCGCGTCACGTCCGGTGCGCGCGGTGTCGGCGGAGCGCCTGCTGCTGGGCCGGCCGCTGACCCATGAAGTCCTCACCGAGGCGGGGCAGGCGGCCCGTGGCGACACCGCCCCCTTCGACGACGCCTACGCCAGCGCGTGGTACCGGACGCGGGTCCTGCCCGTGCACCTGCGCAGAGCCTTCCTTCCCGAGTGATCCAGCAGGACCAGGGCCGCATCAGTGAGAGGTGGATCGTGCCGTCACAGATCGTCTCGCTCGTCGTCAACGGCGAGCATCGCGAGTTCATCGCCGCGCCGGGCGCCACGCTGCTCGCGAGCCTGCGCGAGTCGCTGGGGCTCACCGCGGCCAAGCGAGGTTGCGCGCAGGGCGCCTGCGGCACCTGCACCGTCCTGGTCGACGGTCAGCCGGAGGTCTCCTGCCTGGTCTCGGTGGAGACCGTCGCGGGCCGCTCGGTCCGCACGCTGGAGGGGGTGGCCGGCGGCGGTGAGCTGGACGAGGTGCAGAGCGCGTTCGTCGACTGTTTCGCCACCCAGTGCGGCTTCTGCACGGCCGGCATGATCATGGTCGCCGAGGTGCTGCTCGACCGGAACCCCGATCCGAGCGAGGCCGACGTCATCGAGGCGATCTCGGGCAACGTCTGCCGGTGCACCGGCTACCGGCCCATCGTGATCGCCATCCTGGAGGCGGCCAAGCGCCGCCGGGAGGTGGCGTCGCGATGACCTTCCGCCTCGCCCCGATCGACACGAGCACCTTCACCGCGGAACGGGCCGCCGCCGGCGACGGCGACCTCACGGTCATCGGCTCGGTGGTCCAGCGCTCCGACGCGCGCGGGCACGTCACCGGGCGTACCGAGTTCTTCGAGGACGTGGCGCCGCCGCGGCTCGCGCACCTGAAGATGCACCGCTCGGCCCGGCATCACGCCAGGATCCTGGACGTGGACCTGACCGAGGCCCTGGCCGTGCCCGGCGTCCTGCGGATCCTCACCCACGCCGACATCCCGAACAACCTGTTCACCCCGCTCAAGCTGATCGGCGTCGGGCCGGACGACGAGCCCATCCTGGCCGTGGACAAGGTGCGTTATCTCGGCGAGCCGATCTGCGCGGTGGTCGCCGTGACCGAGGCGGCCGCGCTGGAGGGCGCGGCCCGGGTCAAGGTCGCGTACGAGGACCTGCCGCCGGTCTTCGACGTCGAGGAGGCGCTGGAAGAGGGCGCGCCGCTGGTCAACGAGTACCACGGGCAGAACCACTTCATCTACGAGGGCCACCACTGCCGGCGGATCCGGTTCGGCGACGTGGAGGAGGCGTTCGCGCGGGCCGACCACGTCTTCGAGTGGCGCTACCAGTCCGCGCCGATCGAGCAGGCTCCCGTCGAGACCACCGGCTGCGTCGTCGTCCCGCAGGCCGACGGGCGGCTGCGCATCCACTCCGACACCCAGGCGTGCTTCTTCACCCTGGACAACACCGCCCTGATCCTGGAGACGCCGTTCAACAAGCTGCGCATCGTCGGCGGGACGGTCGGCGGCGGCTTCGGCGGCAAGGTGGACGTGGTGGTCGAGCCGGTCGCGTGCGTGGCCGCGATGCTGGCCGACCGCCCGGTCAAGTTCGTCTACGACCGGGCGGAGGAGATGCAGGTCTCCTCGCCGCGCGCCGCCGAGCGCATCTACATCAAGGACGCGGTCATGAACGACGGCCGGATCATCGGCCGCAAGGTCACGCTGTACGTGGACGCCGGCGCGTACGCCCGCCACAGCCCGTACGGCACCACCAAAGCCGCCGCGCACCTGCCCGGCCCCTACGCGATCCCGAACGTGTGGGCCGACTGCCACTGCGTGTTCACCAACCGCACGCCGTCCAGCGCCATGCGCGGCTTCGGCGTGACCATCGCCGACTTCGCGCTGGAGTCGCAGATGGACCGGATCGCCCGCGCGCTGGACCTGGACCCGCTGCGGCTGCGCCTGCTCAACGCCTACCGCGACGGGGACGTCAAGGCCCATCGCAAGGTCGCCGAGGGCACGGCCCTGGTCGAAGTGATCCAGAAGGCGGCGGAGATGGCCGGGCACGAGCTGCCCGAGGCGTACCGCCGGATGTCCTCCACGACCAGAGAAGGGTTGTAGCGATGGCGAAGCTGCGCGGGCGCGGGTACGCCTCGGTGAACTACCCGACCGGCATGAACCTGGGCGGCGACCCCTCACAGGCGCTGATCCACGCCACGACCACGGGCACGTTCGTGATCTCGCTGTCCTCGGTGGACCTGGGCCAGGGCATCAAGACGATCGCCGCCCAGTGCGCCGCGGAGACGCTCGGCCTGCCGATCGGGAACGTGCTCGTCGACACCGCCGACACCGACACGGGCCCGCACTGCATGGGCACCTTCGCCAGCCGCGGCACCCACCGCGTCGGCAACGCCGTCATCATGGCCGCCGCCGAGGCGCGCGGCGTGATGCTGGCGGTCGCCGCCGAGGAGCTGGAGGTCGACGCCGCGGACCTGGAGACCGACGGCACCGGCTTCATCATGCTCAAGGGCGCGGAGGAGAAGCGCATCCACATCACCGACCTGGCGCTGGCCGCGCACTTCAAGCACGGCAGGACGATCTCCGGCCGGGGCATCTACCTCAAGGAGCCGAGCGTGCCCGTGCCCGAGACGGGGGAGATGGACCCCGACTCCTGCCAGGCGCACGCGTGCACGGCCGCCGTCGTCGAGGTGGACGACGAGACCGGGGTGGTCGAGGTGCTGGAGCTGTACAACGCCTACGAGATCGGCCGGGCGCTCAACCCGGCCATGGCGACGCAGCAGGTGGAGGGCGGGGCCTGGATGGGTGTGTCGCACGCCCTGTTCGAGACCACCGAGCCGTACTACCCGTCGCGCGACCACGGGCCACGCGATTTCGCCGGGTACCTGATGCCCGGGCCCGCCGACATCCCCGTCCAGCACAGCCTGTTCCTGGAGCGCCCGGCCGCGAACGGGCCGTACGGCGCGAAGGGGATCGGGGAGATGACGGCGAACGCCCCCATCCCGGCCATCGCCAACGCGATCTTCGACGCCTGCGGCGTGCGCCTGACGTCGATGCCCTTCACCCCAGAACGCGTCCTGCGAGGGCTGGACGCATTGAATACGGAGGAACCATGCTGAAAGTGATCTCGTTGCTCAAGCGCGCCGAGGGCCTGTCCCACGAGGAGTTCGCGAAGTGGGTGGTGGAGGAGCACGTCGAGTTCGCCAGGAAGCTGCCCGGCCTGCGGAAGTACACGGTGAGCGTGACCGGCGCCGACGGCGGCGCGTACGACTCGGTGAACGAGCTGTACTTCGACGACGAGGACGCCCGCGCCGCCGCGTTCGGCTCCGAGCACGGCAAGGCCGCGGCGGCCGACGCCGCCGCGCACACCTCCCAGCGCGTCCACCTGCTCACCACCGAGCACGCGCAGTTGTGACGACGGACGGCGCCGTGCCCGCTCTCCTGAGCGAGGGCGAGCTGGCCGCCGCGCTGGAGGCGCAGGGCTACTTCGCCGACGAGGGACTGTGCACGGCCGTCCACCTGGCGCTGCGGCTGGGCCGGCCGCTGCTGCTGGAAGGGGAGCCCGGCGTCGGCAAGACCGAGGTCGCCCCGGTGCTCTCGCGCGTCACGGGTCTGGACCTGATCCGGCTGCAGTGCTTCGAGGGGCTCGACTCAGGCCAGGCCCTCTACGAATGGGACTACCCGAAGCAGCTGCTCCAGGTCCGGGTGGCCGAGAGCCGCGGGCAGGACGTCGGCGACCTGTACCGCGAGGAGTTCCTGCTGCGCAGGCCGCTGCTGCGCGCCGTACAGGCCGAGCGGGGCGCGGTCCTGCTGATCGACGAGATCGACCGGGCCGACAGCGAGTTCGAGGCGTTCCTGCTGGAGTTCCTGGGTGACTTCCAGATCACGATCCCGGAGCTGGGCACGGTACGCGCGCGCACGCCGCCGATCGTGGTGCTGACCTCCAACCGCACACGCGAGCTGCACGACGCGCTCAAGCGGCGCTGCCTCTACCACTGGATCGCCTTCCCCGAGCCGGACCGCGAGCGGGCGATCCTGCGCGCCGCGCTGCCCGGGCTGGAGGAGCGGGCGGCGGCGGGTCTCGTCCGGGCGGTGCAGCGCGTACGCCGCCTGCCGCTGCTCAAACGACCCGGCATCGCCGAGTCGGTGGAGTGGGCGCGCGGCGCGCTGGCACTCGCCGAGGGCGGCAGCCCGTGGCCGGTGGCGCTGCGCCGGGCGCTCGGCCTGCTGATCAAGGACGAGGAGGACACCCGGCTGCTCCTCGGACACGCGGCGGAGGTCTTCGGCGATGCCTGAGCCGACCGTGCGCGCGGAGGAGGTCTTCGGCAATGCCTGATCCGGTCGTGCGCGCGGCGGACCATCTGTGGGGATTCCTCACCGCGCTGCGCGGCGCGGGTGTGCCCACCGCGCCGACCAAGCGGGCGGACCTGCTCAGGACGCTCGCCGAGTCCCCGCCGCCCGGCCTGCCCGCGCTGTACTGGTACGCCCGGATCATCCTGCTGCAGGACGTGAGCGACCTGCCGGCCTTCGAGCGCGTCTTCGACGCCTGGTTCCGGCAGGGCGCCCCCGGCGACGTGCCGATCCAGGGCGACGACGAGCGCGCGCCGTCGCCCGGCGGCCCCGGCGCGGACGACCCGCCGTCCCGCGAGGTGCGGCCGGGCGAGGGGATCGAGGCCAGCACCTTGAGCACCTACGGCACCCGCGACTTCGGCCTGACCGGCGAGCACACGGCCGCGTTCATGCGCGCGCTCCAGGCCGCCTGGCCCGCCGTGCTGCCCGCCGTCCCGTCACGGCGGCGCCGCCCGGCTCGGTCGGGGGACCGGCTGGACGTGCGGCACGCGTGGCGGCAGGCCCACCGCCACGACGGGGAGATCATCCGGTTGCGCCGCCTCGCCCGCCCGCCGCGCCCGCGCCGGCTGCTGATCCTCGTCGACGTCTCAGGATCGCTCCGGCGGCACACCCCCGACCTGCTGCGGGCCGCGTACACCGCGCTGCGCGCGGCGCCGGCACGTACCGAGGTGTTCACCTTCGGCACCCGGCTCACCCGGATCACCGCCGCGCTCTCGCACCCGCACGCCGACCGGGCGCTGCGGGCCGTGTCGAAGCTGGTCACGGACGCCGACGGCGGTACGGCGATCGGCGCGGCCCTGGAAGGGTTCCTGGCCAACCCGCGTTTCGTGGCGCTCGCGCGTGGCGCGCTCGTGATCGTGCTGTCCGACGGGCTCGAACGCGGCGACCCCGGCCCCATGGTGCGCGCCACCGCCCGCCTGTCGCGGCTCGGCCACCGGCTCGTCTGGTGGTCCCCGCTGGCCTGCTCGCCGGCCTACCGCCCGGTCACCCGCGCCATGGCCGCCCAGCTCCCGAGCCTGGACCACCTCGGCGGCGTCCGCGATCTGCGCACCGCGCTGGAGGAGGTCCGCCGCCTTCCCGCCGTCCTGTCCGGCCCCCGCCGCCTCGCGGCGCGGCGCTGGTCCGCTCCACGACCCAGGGGAACCACCCGATGACGCCCTCTTCCGCCCCCGGTCCTGCGGGGATCGTCGACTCCCACCACCACATCTGGCGCGCCGCCGACCTGCCCTGGCTGCAGGGGGAGATGGTGCCGCGCATCTTCGGCCCGTACGAGCCGATCCGCCGCGACTATCTCGCGCCCGAGTACGTCGCGGAGGCCACCGCGTGCGGCATCGCCTCCTCGGTCTATGTGCAGGCCAACTGGCCGCTCGACCGCTGCGTGGAGGAGGTGCGGTGGCTGCGCGACGTCCACGCCGAGACCGGCTGGCCCACCGCCGTGGTGGGCTCCGCCGACCTGTTCGACGAGGGTGCGGCCGAGGTCATGCGCCGCCAGGCCGCCGTCACCCCGCTGGTCCGCGGCACCCGCCTGCAACTGCACTGGCACGAACGCCCGGAGTTCCGCTTCGCCTCCGCCCCCGACCGGATGAAGGACCCCGTCTTCCGGCGCAACATCGCCGCGCTGGCCGATCTCGGCTGGGTGTTCGAGCTCCAGGTGTTCGCCGCGCAGATGGCCGACGCCGCGGCCCTCGCAGCCGACTTTCCCGACGTGACGTTCGTGCTCGTCCACGCCGGGATGCCGGTGGAGTCAGGCCCGCCGGCCGCCGGCGAATGGACCCGCGGCATGAGGCTCCTGGCCGAGCGGCCCAACGTCGTGGTGAAGCTCACCGGCCAGGGCACCTTCGTGCACCGCGTGGACCGGCCGCTGATCGAGCGGGTGACGGCCACCTGCCTGGAGCTGTTCGGCTCCCGCCGCTGCATGTGGGGCAGCAACTTCCCGATCGAGAAGCTCTGGACCGACCTGGCCACCCTGGTCTCCACCTGGCGGGACGTGCTCGCCGGCCGATCCGAGGAGGAGCGGCGGGACGTGTTCGCCGCGACGGCCACCCGCGTCTACCGCCTGTGAACCCCGTCACATGCCCGGCCGTGGCTCAGCCGCAGGCCTTCCCCGTGGTGCCGCTGCCGTGGTTGACGCGGCCGATCCCGGCCGACACGCCGCCGCTGGCCTGGGCGCAGACGCCGCTGGGGGCGTAGACCATGTCGCCCCAGTGGTGCCCGCCGTTCCCGGCGCGGTAGGTGAAGGACCTGCTCTTGGTGCTGGTGAAGACCCTGATGTGGCCGGTCGCGTTCTTGGCCACCTGCGCCTCGCCCCAGTTGGTGCCGCAGCGGCGGGAGTAGTACAGCTTGATCGTGCCCAGGCTGTCACCGATCTCGTTCTTCAGCGAGGCGCTCTTCCCGGTGTACACCTTGCTGCTGGCGCACCCCGACCTGTACGGGTCCTTCCCGTCGTACGGGTGCGCGCTCGCGGGCCCCGTGGTCAGCAGAAGCGTCGAGATCGCCGTCACGGACACCGCGGCCGCGGCAATGTGGATCTTCATGTCGAACCGGCTCCTTGTCGAGATGGAAGCGCCCAACCCGGCGCTTGTTCCTCCAGGAGTTCCGACTA
This sequence comes from Nonomuraea rosea, assembly GCF_039539705.1. NCBI lineage: Bacteria > Bacillati > Actinomycetota > Actinomycetes > Streptosporangiales > Streptosporangiaceae > Nonomuraea > Nonomuraea rosea. The sequence continues at coordinate 174,933 of NZ_BAABDQ010000026.1, read as the reverse complement.
TGCCCAGGCGCCCGGAGAGGCGGCAACGAATGTCCGTCCAGACATTGTCCAGAAGCGCGCTTGGACAAAGGAGCCGCAGCTCTTGGACGACGGACAGCAGCGCGTAGGTCAGGCGCGTGGGGCGACCGGTGCGGGGAGACCGACGCCGAACAGGCGGGTGTCCATCTCGTCGAGCGCCAGGCGCAGCGCGCCCAGGGCGACGCTCTCGGCGCCGAGCGTGGAGGCGCGGATCTCGGGGACGCGCAGGCACGTGCGGCCGAGCTCGCGGGCCAGCTGGCCGACGATGAGGTCGGCAGAGCGGGAGAAGCCGCCGCCGAGGATGACGACCTGCGGGTCGAGGGTGAGGACCAGGGCGGCGGTGCCGACGGCGAGGTCACGGGTGTAGCGGCGGACGGCGGTCTTGGCCGCCTTGTCGCCGGCGCGGGCGGCGGTGAACACCCAGGCGGCCGCGTCGTCGGTGTCGACGCCCGCGGGCAGGCTGGCGCAGTTTTGCAGGTGGGAGGGCGCGGTGAGCCAGCGGACCGCGCGCAGCGCGCCGATCTCGCCGGCCGCGCCGCCGTAGCCGCGGCGCAGCGTGCCGTCGATGATCAGTCCGGCGCCGGTGCGCATGCCCGCCAGCACGTAGACGATGTCGTCGGCGTCGCGGGCCGCCCCCTGCCAGCGTTCGGCCAGCGCGGCCAGCTTGCAGTCGTTCTCGACCTGGATCGGGCAGGAGAAGCGGGTGGCCAGGTGCTCGGCCGGGTTCACGCTGGCCCAGCCGGGCAGCGGCGTGAACAGCGTGGTGCGGCCGCTGGCGTCGACAGGACCGGTCACTCCGACGGTGACCGCCCAGATCTCCTCCGGGCGCACGCCGGCCGTGGCCAGGCACTCGTCCACGGCGGCGTCGACGACGGTGAGCCGCGCCGCCGGGTCGGCGCCGGGGTCCACCGGCAGCCGGGCGGTCCACGCGACGGTGCCGTCGAGGTCGGCGAGCAGCACCAGCACCTTGTGCGCGCCGACGTCGACGCCGAGCACGTGCCCGGCGCCGGCGTTGAACCGGTAGCGGCGGGCGGGGCGCCCGACGACGCTGCTGCCGTCGGGCTCCACGACGGTGAGCCAGCCGTCGGTGACCAGACCCTGCACGATGACGTCCGTGCCTGGCCTGGACAGCCCGGTGCGGGTGGCCAGCTCCGTGACGGTGGACGGCGGGTTGCCCCGCAACGCCCGGACGATGCTGAGCGCGTTGAGCTCCCGCATCCGGGTCACGTCCGTCCCGGTCGTGACCTGCTCCGTCACCGACGCCCCCTTGGTCCCCTTAATAACGCTGCGCTCTTTACAAAAGGGTAATGCGAAGTCAGGAGATCGGATACCACTGCCCACCGGGTGCGACGGCTGGGCCGAAGTCCACCTCGCGGCCGTCGATGGCGAACACGTACCGGCCCTTCCGCACGACGGCGGGACGGGCCGACAGGTACGCCGTCATGTCCGCCAGCTCCTCCGCGCGCAGCCACCCGGGCGGGTCGGACACCGCACGGAAGCCGCACACCGTGGCCAGGTCGCGCAGCCAGCCGAGCTGCTCGTCGGTCAGCAGGTTGAGGCGGCTGCGGAAGTACACGACGTCCGGATCGACCTCCGCGATGGGCGCGTGCCACAACCGGTGCAGCGTGTTGACGACGGCGTTGCGCGCCATCGCGTCGGACGGGTCGTCGCTGGCGTAGTTCTGCCACATCGGCGCCACGTCCGGCCCGCTGCGCAGCCCGTCGAGCAGGCCGAGCGAGGGCAGCAGGATCGCGCCGCTGCCCAGCAGGTACACCTCCGGTCCCGCCGTCCGCCTGATCAGCTCCAGCGCGTTCCGATAGGCCTGCTCGCGCCCGATCCCGTCCTGCCGCACGCCGGGTGCGGCGCCGGCGTTGATGAAATCGAGCTTCAGGTAGCCGAAGCCCCACTCGTGCACGACCCGCCGGATCAGCTGCTCCACGTGGTCGAGCGCGTCGGCGCGGGACAGGTCCAGCGCCCAGTACCCGGTCCCCCAGTTGTAGCCGGCGATCACCGGCTCGCCTCGCTCGTCCCGCAGCAGCAGCTCGGGCCGCTCGCGGGCGGTGCGCGAGTCCGGCAGCACGATGAACGGCGCCAGCCACAGCCCCGGCGTCAGCCCGGCGTCGGTGATCCGGCCGGCGAGTGCGCGCATCCCGGACGGGAACTTGGCGTTCGGCTCCCAGTCGCCGACCATCTCCTCCCAGCCGTCGTCGACCTGCAGCACGTCGAAGGGGAGGCCGTTGAGTGCGGCGATGTCCTTGGCCAGCCCCGGCTCGGTGATGCCTTCGTAGTAGGCGTACCAGCTGCACCAGACGTTTCCGGCGCGCCGTTCGCTGCTGCCGAGGCGGGCGGCGAGCGCGCGGGTGTAGGCGGCGAAGACCTCCTCCTCTTCGCCGTAGGCGAGGAACCACGGCGCCCCGTCGTCCTCGTACCAGCCGGAGAACGTGTCGCGGTCGGCCGCCAGGCGCGGGGTGCCGAGGCCGAGCGCGCCGAGCAGCATGACCCGCCCGTCGTCGCCCTGAAGGGCGGCGACGGCCGAGGAGTGGTGGCGGGACGGGTCGTCCCAGGCGGGGTCGTCCGCGGTGGTCCTGCGCCGCGGGTCCGCGATGCGCAGCGGCGGCTCGGACAGCCGCCGCCAGCCGCACGGGCTCCACGAGTTCTGGCCGTGCCGGTAGAACAGCGCGTCGCCGAGGCCGTGCAGCACGGCCACCCGGCCGGGCGGCAGCACGACCCCGCCGTCGATCTTCTGTGGTGGCTCGGAGCCGGTCAGCTCAAGTGCCAGGGTACGGCCGGCCAGCTCGACGAGCAGTGGCATGGTGTTCCTTTCCGGGTACGTGCGTGGGTCAGGTGAACAGGGCGTTGACCTGCTCATTGGCCTTCTTCAGAGCTTCGGCGGCACCGGTCTGCCCGAGGATGACCGACTGGATGGCGTCCTGCACGATCTGGCTCACCTCGTTGCCGTGGTCGGTGATGGGCAGCAGGAACGTGCCGCCCTGCGTCTTCGTCGGGTCGAGGAACGCGCTCACGTCACGCCCCTTGGCCTGGTGCGCCTCGGCGGCCTTGTCGCTCGCCGTCTTGATCGCGGGGAAGACGACCGCGTTGCCCGCGACGATGTTCTGGCAGTCGGCGGAGCCGAGGAACTTCACCCACTTCCACGCCTCTTCCTTGTGCTCCGTACCGGCGAAGATGGCGTCGGACAGGCCGTTGATGGCGGTCTTGCGCGCGCCGGCCGGGCCGACGGGCATGGGGGCGAGGGCGAACTTCTCCTTGGCGTCCTGGCCCAGGTACGTGTTGATCGTCCACGATCCGACGAACGTCAGCGCGCCCTTGCCGGCGTTCATCACCGCGTCCCTGCCCAGCTTCGACTGCTTGTCGAACTTCGGCGCGTACCCCTTGTCGATGAGCTGCTTGTACCAGTCGATGGTCTGGGCGAGCTTGGGGTCGTCGAACTTGTACTGCGTACCCCAGGGGTTCTTGTCCAGGTACGTCCAGCCGTTGGCCACTGCCAGGTCGCCCCAGCCGTTCTGTCCCTGGGACCCGTCGGCCCACTCCGGCAGGAAGCCGTACACCTTGACCTTGTCCTTGTCGAAGGCCGGGTCGAGGCCGTTGTGCCCGTTCTCGTCCACCGTGAGCTTGGCGATGACCTGCTGGAGCGTGCCACCGTCGGCGGGGTTCCAGGTGAGGTCCGCCATCTCGCCGGCCTTGACGCCCTGCTCCTCCAGCATCGTGGTGTTGTAGACGACCGCCACGGTGTCCCAGTCCTTGGGCAGGCCGAACCGCTTGCCGTCCTTCGCCCACAGGTCGGCCAGGCCGTCCTGATACTGCGTCAGGTCCACCTTGTCGCGGTCGACGAACGGCTGGATGTCGAGGATCTGCCCGCTGCCGACGAACTGCGGGTAGTAGGAGCCGTGGTCGGTCCACACGTCTGGGGCCTGGCCGGCGGCGAGCTGGGTGGTCAGGCCCTGCCAGTACTGGTCCCACGCCGTCTGGGTGATCTTGACGGTGATGTTCGGGTTGGCCGTGTGGAAGGCGTCGGCGCAGGACTGGTAGGACGCGAGCTGGTTGTCGTCCCAGAGCCAGTAGTCGAGGGTGACGGCGCCGCCTGCCGCGCTGTCGTCGCCGCCGCCCGAGCCGCACGCGGCGAGCGTGCCGGCGAGCGCCAGTGACAGTATCGCCAGACCTGTCCGCTTGGTGGTGTTCATGATGCCTCGCTTTATGGGGGGTTATTTGATTCCGGAGAAGTTGAGCGACTGGACCAGCCGTCGCCCGAGGAAGATCAGCAGGAGCAGGACGGGAAGGACCGACAGCGTCGAGCCGGCCATGAGCCCGGTCCAGTCAGGAGCGGTGTTGGGCGACTGCTGCAGGAAGACGCCGAGCGCGACAGTGAGGACGCGGGTCTCCTCCTCGCGCCCGGTCAGCAGCGGCCACAGGTAGTCCTTCCACGCCCACACGGTCGTGGTGAGCCCGATGGTGATCAGCGGCCCGCGGCTCATCGGCAGCACGATGCGCCAGAAGATGCCCCACGCGCCGTTGCCGTCGAGCCGGGCCGCCTCCTCCACGTCCCGGGGGATGGACAGGAAGAACTGCCGCAGGAAGAAGACCGCGAACGGGGTCATCAGGATCGACGGGGCCACCATCCCGGCGAAGGTGTTGACCAGGTCGAGGTTCTTCACCAGCACGAAGTTGGGCAGCAGGGTGAAGACCGGCGGCACCATGAGCGCGGCGATCACGATGCCGAAGACGACCTCGCGGCCCGGGAAGCGGAGCCGGGCGAACGCGTACCCGGCCATCGCGCAGAAGAACGTCTGCAACGTCGCGATCAGGCCGCTGTAGACGATCGAGTTGAGCAGGTAGCGGGCGAAGTCGATCCGCGCGCCGGAGCCGCCCGCCGCGCGGGCCTCCTCCTGGCTGGTGAGCCCGAGGATGCGCAGGAAGTTCACCATCGTGGGGTGCGACGGGAACAGGGCGCCGCTGTCGGCGTAGAGGTCGGCGGCGGGGGTGATCGCCGTACGGACCATCCAGTAGAAGGGGAACAGAGTGAGTACGAGGGCTCCGGCCAGGATGACCCAGGCCCACGCGTTGCCGATGCGCCGCAAGATGTGTCTCTCCTCAGGCCAGGTCCGAGCGGGACGCCCGCAGCAGCCGCATCTGCACGACCGTGAGCACGCCGAGGACGAGGGCGAGCAGGAGTGCCGCCGCCGAGGCGTAGCCCATGTGGAAGTACTGGAAGGCCTGCTGGTAGATGAAGTAGTAGATGACCCTGATCGCGCTGGTCGCTCCGGCGCCGCCCGCGGCCACGGCGACCGTGTCGAAGATCTGGAACGAGCCGATCATCGACACGACCAGCACCAGGGCCAGGACGGGCCGCAACATCGGCAGCGTGATCGAGCGGAACATGCGCAGCTCGCCGGCGCCGTCGAGGGCGGCGCTCTCGTACAGGTGCGGCGGGATCTGCAACATGCCGGCGTAGAGCAGGAGCGCGGTGTAGCCGGTGTACGCCCACGAGTTGACCAGCCCGATCGTCGGCATGGCCCAGTCGGGTGAGACGAAGAAGCCGACCGTGCCGAGGCCGAGTGCCTTCAGCAGGTGGTTGACGAAGCCGAGGTCGGCGTCGAGCAGCCAGATCCAGAGCAGGGCGACGGTGACGTTCGGCACCAGCCAGGGCAGCAGCAACATCGCGCGCAGCGCCACCGACCGGGTGAGGCGATGCATGATCCCGGCCAGGAGCAGGCCGAACAGCATCTGCGAGCCGATGTTGATCACCACGTAATAGGCGGTGACCTGGATCGAGTGCCAGAACTGCGGGTCCTGGAGGACCTTGGTGTAGTTGTCCGCGCCGACGAACTCGGGGTCGTTGAGCAGGTTGAAGTCGGTGAGGGAGTACCAGAACCCGCGGACGCTCGGGTAGCCGTAGAAGATCACGAAGCCGGCCAGCGCGGGGATCAGGAAGATCCAGGCCGCCCGGCGATCGTCACGCGGCCGGGCTCGGCTTCGCCGGGGTGTGCCGGCGTCGTCGCTCGGCTCGGCGACCTGCGACCGTTCCTCGGCTCGCATCGTTCTCATCATCGTCCTCGGCGCTCGGTGAAATTGCCCTCTTGTCACGGGGTCACTTCCGAATAATGATGTGTGGCATCGGAAGTTTGTCAAGGGCTCCTCATATTTTGGCGAGCGCTCTGTAGCTGCTCCGAAGGCTTCCGTCCCACGTCAACCCCCATGTAGCGGGCCTTGCACGGCTCGCCGCAGGCTTCGGCCGCTCACGTATCTCGGAGGTTCCTCAGTCATGCCTGCCCCAGTTCTGCCATCGCGGCGGCGTCGCCAGGCCGTTCTCGCGGCCTTCGCCGCCGTCGCGCTGGCTCTGTTCCCGGCCGCCCAGGCGTGGGCGTTCGCGCCGGTCCCCGGCGGGGTGCCGTCCCGGCCCGCGGTCCCCGCGTCGCCCGACCCGTCGCTCCAGGCGCATCCGCTGGCGTCCGCGCCCTCGCCGCTGGACAATCCGCTCAAGGGGTTCGCCCGCTTCTACTCGCCGGGGAGCGACCAGAACACCGGCTACCCGCGCTCTCTCGCGTGGAGCTATTTCGGCCTGTCAGAGGTGATGACCGACGCGGCCGACTGCTCGAAGTACAACTGGGCCATCGTCGACAGCGCGCTGAACGAGATCGCCTCGTACGGCAACCAGGCGGCCGTGCGGCTCTACATGGAATATCCCGGCGGCACCGGAAGCCACCCGGGCAACGCCATCCCGCACTGCTTCGACGGGCACGTCACGTACCGGACCAACACCACCTGGGGCACCACCAGCCCGGACTACGACAGCCCGTACCTGCTCAGCGCGCTGAACAACTTCATCGCGGCCTTCGGCGCCCGGTACGACGGCGACCCGCGCATCGGGTTCATCCACCTGGGCCTGATCGGGCTGTGGGGGGAGTGGCACACCTGGCCGTACGACACCGACACCAGCGGTGACACCTTCCCGAACTTCATGCCGACCGACGCGCACGCCGCGCAGATCCTCCAGGCGTACGACAACGCGTTCGGCACGACCAAGCTGGAGCTGCGCTACCCCGACTCGGCGGCGGGCGCGGCCACGAACCGGGACATCGGCTACCACGACGACTCCTTCTGCTACCGCGAGGGCTCGCCGCTGGCCGGCGTCACGCTGCCGCAGTCGCTCGGCGGGGCCGGCTGGGCCCAGCTCCAGCGGGCGCTCAACGCCGGCGCGGAGAACAAGTGGATCACCAACTCGATGGGCGGCGAGGTGCGGCCCGAGATCCAGCCCTCGGCGTTCGCGTCCTGGCCCGGCGGCTCCGGGCAGGTCGACAACATGAAGGCGTGCATCGAGCTGGAGCACACCACCTGGAAGATCAACGAAGGAAGCCAGAGCTACGCGCCGGGAGACCCGAACGTCGCGGCCGCCGTCCGGCTGATGGGGTACGACCTCACCGTCGACAACGCCTACTTCAAGAACACCGCGAGCGGGACCACGAACGTGGGCGTACGGGTCAGCAACAAGGGCGTGGCGCCGTTCTACTATCCGTGGACGGTCACCCTCGGCCTGAAGAACAGCGCGGGGACCGTGGTCAAGACCTTCGACACGCCCTGGGACCTCCGCACGGTCATGCCGCTGAAGATCCGCGCGTTCCCCGACTGGGGCGTCGGCTCAGACCCGACATATCTGGACTACGGCTACCCGCAGTACTTCCAGACCGGCGTGAGCCTCACCGGCGTGCCCAACGGGAGCTACCAGTGGGTCCTGCGGGTGAAGAACCCGCTGGAAGCCGTCTCCGCGAACGCCAAGAAGCTCCGCTTCGGCAACGCCACCCAGGGCGGCGACGGCTGGCTCGGCCTCGGCTCGGTCACCGTCGGCACGGGCGGCGGCACGGACACCACGGCGCCGACCGCGCCCGCCTCGCTGACCTCCCCGTCGCGCACCACCAATTCGGTCACCCTGTCCTGGACGGCGTCGACGGATGACGTCGGCGTGGCCGGATACCGGATCTACCGCGGCGCCACCCAGGTCGGGACCTCGGCGACGACCTCCTTCACCGAGACCGGGCTGACCCCCGCGACCTCCTACACCTACACCGTCAAGGCGTACGACGCCGCGGGCAACGCCTCCGCCGCGTCGTCGGCCGTCACCGTCGTCACCCTGCCGTCCACGGCCGCGGGCCTGGTCGTGGACGACTTCGACGGCAACCCGGCGTACCCGTCCGCCGCGCGTAACGACCTCGGCAAGTGGACCGGCGGCAACGGCTTCGTCAACGGCGGCGGCTCGGGCGCGGTGTCCGGCGGGGCGCTCAGCCTGCGGTACGCCAACGGCGGCTGGTTCGGCAGCGACGTGAACACCGGCCTGTCCGCGCACACCTATCTCGTTCTCCGGATCAAGGGCGCGGCAGGGGGCGAGCAGAGCCACTTCCACGTCAGCCTCGGCGGGGTGACCAAGCTCCTCGGCGACTACACGCTCGACGGCGGCGGCCATCCGGCCGTCACCACCGCGTACCAGGACATCAAGATTCCGCTGTCCGCCAACGGGATCAACCGGGCGTCTCCGGGACAGCTCTCGATGGGCTTCTGGTACGGCGGCAACAGCACCGTCACCATCGACTCCCTCTCCTTCCAGTGACGCGCCGGGGAGGCCGGACCTGCCGGCCTCCCCGGTCACCGGTTGTAGAGCCTGCGCGCCCACAGGTAGCCGCCCAGGGCGATGACCGCGCTCCAGCCGGCCGCCGCCGCGAAGGCGGCGCCGGCCGGGCGACCGGCCAGCAACGCGCGCAGGGTCTCGATGACGGGAGTGAACGGCTGGTGCTCGGCGAACCACTGCAATCCAGCCGGCATCGACTCGGTCGGGACGAAGCCGCTGCCGAGGAAGGGCAGCATCATCAGCGGCATCGGCAGGTTGCTGGCCGTGGTGACGCTCTTGGAGACCATGGCCAGCGCGACCGACAGCCAGGTGATGGCGAACGTGAACATGGCCAGCACGCCGATCACGCCGAGCCAGTCCAGCGCCGAGGCGGCCGGGCGGAAGCCGATCAGCACGGCCGTCAGCGTCGCCGCCGCGATCGCGATGAACGTCTGCACCATCGCCCCGAGCACGTGCCCGGTGAGCACCGAGACGCGGGCGATGGCCATCGTCTTGAACCTGGCGACGATGCCCTCGGTCATGTCGGTGGCCACCGAGATCGCGGTGCCCTGCGCCGCGCCGGCGATCGTCATGATCATGATGCCGGGGGCGAGGTAGCCGACGTAGGCGGCGCGGTCGCCGCCGATGCCCGCGCCCATGGTGCCGCCCAAGACGTAGACGAACAGCAGCAGGAACACCACCGGGACGCCGGCGAACGTGAGGATCAGCGACGGGTAGCGCCAGATGTGCTTGACCTGGCGGCGCAGCATCGTCGCCGAGTCGGCGATCACTCTCATCGGGAGGACTCCTGGGTTGAGGGCTCCTGGGTCAGGCTGAGGAAGACGTCGTCCAGATCCGGGGTGTGCATGGTCAGCTCGGCGACCTCGATGGCCTGGGCGTCCAGCCACTCCAGGAGCTTCTTCAGCGTCTTGACGCTGCCGGAATTGGGGATCTGGACGGTGAGCGCCGCGTCGTTGCGCGAGGTGGCGCCGACGTGGGGCGCCGCCCTGCGGTAGCCGTCGGCGTCGGCGAAGCGCACGACGATGTGGCCGCCGGGGACCAGCCGCTTGAGCTCCGCCGAGGTGCCCTCGGCCACCAGCGCGCCCTGGCTGAGCAGGGCGATGCGGCCGGCGAGCTCGTCGGCCTCCTCCAGGTACTGGGTGGTCAGGAAGATGGTCACGCCGTCCTGATCGACCAGGTCCCTGACGATCTGCCACATGGTGCGGCGGCTGCGCGGGTCCAGTCCCGCGGTCGGCTCGTCGAGGAAGATCAGCTTGGGCGTGCCCACCATGGTCATGGCGAGGTCGAGCCGGCGGCGCATCCCGCCCGAGTAGGCGATCGCGGGCTTGCGCGCGGCGTCGGTGAGGTCGAAGCGCTCCAGCAGCTCGCGGGCGCGCTCGCGGCCTCTGGACCGGCCGAGGTGCAGCAGGTCGGCCATGAGGCGCAGGTTCTCCTCGCCGGTGAGGAGGCCGTCGAGGGCGGAGAACTGGCCGGTGACGCCGATCGAGGCGCGCACTTGGTCGGGCTCTCTGGCCAGGTCGTACCCGGCCACCCTGATCTCGCCGGCGTCGGCCTTGATCAGGGTGGACAGGATCTGCACCGTGGTGGTCTTGCCCGCGCCGTTGGGGCCGAGCAGGGAGAAGATCGTGCCCTGCGGGATGGTGAGGTCGATGCCGTCGAGGACGCGGTGCGTGCCGTACGCCTTGCGCAGTCCCCGTACCGAGATGGCGGGGGTGTGGGCCGGCATCGCGCTCACGCCCGGTCCCAGGTGACGGGCAGGCTGAGCACGCCGTGGATCAGCGAGGGGTCGGTGCGCAACGGCACCTCTTCCGCCGGTACGGCGAGCCGCAGCCCCGGGAACCGGGTGAGCAGCGCGGGAAAGGCGACGCGCATCTCGACGCGGGCGAGCTGCTGGCCGAGGCACTGGTGGACGCCGTGGCCGAAGGCGAGGTGCCCGGCGGCCGAGCGGCGCAGGTCGAGCAGGTCGGGGTCGGAGAACTTGGCCGGGTCCCGGTTGGCGGCGTTGAGCGCGATGACGACCGTGTCGCCGGCCTTGAGCAGGCGGCCGTCGAGCTCGACGTCCTCCAGGACGCCGCGCAAGCCGGTGCCGGCGATGGTCAGGTAGCGCAGCAGCTCCTCCACGGCGCCGTCGGCCAGGCCGGGGTCGGCCCGCAGAGCGGCGAGCTGGTCCGGGTTGCGCAGCAGGGCGAAGGTGCCGAGCGCGAGCATGTTGGCGGTGGTGTCGAGGCCGGCGCCGAGCAGGAAGGCGGCCACGCCGCCGAGCTCCTCGTCGGTCAGGTCGCTGCCCGCCAGGTCGCTGAGCAGGTCGTCGGTCGGCTGCGCGCGCTTGGCCAGCCCGAGGCTCCGCAGGTACTCGCCGAGCTCGATGAAGGCGGCGTACTGCGCCTCGGGCTCTTCTGCCTCCGCGAGGGCTCGCGTCTGGCCCTGGAACTGCTCGCGGTCCTCGTACGGCACGCCGAGCAGCTCGCAGATCATCAGGGCGGGGACCGGCTGGGCGAAGACCTCGACGAGGTCGGCGGGCGGCCCCTGCCGCTCCATCGCGTCGAGCCGCTCACGGGTGATCTCGGTGACTCGCTCGGTGAGCAGGTTCATCCTGCGGACGGTGAACTTGCCCGTGAGCATCTTGCGGAAGCGGGTGTGCTCGGGCGCGTCCATGCCGGTCAGGTCGCCGACGGGGGCCGGCGGCAGGTGCCCGCCCAGCGCGGGGTGGTACTGGGTCTCGTACCGGGAGCTGAACCGCGGGTCGGCGAGAATCCGGCGGACCAGAGCGTAGCCGGTGACCAGCCAGACGCCGGGGGCGCCCTCGGGCATGGCCAGAGGGACGATCGGCTGCTCGGCGCGCAGGGCGGTGACCTCGGGGGCCGGGTCGAAGGGACAGGCGGGCGCGCGGTCGAAGGACGGGGAGACCGGCTGGTCGCGATAGTACGTGTTTGACATGCTCTGAAAGCTACGTTGCGTTCAAAATAATTGTCAATCTGGCAGAGTGTATTTGCCCAGCTCAAAGCGATGAAATTGGTGCAATGACGATGAGCTTGAATGCAATGAAACGTTGCAATGGATGGCGGCGAACGCAATACTTGGCGGCATGCCAGGAGGAAGGTTGACCCAGCGGGACCGTCAGCGCATCGCGGCCGGTCTCACAGAAGGACTCTCCTATGCCGAGATCGCCAGGCGGCTCGACCGGCCGACCTCGACGATCGGCCGGGAGATCGGGCGTAACGGCGGCCCCGGCGGCTACCGGCCCGAGCAGGCGCACCGGGCGACGGAGCGGCGGGCGCGGCGCGGCACGCCCTCGGCCACGGGTGGATCGCGGGGCGGCACGCCGGGCGCGGTGGAAGACGGGATCATCGAGCTGGTGGTCGGCATGGGGCTGCCGAAGATGATGGCGCGCGTGCTCATCGGCCTGTGGCTGAGCGAGGACGGCAGGCTCGCCGTGGCCGACCTGGCGCGCACGCTGCAGGTCAGCCCGGCGTCGGTCTCCATGGCCGTCAACTACCTGATCCAGCAGGGGCTCATCAGGCGCGAGCGCGATGCGGGGCGGCGCCGCGACATCTACGTGGTCGACGCCGACACCTGGTACCACTCGACGATGATCAGCTCACGGCAGACGCTCAAGGCGGCGGCGATGGTGAAGGAGGCGGCGGAGACGTTCGGGCGCGACACGCCCATGGGGCGCCGGCTGGCCGGGGGCGGGGCGTTCCTGGAGCGGATCGGCCTCGACACGCTGGAGTCGGCCGAGCGCTGGCGCGGCCTCCTGTCCTGATCAGCCGGCGGCGGGTCCGGCCCACGCGAGGTCGTCGACCGCCAGAAACGGCTCGGCGGCCACGGTCGCGGGGGTCGCCCCGGTGAACGCCTTGACGTCCCGATGCAGGTGAGACTGGTCGACGTAGCCGGTGTCGGCCGCGACCCTGGCCGCGGCCTCACCCGCGACCAGGCGGTGGGCGGCATGGTCGAAGCGGACCAGCTTCACCGCGCGCTTGGGCGGCAGGCCCAGCTGCGACCGGAACCGGGACCACAGGCGCTTACGGCTCCATCCGAGCTCGGCCGCCAGGTCGTCGACCCGGACCAGGCCGCGGTCGCCGACGATCCGGTGCCAGGCCCAGGCCACCTCCGGGTCCACCGGCGGCCCCGCCTCGTGCCGGCGGGCGAGCGACGCGTCGGTCAGCGCGAAGCGATCCGCCCAGGAAGGGGTCTCGCCCAGCCGCTCACGGATCCGTGACGCCTCCCGGCCCCACAGGTCGTCGAGGGCGATCACGATGCCGTCGAGGTCGGCGGGGGAGGCGCCCAGCACCGCGCGGGCGATCACGGGGGACAGGCGGATCTGCACGCATTCGATGTTCTCGCCCCGCGCCCAGACCGCGCCGCCGGACCCGATCCCGGGGCCGGCGACGACGCTTCCCCGCTGCTGCCGTCCACCGGCACAGTCCATGACGGGCGAGCCTGCGCCGAACTCCAGCAGCAGCGTCACGGCCGGGTGCGGGACCATCCGGAGCGCGTCCAGGTCACGGACGCGGAACCCGGCCATGGTGACACCGGCGACCCGGCTGGGCCGCTGGGGGCAGGCGACGTCCCAGACAGCCGCACCGTGGACGAATGTCCGCATCGTCCCATGTTATGCGGGCCGGCTGAGGGAACATTTGTCCAATCCACCGGCGCGTACCAGCGGCGACACTGGGCTCATGACCTCTTCTGACCGCGGACCGCACGTGAACGGCGAGACTTCTTCTGTGGACGGCGACATCCACGTGCGCCAGGACGGCCCTCGCGACGCCCCCGCACTCCTGCTCATCCACGGGTCCGCCTCCTCCACCCGATCGTGGGACCCGCTGGTCCCGCTGCTGACCGGCTCCCACCACGTCATCAGGATCGACCTGCTCGGGCACGGCCGGTCGGCCAAACCGGCCGACGGCAGCTACGCGATCCCGGACCAGGCGCGCCGGGCCGGCGCGGCCCTGGACCGGCTCGGCGTCGAGCGCGCCATCGTCGTCGGCCACTCCAGCGGCGGCGTGGTCGCCACCGCCCTCGCCGAGCAGCGCCCCGAGCGGGTGACCGCGCTCGCCCTCATCAACACCGGTCCCAGCCTGGACGCCTTCATCGCGCCGCAGTCCGCCGCGATCGACCCCGCGCAGTGGCCGCCGACCGACGAGCAGATCCGCGAGTTCGCGAGCACCGGGTTCAGCCGCGCGGGCTACCGGATCCCGCAGGAGCTCCTGGACGAGGTGCGCGTGATGACCTTCCACTCGCTCACCGCGACCATGCAGGCCGCGCGCGGCTACCTGGCGGAACGGGCGCTTCCGGACCGGCTGGCGGGCCTCGGCAAGCCGCTGCTGGTGATCTTCGGCGAGGACGACCGCCGGTGGCGCTCGTCGTCCGCGGCCGGCTACCGCGTCGTTCCCGGCGCGAAGGTCGAGTTGCTGCCCGGTCTCGGGCACTCACCCCTGCTCGAGGATCCGCCCAGGACCGCCGCGCCCCTCCTGGCCTTCACCGCGATCCACGCTGCCCCGTCGGCGGCCGGCCCACGGTAGGGCCTGGGCGCCAGCTTGGGGTCTCAGCTGTCCAGGAGGCCGGCGGGGACGACGGTTTCCCGCCTTTTCCGCTCGGCGTGCATGTCCCAGAGGAGGCCGGCCAGCTCGGCGGGGTCGGCGGCGGGCATGTCGGGCACGGGCTCGCCCTCGGCCTGGCGCCGCTGGTAGTCCTCCTCGAAGGGGGTGCCCAGGATGCGGGCGCCGATGTAGAGCATGCCGACGTAGACGCCCTGGCCGGCGACCTCGGCCGCGAGCGACTGAAGGTAGTTCCGCTGTGCGGCCAGGACGGTGGGCCAGCCGCTCATGTACGGCCGGCCCTGGACGGCGGCGGCCCCCTGGGCGCTGAGGATGGCGCCGTCGCCCCGCTCGGCCATGGCGGGGAGGAACTCCCGGACCAGGGCCATGAGCGTGTACAGCGTCATCGGCAGGCGGTCCTGGATCCGCTCCGGGGTGAGCTCCACGGCGGGCACGAACGCCAGGTCCCTGGGCGCCGGGCCGTAGTAGAGGGCCGTGGGGTTCCCGGCGCTCGCGCGGATCCGCTCGGCGAGCGCCGGGACGGCATCGGTCCTGTCGAGGTCGCCGGTGATCACATGGGCGTTGACGCCGTCGGCGGACAGCTCCCGGGCGAGCAGGTCCAGGGGCTCCTGCCGGCGGGCGACCAGGACGACGTCGTACCCTTCCTTGCCGTATCGGCGGGCGATGGCCTGGCCGACACCCGGACCGGTGCCGAACACTGCGATGGATTTCGTCATGCCGTCCAGCCAACCTCACCGGCGTGCAGACGATCCATGGGAGAACGTCTGAAATGCCTTTGCGTTCGTCTAGGTTGGGTGGGTGGACGTCCTGACAGACCTGCTGCATCGAGCCCGCGCGCAGAACGCCCTGGTCCGGCAGCTGATCCAGCGGCCGCCGTGGGCGATGACGTACGCCGACGCGCCGCCGCTCACGGTCGCGGCCACGCTCGGCGGCCAGGCCTCGATCCGGCTCGGGGATTCGGCTCCCACACGACTTGCCGCGGGTGACATCGCCCTTATCACCGCTCCCGGCGGATACACGATCGCGGACGATCCGGCGACCCCGCCGCAGTTCGTGATCAGGGACGGGCGGAAATACCTTCCCACCGGCGAGCCGGTGGACTCCGTCCCGGAGCTGGCCCCGCGCACGTACGGCACCGGCCTGCCCGGAGCCACCGTCATGCTCCGTGGCGCGTACGAGCTCCGCGGCGACGTGGCCGCCCGCCTGCTTGAGCTGCTGCCGCCGCTGGCGATCGTGCCCGCGGGACCGCGTACCCGGGCGGCCCTCGATCTGCTCTCCGCCGAGACCGCCCGCGACGAGCCGGGCCAGGACGCGGTCCTCGCCCGGCTGCTGGACCTGGTCCTCGTGATCGCGTTGCGGGCCTGGTGCGCCAGGCCGGAGACGACGCCGCCCGCCTGGTACCGGGCGATGGCCGACCCCGCGATCGGGGAGGCGCTGCGCCTGCTGCACGAGGATCCGGCCCACCGGTGGACGGTCGCCGGGCTGGCCGCCAAGGTCGGCATGTCCCGCGCCGCCTTCGCCCAGCGCTTCGCCGCCCTGGTCGGCCGGCCGCCGCTCGGCTATCTCACCGACTGGCGCATGACCCTCGCCGCCGACCTGCTCCGCGACACCCGGCAGACCGTCTCCACCGTGGCCCGCCGGGTCGGGTACGGGGATCCGTTCGCGTTCAGCGTGGCGTTCAAACGCGCCCGCGGACGCACGCCCTCGGACTGGCGCGGCAATGTTTAGCAATCACGAGCCGGTTCTCCATCAGCGGGCCGTCCATCTCCCGCCATCTCGGCGTCCTCAAGGGCGCCGCTCTGGTTCTCAACGCCGTCCGTCCCGAGCAGATCGTCCTGCGCCACACCAAGTGGCGTAACAGCACGAAAGGTGAAGGAACATGAGGTACCCCAGCCTGTCCAGCGTGGTCGAACGACGCCGACCCCGAGAGGACGCTCCGTGGCACGCTCCACCGGATCCTGCACTGACGTGACCTGGCACGAACCCCTCCCACCGGACAGGACGCGGGGGGCAGGAGCCGGGCGCCCCGGCTGTCTCATGGGCGCCGCTCAGCGACCGGACCGGGTGACCGGAGGACGTCGTATCGCAGGTGGGTGACCCGGTCGCCGTGGACGATCTCCGGGTCGCCGAGAAGGGCGGGCGGGCCGTCGTACGCGCCGAAGAACCGCACGCCCTTGCCGAACACCACCGGGACCAGGTTCACCTGCAGCTCGTCCACCAGGCCGGCGGCCAGAGCCTGGCCCAGCAGGTCACCGCCGGTCAGCGACACCTCCTTGTCCCCGGCGGCGGCCTTGGCCTGGGCGATCGCGCCGGCCAGGCCATCGGTGACGAACGTGAACGGCGCGTCGGGGAACGGCCAGTCCTTCGGCGCTTCGTGCGTCACCACGAAGACGGCGTCGCCGGCGGCGGGGCGGCCGTTCCAGCCGTTGGTGAGGTCGAACAGGCGACGGCCGATCACCGCCGTTCCGATCCGCGACCAGGTCTCCTCCATGTAGGCGGCGCTGGCGGCCGAAACGTGGAAGACCCGCTCGGGGTCGCCGCCGTTGAAGGCGACGTCCCCGTTGCCGTACCAGTCGAAGAGCGGGCCCACCTGATCCGACTCGTCGGCGATGAAGCCGTCCAAGGAGACCGTCGCGCTCGCGATTACCTTGCCCATGGCCTGTGACTCCTTTTCCGAAGACCAGATTCGCCTGGGACGTCGGAGCCGGTGCCCCGGATCGGACAGCGGGCGGGCTCGTCACCCGCAGTCGGGAACGACCGCCCCATTGTTGTCGCGGGCCTCGTCGTTTCCCCACCGGCTGAGGTAGTACGCGGAAACGTAGGACCGTCCGCTCGCCCCGGAATTCACCGCGTCCAGGTCGGTCAGCAGCCACCAGTGGTGGTGATTACCGGAGGAATCCCTGATCTCCCTGCCCCATTTCTTGCAGAAGACATAGTTGGTCGCCGCCCAGAGAGTGCCCTGTGGAGTCGCGCCGGCCCCAGGGCGTCACACGCCCTGGCCTGCGCCGGGCCGGAATCACGCGGAATCGGGGGATCAGGACCGTTGAGGTCGTTTGGTTCGCGTCCAGTCTCTGACTGGCGGATGTCTCCTTGTCTGGCCTACTGTCAGCGAGGCCGCACCCCCCTCAAGGAGGTTTCGTCGATGGAACGCCGTAATTTCCTGCGTGCTTCGGTGCTCGGTGTGAGCACCGTCGCCTTCTCCGGCAGTCTCTGGCAGAGCGCCGCTCTGGCCGCACCGGCTCAGAACGCCACCGGTCCCTACGGCGCGCTGCAGGCCGCCGATGCCAACGGCATCCAATTACCGGCCGGCTTCACCAGCCAGGTGATCGCCCGCTCCGGTCAGACCGTCCCCGGCACGTCCTACACCTGGCACAACGCTCCCGACGGAGGCGCCTGCTTCGCCGACGGCAGTGGCTGGATCTACGTCTCCAACTCGGAGATCAACCCCGGCGGCGGCGCTTCGGCCGTCCGGTTCGACTCCGGCGGCGGAGTCACGTCCGCGTCCCGGATCCTGTCCGGCACCAGGACGAACTGCGCGGGCGGCAAGACGCCCTGGAACACGTGGCTGTCGTGCGAGGAGGTCAGCAGGGGCTTCGTCTACGAGACCTACCCGTTCGGCGGCACCGCCGTACAGCGGCCGGCGATGGGCCGGTTCAAGCACGAGGCGGCCGCCGCCGACCCCGTACGGCGGGTGATCTACCTGACCGAGGACGAGACCAACGGGCGGTTCTACCGGTTCGTCCCTGCGACGTGGGGCGATCTGTCCTCCGGCACGCTCCAGGTCATGGTGGCCGGATCCGCTACATCGGGCTCGTTCACCTGGGCGAACGTCCCCGACCCCGACGGCTCCCCGACTGTCACGCGGAGTCAGGTGTCCGGCTCCAAGTCGTTCAACGGCGGCGAGGGCTGCCACTACGCCGGCGACACGGTCTGGTTCACCACCAAGGGCGACAACCGGGTCTGGCAGGTCGATCTGACGAACAACACCTACGAGCTCGCCTACGACGACAGCCTCGTCAGCCCCGGCACCCCGCCGCTCACCGGCGTCGACAACGTCACCGGCTCCACCTACGGGGATCTCTACGTGGCCGAGGACGGCGGCACCATGGACATCTGCCTCATCACCCCGGACGACAAGATCTCCCCGTTCCTGCGGATCACCGGCCAGAGCGCGTCGGAGATCACCGGGCCGGCCTTCAGCCCCGCGGGGAACCGGCTGTACTTCTCCTCCCAGCGCGGCACCTCGGGATCGTCGTCCGGCGGCATCACCTACTGCGTGACCGGCCCGTTCAGGACCTGAAGCTCGCGCGCGAAGGCCGTCGTGTATGTGCCGGTGCATGCCCACCGGTTGACTCGTGACGCATTTGTTCCTGTCTCGTGATAGATGACCAGAATGAACTGATCGTTATCCTTCTCTTCAGCCTCTCTATGCACATCGTTCACATGGGCACTCCAACGTGTCCGCCCGGGAGCAGGCTGTCTTGCCGGTCTGTTCCGGCACGGTAAGAGAAGGGACAGGCCCTGATGCGGCCAGCAGTACGAACATTCCTGAGTGGTTTATCAAGCTGGGGGCGTCTCGCCACGGCGGGCGCGGTCGCGGTGGTGCTCGTGAGCACCCTCGTGACGGCGGCGTACGCCGACCCCCAGCCGGCCACTCCTTCCCCCACCCCATCGGCCTCCTCCTCAACAGGGCAGGAGCGGGGACGGCCCAGCCCGACGCCGACCAGCTCCAAGACCCCGCCGGCGCTCACCCCCGCCGCGGGCTCCTATCTGGAAGGCACGGTGAAGGTCGCGGCGGTCCCGGCCGCGGCCGGTGACAGCGTCACGAAACTCGCCGTGGACGACACCGCCCTCGAAGCCACCAGGACCGTGGGCGTCTCCAAGCTCGGCTTCGACGTCGGCTCGAACTCGACGGAGGCGCAGTACCACAGCTACGTGCTCGTCAACGGCACCTACCGCAGCGACATCGGCGACTACGTCAACCAGCGGGCCTCCATCGAGATCCCCAACGAGAGCCTGGTCAAGGGCGAGAACACCGTCGAGTTCGTGGTCGGCTCGATCACGTCCTCCTGCGGCGTCAACCACGACGACTTCGTGCTCTCCGACGTGGGCCTCGAACTGCTCGGCGAGGTCGCGGACGGCGAGGACAACCCGTACACCTTCTCCTTCGGCGACGGCAGCTGCGGCACGAACACCACGCTGCTCAAGCGGGCCACGCTCAAGTTCTTCGTGCTGGGCGACCCGCAGGGGACCAGCGGTCTCGCCGCGGACGTGGACACCACGAAGCTGGCCAACGGCGAGCACGCCATCACCGCGACCACCGCGTCCGGGGCCAGCGTCAAGAACACCGTCACCGTGAACAACGCCCCGGCCGGCGCGCCGCGGCTGACGCCCACGGACGGCACGCTCGTCGCAGGCACCAAGTCCGTCTTCGCGACCGTCCCGGCAGCCGGTGCGGGCGGCGTCAAGTCCCTCACCGTCGACGGCGACGAGCCCGCCACGAAGGCCACGCTCGGCAACGGCGCCGCGAAGCTCTCCTTCGACGTGGGGGCGGACTCGATCGACGACAAGTTCGACAACTTCCTGCTCGTCAACGGCAAGCGCATCGACCTGGGCGGCTCCTGGGCCGGCCAGCGGGTGACCGTGGGGGTGCCGGCCAGGTTCCTGGTGCCGGGCGACAACACGATCAAGGTCGTCACCGGGGACTACAAGGAGTCCTGCGGCAACAACCGCGACGACTTCACCATCGCGAACCTCGCCCTCGACCTGGACGGCGCCACGGTGACCGGCCAGGACATCAAGGCGTCGTACGAGCTGGGCGACGGCGCCTGCGGCAGCAGCCAGACCGCCCTGCGCGAGGCCGAGCTGCGCTACACGATCGACGCCCCGGCCGTGCACGTCACCGAGACGCTCGGCTCCGGCGACGCGACCCTCAGCTTCAACGTGGGCAGCAACTCGATCGAGGCGCGCTACCAGAACCACGTGCTCGTCAACGGCCAGAAGATCGTGCTCGACGGTGACTTCGTGAGCCGCCGCGTCGATCTGACGGTCCCGAACGAGTTCCTGGTGCCCGGCTGGAACACGATCGACTTCGTGGCCGGCACCTTCCCGACGTCGTGCGGCAACAACCGCGACGACTTCACGATCTCGAACGTCGCCCTCACCCCCGCGCAGGGCACGGCGGCCGGCCAGCTGCTCAAGGCCTCGTACGGCATGGGCGACGGCAACTGCGGCGACACCGTGAACCCGCTCATCGAGATCGACCTCGAATTCCTCGTGGACGGCCAGGCCCGCGGCCTGCGCGCGGACCTCGACACCACCGCGATCAAGGACGGCAAGCACACCCTGTCGGCCACGTCGGTCACCGGCGAGGTCGCCACCCGTCTCCTGATCTCCGACAACTCGGCGCCGAAGGTGGGCAAGAGCGTCCCGGCCGCGAAGGAGCGGATCACCGCCTCGGTCGTGCTCGACGTCAAGCTGGAGGACGCCTCAGGCGTCGTGTCCGGCCCTGACGTCAAGCTCGACGGGCAGCCGATCGAGCTCGGCGCCCAGGTGGGCCCCGGCCTCCGGGCCGGTGCGCACACGCTGACCGTGACCGGGGCCGACGGCCTCGGCAACACGGCGGTCCGCGAGATCGTCTTCGAGTCGGCGGGCATCCCGGACGTCCCCGCCGAGCTGAGCCCGGCGCTCGGCGCCGTGGACGTGTCGGACCCCGTCAAGCTCTCGGCGAAGGTCGCCGAGCCGGACGGCGGGCAGGTGACGGCCACGTTCTCCGAGGCCAAGATCCTCGCGCCGGAGCAGGTGTACCAGGGCACGGCCCAGACCCTCCCGACGACCCTGCAGGTGCCGGGGGAGAAGCGGGTCAGGACCGACGGACTCGACCCCGCCGACGGCAAGACGCTCGACGCGCCCGCCGGTCAGGAGCTCACCTACCAGCGGTTCGACGTCAAGGTCGAGGGCCACGTGGACGCGCCGGTGCTGCGCTGGGAGGGCGTCATCGACCCCCAGCGGCTGGCCTCGCTCCGGGTCTGGAACACCAAGGCCAAGGCGTGGGACCTGCTGACGAGCGCCCGCGGCGTCGCCACGGGCAAGACCGTGCTGACGGCCGTGGTCGACGAGAAGTACATCGACCGGCGGGAGGTGCACGTCATGGTGACGGGTGAGGACCCGTTCGCCGACGACATCGCGCCGGGCGACCCGAACGGCTTCGCCGACCCCGCCACGTACGACTTCTCGATCGTCCACTTCACCGACACGCAGTACATCTCCGAGGGCGCGGTGGAGCAGGAGACGCCCGAGGAGCGCGCGGTCTGGGAGTCCGCCTACTCCGGCGTCGTCAACTGGATCAGGGACAACAAGGACCAGCGCAAGATCTCGTACGTCGCCCACACCGGCGACATCATCGAGAACAACATCCGCAAGCCGGCCGACGAGGCCACGCAGCGGCAGATCACCGGCGAGTTCGAGGTGTCCTCGAAGCAGCAGCGCGTGCTGGACGACGCCGCCATCCCGAACGGCGTGATCGCCGGCAACCACGACAATCAGTCGGGCACCGAGAACGGCCCCGAGGCGATCTACAACCAGTACTACGGCCCCGGCCGTTACCAGGACGCCGCGAAGGGCTGGCAGCACGCCGAGTACGGCGGGCCGTGGAAGGAGGGCGACAACCAGAACCACTACGACCTGTTCTCCGCTGGTGGCCTGGACTTCGTCGTGGTCGGCCTGTCGTACGGGGTGACGAGGGAGGAGGCCGAATGGGCCGACTCCGTCTTCAAGAAGTTCCCCGGCCGCAACGGCATCCTGCTCTCGCACGACTACCTCGTGCCGAGCACCAACCCCGACGGCCGTGGCGCCGGATTCGCGGCGCCCGACGGCTCGATGCTCTACAAGACGGTGGTCGAGAAGAACGCGAACGTCTTCCTCATCCTCGCCGGTCACGAGCACGGCGTGGGCACCAACGTGAAGCCGAAGGTCGGCCAGGTCGGCAACGGCGTCGTCGAGCTGCTGGCGGACTACCAGTTCTACACGGTGTCGGCCGACCGGCTCGGGCTCACGGAGATCGGCGGGTACAACCCGCAGGACCAGCTCCAGTTCGGGGCGAGCTTCTTCCGGCTGCTGCAGTTCGACGTCAAGCGGGCCGAGCTGAGCGTGGACACCTACTCGCCGCTGCTCAACGACTTCGGCGCCGCCGAGTTCGACCCCCTGCGCCGCTACAACGGCCTGGAGGACAACATGGTGCTGCCGGTCGATCTCACCTCCCGTACGACGACCTTCCAGACCGACTCCCTGGCGCTCTACAAGCCCAGCCGGATCATCGGGAAGAGCAAGGTCGCCTCGGGCCAGGTCGCCTCGGTCACCTGGAACCGCCTCAAGGACGACACGGCCTACGCCTGGTTCGTCACGGCCCGTTCAGCCGGCGGCGGCGTGACCGCTTCCGAGCCGAGCGTGTTCGTCACGAAGGACGAGCACGGCCGTCCGGGCAAGTGGGGGCCTGACTCGCCCATGTACCACTGGTTCAACCGCTGATCCAGCGCCGCCCCGGACCTCGTCCGGGGCGGCTTCTACCCCTCTGACCGGGAGAAACGACACATGTTCCGCTGGCTCAGGCTGTCCGCCGTCGTCCTCGCCGTCCTGCTGGCCGGTCTGGCGCGGCCCGCTCCGGCGGCGGCGCACGACGCCACCACGACCGCGCAGGCCGTGGTGACCGGCACGGGCGCGAACGTCAAGGTCGTGCTCGACCTCGAATACGACCTGCTCATGAAGTCGGCGTGGCTCTACGCCGAGGCGTACGACGCGAAGGAACGAGCCGAGCAGCTCCGCCAGCTCACGATCAACCGGGCCGCGGTGAACGACTACATCACGGCACGCTTCGCCGTGGCGTACGACGACAAACCGTGCGTCCCCACGCAGACCGGCGACGCGGACGTGCGCCCGCGCGGCAAGGTGCCCTTCGCCGTGGTGACGCTCGCCTACGCCTGCGCGGGCGGCAGCGGCGGCACGTACGCGATCTCCAGCGCGCTGTTCCCCGACTCCGAGACCTTCGTGCACAGCACGAAGACCATGCTCACCTACGACCTCGACGGCGAGCGGGGCTCCGCCGTCCTCGCCGCGCTGAGCCCCACGGTGCGGGTCGGCGAGCAGCGGACGGCGAGTCAGATCGGGGAGTTCTTCCTGCTCGGCGCCGAGCACCTGCTGTTCGGCCTGGACCACGTGCTCTTCCTGCTGGCCCTGCTCATCGGCGCGCGCCGCCTGCGCGACGTCGTCGTCACGGCCTCCGCCTTCACGGCCGCGCACAGCATCACGTTCCTGCTGGCGGCGATGGGGGTCGTGACGGTGCCCGGCGCGATCGTGGAGCCGATCATCGCCGGCTCGATCATCGTCGTGGCGCTGGCGAACCTCCTGGGCCGGGACGAGGACCGGCTGGGCAGGTGGCGGCTGCCGATCGTCTTCGCCTTCGGCCTGGTCCACGGGCTGGGCTTCGCGGGCGCGCTGGACATCGACGAGAGCGGGTCATGGGGGCTGCTGCTGTCGCTGCTCAGCTTCAACGTCGGCATCGAGGTCACCCAGCTCGTGCTCATCGCGGTGCTCTTCCCGCTGCTGGTGCTGCTGCGCCGCACGCCCGCGACCCGCTGGGCGGTGGCCGCGCTGTCCGTGCCGATCGTGCTGGTCAGCCTGTACTGGTTCCTCGACCGCATCCCGCTGACCCTCTGAGTCGCCCGAACACTCAGCGCAGGCGGAGCAGGGCGGGGATGCTCGCGACGCCCGCCAGGAGGTGGGTGTGGCGGACGGCGCCGAGGGTGGCGGCGTCCTGGCTGCCGGTGAGGACCCCGGCCACGATGCGCGCGCCCGCGTTGGTGCCGGCCTGCAGGTCGCGGACGGTGTCGCCGGCGGTGAGGACGCGGCCGACGTCGCGGACACCGGTCGCCTCCATCGCCCGGAAGATCATGTAGGGCGCGGGCCGGCCGGCCGCCACGTCGTCGACGCACACCACCGCGTCCAGGACCCCGTCGTCCCAGCCGACCGCCGCCAGCAGCGCCGTGGTCACCTCGCGGTCGAACCCGGTGGTGAGCGCCACCTTGACGCCGGCCGCGCGCAGCGTGGCGATCGCCTCGGGAACGCCGGCCAGGGGCGACGGCGGCCGGGCGGCGTAGGCCGCGCTCAGCCGGGCGCGGAAATCGGCGAACGCGGCTTCGACGGTGCCGGGGTCCGGCGGGCCGCTCGGTGACTCGGCCAGCAGCGCGGTGATGGCCTCGCGCTTGTCGGCCCCCATCCAGCGCTGGATGGCGGCGGTATCGGGGGCGCCGCCCGCGGCGCGTACGGCCTCCTCCAGCGCGAGGTAGACGGCACCGTGCTCTTCCACGGTGGTGCCGGCGACGTCCAGGACCGCCAGTTCGATCATGGGGTTTCTCCTTGGCTCGGGCTGCGCAGCAGCGCCGGGTGTGCTTGCTGGGAGTTGTCGATGGTGAACGAGACCAGGTCGGGCCGGTAGCGGTCATCGGAGAACTCGACGGGCGCACCGCTCGCGGAGGAGGTGTGCCGGCGCTCGCGCAGCAAGGGCGCGCCGCGCTCGATCCCCAGGAGCCCGGCGTCGGTCTCGTCGGCGCCGACCGCGTCGACGACGTGGCGGGCCCGGCTCAGGTCCACGCCGCATCGGCTCAGGTAGGCGAAGACCGACCCGGAGTCGCAGTCGAAGTCGAACAGCAGCCGTCCGACGGGCCAGACGAACGTGGTGCGCTCGATCATGGCGGGCACCTCGTCCAGCAGCCGCAGCCGCAGCATCTGCACGACGGGCTCGCCCTCCGCCAGCCCGAGCGCGTCGCACGTCTCCGGGGTCGCCGGCCGGCGGGCGATCTCCAGCGTGCGCTGCCCGGGCGTGCGGCCCATCAGCTCCACCCATCGCGAGAAGGACAGGAAGGTCTCGAACGGCTGGGGCATGCTCTGGCTGCGCACCACCGGCGGCTTGCCGCGCCCGCCGCCGATGAGGCCTTCGGCGCGCAGCGTGGCCAGCGCCTGGCGGATCGGGCCGCGCGAGCTGCCCCACTGCTCGCACAGGTGCGACTCCGAGGGGATGGCCGCGCCCACCGGCAGCTCGCCCGAGCTGATCCGGCGGCGCAGCTCCGACGCGACGCGTTCGTGGAGTGGGACGTCCATGGCACTTGACCATACAAGAGTGCCGACACTCTCCGGAAGCCTCTTTTTCCCTGGTAGGTGACATATAAGCGAACACGGAATGATATGTCGGGAGCTGGGTTGACGGTGCACGGCCGAGCGGGGCAGCGTACTTATCATGACAAGTGACGCGGCCGATCTCGTGATCGTCGGTGCGGGCATCGTGGGGCTCGCCCACGCCGTGGACGCCGTGGCCCGTGGGTTGTCCGTCGTGGTGGTCGAGCGGGACGAGCGCGCCGTCGGCGCCTCGGTGCGCAACTTCGGGCACGGCTGCTTCACCGCCCAGGACGGCGTGGCCCTGCGGTACGCGATGGCCGCCAGGACCACGTGGCTGCGCCTGGCCGAGGAGGCGGGGTTCTGGCTGGAGGAGGGCGGCACCGTCGTGGTCGCCCGGGCCGACGACGAGTACGCGGTCCTGGAGGAGTTCGCCGCCGACCGGGACGGCCAGGCCGTCCTGCTCGACGCCCGCCAGGTGGCCGAACGGGTGCCGGTGGGCCCCGGCGTGGTCGGCGGCGCGTGGCTGCCGCTGGACGTACGCGTCGATCCGCGCCAGGCCGTCCACGCCATCGCCGCCTGGCTGGCCCGCCGGGGCGTGCGCTTCCACTGGGCCACCTCCGCGCACCTGGCCGAGCCCGGTCTGGTGACCACCGGCCGGGGCCGGATCCGGGCCGGGCACGTGGTCATGGCCGTCGGGCACGACGTCGATCGGCACTTCCCCGACCTGGCCGAGCGGGCCGGGCTGCGCCGGTGCGTCCTGCGCATGCTGCGCGTGGCCGACCCGCACGGACGCCACGTCGCCCCCGCCGTGTTGTCCGGCTTCTCACTTCTGCGCTACGGCGGCTTCCAGGCCTGCCCGACGCAGCCCGCCCTGCGGGCGCGGCTGGAGAGCGAGCAGCGGGCGCTGACCGACATCGGCCTGAACCTCATGTTCACCCAGCTCCCGGACGGCGACCTCACCATCGGCGACACGCACGCCTACGCCGTCACGCCGGAGCCGTTCGACGACGACGAGCTCGACCGGCGTGTCCTGGCCGAGAGCGCCCGCCTGCTAGGGGCCGGGCCTCTGGCGGTGCGGGAGCGGTGGCGCGGCGTCTACGCCTCGGCCCGTGACCCGTTCCTGGTCGCCGCGCCCATGCCGGGCGTACGAGTGGTGTCGGTCACCTCCGGCATCGGCATGACCACCGCTCTGGGCCTGGCTCCCGAGGTCCTCGACGACCTGGCCTGATCCCCGGCTCGGAGCGTCGTCCACCCGGACCTGGCCTGATCCCCGGCTCGGAGCGTCGTCCACCCGGACCGCGCCGTCACACCGCCATGTCGCCGGTCGTCAACGGCGGCCGTCCGGCGGCCGGGGGAGCCACCACCCTGATGGGCCGCATGCGTTCCCTCCGCAGCAGGACGGCAGCGAAGGACGGGATGTCGGGTGGCGGGAGGGTGATGACGATGGCCATGCTGAGCGAGCTCGCTGATGGCGCCTGGGACATGAAGACCCTTTCGCATCGACCCGATCAGCGCGGCGGCGACGACCGGTCATCTGTTGGGGGCAGCCTGACTCGCCGCAGCCTCTGCCCCTGTCCGGGGCGGGGAAACGAGCCTGAACGGCAGACTCGCCGGCGGCTCCTCAGACGCTGCGGTGATCCGCTTTTCGCCGAACCTCATCGCCGGCTGGTACGAGGGGCCGCACATCGTTGGGACCTACTTCGAGTCACAGGAGCAGGAGGCGTACCAGGTGGCGGCCACGGCCACCCCGTGAGCCGGGCCGCCCGCGCGGCCACGCCATGAGCCGGGCCGGCCGCGCGGCCACGCCGGCAGCCGGGCCCGACCCTGCGGCCCGGCTGCCAGTGTCACCGTCACCGGATCTGGGTCAGGTCGATCAGATGGAGCTGGTCCCCGAGCTGGTAGCTGAGGAGGAGGCTGCTCGGGTCCGTGCTGGGCACCGCTATCCACTGGCCGTCCGGGCGGAGGCCCAGGTCGCCGGACGCGCCGGTGTCCAGGTCGTAGAGTCCCACGCCGGCCGGCCTGCGGTCGCCGTACGGCGAGGGGTAGAAGCGGTCCTGGACCGGCGGGCTCGTCAAGACCGCGTTGCCGGGCGCGGCCTTGTAGCCGGAGCCGTCCCGGTGCCGGAAGAAGCTTCCACCCTTCGTGGTCCTGCCGAGGCAGATGGTCACGCCGCAGAACCTGAGGTTCTCGCCGGGGTGGGTGACGGCGCCTCTGGTCTCGCCGGTCTCGACGTTCAGGATCCGGGCGTACTCGGTGCCGTGGGGTTCGCCGCCCTGACCGGGCGTGCCGATCCACGGCCAGGCGAGCAGGTGCATCCCGGCACCGCCCTCGACGGGCGTCACCGTGCCGCCCGCGAGGGGGACGGTGAAGACCCCGCCGGTGTAGAGAGAGAACACGATCTGGTCGCCGGCCACCGCCAGCTTGTCGATCCCGCTGCCGTCGCCCTCCTTGATGCTCTGGCTGCCGACGAGCTTCGGCTTCCCGCCGCTCACGGGCACGCTCCACAGCTGGGCGACGCGGTCCTTGGTCCCGCTCCACCAGGCCACGTGCCCGCTCCCCACGGCGAAGCCGCCCGCGAAGCCGTGCTGCCCGGGCTCCGGCATGGTGGCGATCTTCTGGTGTACGCCCTTGTCCAGGTCGTAGGCGTACACCGCGACCGCCGCCCCCGTTTCCGCCGTCGAAGTCACCATCAGCGGTGTGCGGTCGCCGACCAACGCGACCGGCTGCCATCCAAGGCCGCCAGGCCCCTTCGCCGGGATCTTCGTCACGGCCTGCGGCCAGACCTTCTCCACGGACGCGGGCGGCTTGGCGGAGAACGACTCCGCGGCGGGCACGGCGGTGATGGTGTCGCCGCCGCGTACGACGGCGACCGTTCCGCCCCCGATCAGCACGACCGCCGCGGCGGCCAGCGTCATCCTGACCCGCCCCCTTTTGCGCCGATGGAGCTGTTCGAGCCGTTCAGGGAGCAGGGGGGGCAGGCGGGGCGCCTGGTCCGCCGCCTGGCCGAACGTCCTGCGCAATGTCTCCTCGACCTCGGTCATCGGGCGTTCCCCCTCGGCATCGGCTCGGTCGGGACGGTGCTGCGGAGTTTGTCCAGCGCGCGGGCGGCCTGGCTGCGTACGGTGCCGCGGGAGATCCCCAGCACGGCGGCGATCTCCGCGTCGCCGAGCTGCTCGTAGTAGCGCAGCACCAGGACGGCGCGCTGCTTGCGCGGCAGGCCGGCCAGCGCCTGCCACATCCGCTGTTCGTCGCCCCCGGGCAGCCGGTCGTGGTGTTCGAGCTCCGGCAGGTCCCAGGCGAGTTGCTCGCGCCTGCGCAGCCGCCAGGCGGCGATGTGCAGCCTGGCCATCGTGGTACGCGCGTAGCTCTCGGGGTTCTCCTTGCGCCGCAGCCTGGGCCAGGCGGCGCGCATCTTCAGCAGCGCCTCCTGCACCAGGTCGGCGGCGTCGTGCGGATTGCCCGCGAGCACGTAGCCGTAGCGCAGCAGCGCGTCACCGCGTTCGGCGACGAACTCCGCGAAACGCGGATCAGCTTCCAACACTCCTCGCCCTTCGTCGTTCCTCCACCTCCCAGAGGAACAAGGTGCGAAAACTGTTGCACGAGCGGCTCAGCGCCCGCCGATGTCCTCGCTCCACGCTTCGGCGTGGCGCCGCTGGAACTCCCGCATCATCGAGACGCACCGCTCGTCGCCGGCCAGCAGGACCTCCACGCCCCGCGATCGGAGGAACCCGATGTCCCCCGCGTAGGTCTCGCATTCGCCGATGACCACGCGGGGGATCTGGAAGAGCAGGATCGCGCCGGTGCACATGGGGCAGGGCGACAGCGTCGTGTAGAGCGTGGTGTCCCGGTAGGACGGGCGCCGGCCCGCGTTGCGCAGGCACGACATCTCGCCGTGGGCTATCGGGTCTCCGGACTGGATGCGTTCGTTGTGCCCTGAGGCGAGGAGCGCGCCGTCGTGCGCCAGCGCCGCCCCGACGGGGATGCCCTTCTCCTGGAGGCTCTTCCCGGCCTCCTGGACGGCGAGGTCGAGCATGCTCTGGTCGGCCGTGGACAGCAACTGATCGGGCATGTCTCGCTCCAGGTGGGTGGCCGCTTCTCAGCAGAAGCATTCCCCATCACCGCGCGATGTGCTCCGGTCGTACGCCGAGGCCGATGAAGCGGCCCATGAGGTGGCGCAGCGGCGGAAGCGCGCGGAAGGCGGTGAAGATGGGCGGCACGTGCCCGGCACCGTCGTCGGCCAGGTCCTTGGGGTAGAGGTCGCGCAGGATGCCGAGCTGGAAGGCCTGCGTCAGCCGCGCCGGCCGTTCCCTGCGGGCCTGTACGCGGGCCAGGTCCGCCTCCTCCGGGCGGTCCTGACGGAGGAGCACGGGGCCGAGCGCCTGCGCGGCGGCCACCGCGTCCTGGATCGCGAGGTTGATGCCCACGCCGCCCGCGGGCGACATCGCGTGCGCGGCGTCGCCGATGAACAGCAGTCCCGGCCGGTGCCACCGGCGCAACCGGTCGACGCGGACGGTGAGCTGGTGGAGGCGCTCCCAGTCGTCGATCAGCGGGAGGCGGTCGCGTAAGGCGGGCGCCAGGCCGGCGATCCGCTCGTGGAAGGCGGGCAGCCCGGCCGCCTGGAGCTCGGGGTAGGCGGAGGTCGGGATCGCGTAGGCGAGCTGCCAGTAGTCGCCGCGGTCGATGGAGATCAGCGCGCCCCGCCCGCCCTGGAAGAACGGCACCTGATCGCCCGCGTGGCGGGGCAGCCGGAACCAGAGCACGTCCAGGGGCGGCGAGCCGGCGGTCGGCTGGAGACCGGCCTGCGCGCGCATGGCGGAGTGGCGTCCGTCCGCCGCGATCACCAGATCGGCCCGCACCTCCAGCGGCCCGTCTCCGGTGACGGCCCGTACGCCGGTCACCTGCCCGTCCGCCTGCACGAGCTCGGTGACCTCGGCGCTCCGGACGAGCCGGAAGGACGGGTACTGCTCGGCCTTGCCCGCCAGGAAGTCCAGCACGTCCCATTGGGGCATGAAGGCGATGTACGGGCACCGTACGCCGAGCCGGGTGAAGTCGGCGAAGGTGACCGCCTTGCCGCCGATGCTGACGGTGACCTCGCTCATCCGGGTGTGCGGCAGCCGCAGGAACTCCTCGATCCAGCCGAGCTCCGCGATGAGCTCCAGCGTGGAGGGATGCACGGTGTCGCCGCGGAAGTCCCTGAGGAAGTCCGCGTGCTTCTCCAGGACGAGCACCTCGACACCCTGACGGGCCAGCAGCAGCCCCGCCATCATCCCGGCCGGTCCACCGCCGGCCACGCAACACCGTACGGACTCGGTACGCATGCGCCTCACCTTTCTGCCTGCGGGAACAGCAGCTCGACGAGCTGTGCGACGTCGACGGGAGAGCCGGTCCTGCGGCCGATGGCCACCGTGGCGAACAGGGTCCTGGCCGCCATCGCGGAGTCGTGCGGGCGCAGCTCGCCCGCCGCGGCCCGCGCGGCCAGGAAGTCGCCGATCAGCCGCTGACCCTCGGCGGCCAGCTCGCCGAGCGCCGCCCGCGCGTGACCGGCGCTGAAGAACACGGTGACCAGGTCGGCGTTGTCGGCCAGCAGCCGGTCGAACGCGCCCAGCAGCCCGGCCAGCACCTCGGCCGCCGGCCGGGCGTCGTGCTCGCCCGCCAGCCTCTCGCGCAGCTGCGGCAGGAAGCCGCGCTCGGTGAGCAGCGCCTGGACCAGGGCTTCCTTGCTGTCGAAGTAGCGGTAGAGCAGGCCGGGCGTCACCTCTGCCGCCTGCGCCAGGTCCTTGACGGTCGCGCCGTCCACGCCCTTGTCCGCGAACACCCTCAGCGCCGCGTCGAGCAACTGCTCGCGTCGCCACTCCGCCTGTTCTCGTCGTGTTCTGGCCATCCCGACCCATTCATTGAATAAATGTTTACTCAATTAACCATACACGACGAGAGACAGGGGGAGCGATCTCAGCGGCTCCTGGCGACGACGTGGACCAGCACGGATTCGTCGGGGAACAGCGGCGGCACGGCGATGCCCGAGCCGGCCAGCGCGGCGCCGGGCAGGGCGAAGTCGCCGGTCGTCCAGGCGGGAGCGGTCCCGTGCGAGGTCACGGGCATGAGCGGGCGCACCGAGTAGACGGTCGCCGGGTCGAGCCCGGGCAGCCGGACGTGACCCGGCGGCCAGGTGGGCGGGCGGTCCAGCATGGCGATCTCATAGACGGCCTCGGAGGCGTCGGCGGCGACCACGCCATGCGCCTGCACGCACTCGGGGGCGTCGTCCACGCGGACCACCACGCCCGTGTGCAGCAGGTGACGGTGCCGTTTGTGCAGGGCGACCCACGAGGCCAGCTCGTCCAGCTCGCCGCCGGTGAGCGTGGTGAGGTCCCATTCGATCCCGTAGTGGCCGAAGAACGCGGTGGCGGCGCGGAAGGCGAGATCGTGGCGGCGGCCGGTGGTGTGGGAGCGGCCGGCGCCGATGTGGCTGCCGATCAGCTCGGGCGGCAGCAGCTGCCCGGTCCAGCGCATGATCTGCTGGCGTTCGGCCGGGTCGATGCAGTCGCTGGCCCACACCCGGTCGGTACGCTCCAGGATGCCGAGGTCCACCCGGCCGCCGCCGCCCGAGCACGACTCGATCTCCAGGCGCGGGTGCTCGGCCCTGATCTCGTCGAGCAGCCGGTAGACGGCGTGCGTCTGGGCGTGGACGGCGGCCCGGCCGCCCTTCGCCGTGGAGCCCGCGTCCACCAGGTCGCGGTTGTGGTCCCACTTGATGAAGTCCAGGTCGTACTCACTGATCAGGGCGAGCAGCCGCGTCCTGACGTACGTGAACGCCTCGGGGTTGGTCAGGTCCAGCACCTGCTGATCGCGGGCGAGCGGCGGCAGGCGGTCGCCGGTCTGCATGATCCAGCCGGGGTGGGCGCGGGCCAGGTCGGAGTCCGGGTTGATCATCTCCGGCTCGAACCAGAGCCCGAATTGCATGCCGAGCTCTCTGACCCGCTTGACCAGCGGCGCGAGCCCGTCCGGCCAGACGGTGGCGTCCACGGTCCAGTCGCCGAGCCCGGCCCGGGCGTCGCGGCGGCCGTGGAACCAGCCGTCGTCCAGCACGAACCGCTCCACCCCGATCCTGGCGGCCCGGTCGGCCAGCTCCAGCAGGCGGTCGAGGTCGTGGTCGAAATAGACGGCCTCCCACGTGTTGAGCATCACGGGCCGGGGCCCGGACGGGTGCGCGGGCCTGGCGCGCAGGTGTTCGTGGAAGCGGTGGGCCGCGGCGTCCAGGCCGCGGCCGTAGGCGGCGTAGATCCAGGGGCCCCGATAGCTCTCGCCCGGGGCCAGGATGATCTCGCCGGGCAGCAGCAGCTCGCCGCCGCCCAGCATGGTCCGGCCGCTGGAGGTGCGCTCGGCGTAGTGGCGGTGGTTGCCGCTGAAGCCGACGTGCAGGCCCCAGGCCTCGCCGCGCCCGAAACCGAGGTCGGAGGTGCCCGCGAAGAGGACGGTGGCGGCGTCGGGGCCGGTCCTGCCGCGCCGGTTCTCGCGCAGGTGGATGCCGGTGGTGAGGGGACGGCGCTGCGGGATGCGTTCCTTGGCCCACCGCCCGGCCTGGTCGAACAGATCCGTGGGGGTGCCGGGCACCGGGAAGGCGAGGTTGAGCGCGTCCAGGGTGTACGGGGATCCGGCCTCGTTGCGCAGGTCCGCGCGGGCCCGCAGGAGACCGGAGTCGCCCAGCTCGACGGTGATCGTGAGGCCGAGGCGGGCGTGCTCGTCACCGGCGGTGGCGGTGAGGGTCTGCCCGGTCCGCCGGTAGGCGACGCGGGTGAAGGCGGGGGACCAGTTCTGTCCCAGGTGATGCCCGGACAGGCCGGGCAGTCCCATCCAGCCGGTACGCGCCTCGGGCACCAGCGGGGTCCGTACGGGCACGTCGACGCTGACGTCCAGCCGGGGACGCAGGTCGGCCGCGAGGTGGGCCAGGGCCTCGTCGTCGAGCGGGCCCAGGTCGGGACCCCAGTGCAGGATCGCGGGCAGGGCGTCGGGCGGGCACTCGATCACCACGGACACGCCGGCGGCTCTGAGGTG
This sequence comes from Nonomuraea rosea, assembly GCF_039539705.1. Lineage (NCBI taxonomy): Bacteria > Bacillati > Actinomycetota > Actinomycetes > Streptosporangiales > Streptosporangiaceae > Nonomuraea > Nonomuraea rosea. Next base: position 141,507 of record NZ_BAABDQ010000026.1, on the reverse strand, counting down.
CAGAATCTCCATGGACAGCGTTTTCAACCTTTCAATCCGCCGCTGAGCAGGTCCAGCCGCCAGAAGCGCTGCAACGTCAGCAGCAGGACGATGAGCGGGATCACCGACACGGCGGCGCCCACGATGGCGATGCCGTACAGGGTGGGCTGGCCCGAGCCCTTGCTGAGCACGGTGTACAGGCCCACGGTGATCGGGAACTTGGACTCGTCCGAGAGCATGATGTAGGGCAGCAGGAAGTTGTTCCAGATCCCGACGAACTGCAGCAGGAAGATCGTCACCATGCCGGGCACCATCATGGGCAGCCCGATCGAGCCGAGGATGCGATATTCGCTCGCCCCGTCGATCCTGGCCGCCTCCATCGTCGCGTCCGGGACGGAGGCCATCGCGTAGACCCTGGCCAGGTAGATGCCGAACGGGGAGATGAGGCTCGGCAGCAGGACCGACCAGTAGCCACCCACCAGGTCGAGCTCGGACATGATCAGGTATTGCGGGATGGCCAGCGTCATGCCGGGCACGAGGACGCCGGCCAGGATGGCGTAGAACAGGATGCTCCGGCCACGGAACTCGTACTTGGCCATGGCGAACCCGGCCAGCGCCGAGATCAGGGTGGAGGCCGCGGCGCCGGCGACGGCGTACAGAGCGCTGTTGGCCGTCCACCGCAGGTAGAGGCCGTCCCCGTAGGCGAACAGGTCGCGCAGGTTGTCCAGCAGGCCGGTCCCCGGCGCGAACGTGAACGTCGAGAACAGCTCGCCGCTCGACTTGGTCGAGGCCACGAGCACCCAGGCGACGGGCACCAGGCAGTAGATCGCGCCGAGGAGCAGGACGAGGGTGGGCAGGACCTGCCCGCGACGGCGCGGGAGCGCGCGGTGGACGGCGCTCACTGCATGCCTCCGAACGCGCGCTTCTGGGTGACCTTCAGGAGCACGACCGAGATCACGAGCGTGCCCGCGGCCAGCAGGACGGAGGCGGCCGAGGCCAGCGGCAGGTCGTCCCGCGTGAAGGCGTCGCGGTAGATGTGCATCAAGGGCACCCAGTCCTGGGAGATCTCCGGGGTCATCGGTTTCAGGGTGGTCGGCTCGCCGTACACCTGCAGCGTCCCGATCAGCGCGAACAGCCCGGTGAGCACGAGGGCGGGCGCCACCAGCGGGATCTTGATCCGCCAGGCGATCTGCCATTCGGAGGCCCCGTCGATGCGCGCCGCGTCGTACAGCTCCGACGGGATGCCGCGCAGCGACGTGTAGATGATGATCATGTTGAAGCCGACGCCGCCCCACACCGCGATGTTGGCCAGCGACGGGTAGATGGCGCCCGCCCCGAGAAAGGGGATCTCGCCCAGCCCCAGCTCCCGGGTCAGGAAGCTGAACGGGCTGGTCGACGGCAGGTACATGAAGCCCCACAGCAGCGAGGCCGTCACCCCGGGCACGGCGTACGGGATGAAGATCGCCGTGCGGGAGAACCTCTTGGCCCGCGAACCCGCGTGGTCGAGAAGCAGCGCGAACACCAGCGCGAGCCCGAGCGTGAGCGGCACGCTGATCAGGCCGTAGAGCGCGAGCCTGCCGAAGCCGGCGAAGAACTCGGGGTCGGTGAGCGTCTTGACGTAGTTGTCGAGCCCGACGAACACCTCTTCGCGCGTGCCGAAGATGCCCTTGCCGGTCAGCCGCAGGCCGCGCGCGCTGAGGTAGATCGCGTAGCCGATGGGGACCGCCAGGAAGGCGACGAAGAGCAGCACGGCGGGCGCGACGAAGAGATAGGGAGCCCGGGTCCGCCGCTCCGCCCTGGGCAGAGCGGTCACGGGCCGGCGACCTTGAAGCCGGTGGTCTTCATGTCCTCCACCACGGTGGTGTTCGTCTTCGTCAGGGCGTCCCGCAGCGGGGTGTGGTCACGGACCGCGGCGGCGACCGCGTCCTGGTAGGCGCTGCTGGCGGTGCCGACGTTCGGGCCCCAGCTGATGTGCGGGATCGTGCTCTGGGCCGCCTTCGTGGCGATGTCCCAATAGTCCTTCTGGTTCGCCGTCAGCTTGGGCGGCGCGCTGCTGCTCGCGGCCTGCTGCCCGGCCAGCGACGCCGGGTACTCGCCCAGCTCGATCTGGACGTCGTACGCGGCCTTGTCGGTGTTCATCCACTTGGCGAACGTGGCGGCGGCCTCGGCGTGCTTGGAGGTCTTGGTGACGGTCAGCGCGGAGCCGCCCTGGAAGGCCACCCGGCTGTCACCCGCCGTCCACTGGGGAAGCGGCGCGATGGCCCAGTCGCCGGCCTGCTTCTCCGCGATGCCGTACAGCACGCCCGGCGCCCACAGCGCGCTCGGCCAGGTGAGGATCTTGCCCTTGTTCAGCCTGTTGTTCCACTCCGGGGTGAGCAGCGGCTCGGCCTTGACCAGGTCCTTGTCGATGAGCCCCTGCCAGTAGTCGGCCACCGCGAGGGAGGCCTGGTCCGCGATGCCCACGGTCCACGTCTGGTCCTGGACCTTCCACCAGGAGGCGCCGGCCTGCTGGGCCAGCCCGGCGAAGTTGCCGAACTCGGCGGGCGCGAAGCTCGCGAGGTAGCTCTCCGGATCCTTCTTGCGCACGTCGGCCGCGACCTTGGCGAAGTCCTGCCAGGTGGCCGGCGGCTCGATCTTCAGCTCTTCGAAGCGCTTCTTGTTGTAGACGAGGACCATCGGGCCGACGTCCTGCGGCACGCCGTACACCGCGCCGTCGAAGCTGGTCAGGTCCCACACCTCCGGGCTGAAGGCGGTCTTGATGTCGCCGGTGTGGGCGGAGATGTCGGCCAGCGCACCGGCCACGATCATGGAAGGCAGCGTCTCGTACTCGATGCAGGCGGCGTCGGGGCCGTTGCCCGCCCGGGTCGCCGTGAGCAGCTTGGCCGCCGTGTCCGTGCCGCCTCCCACGTCGGTCTGCTTGACCTGGATGTCCGGGTGGGACTTGTTGAACGCTTCGACCTTGGGCTTCTGCGTGGTGCCCCAGCACCAGAACTCCAGCGTGACCGGCCCGGCGGCCGCCGCCGGCGTGCCAGTGCTCCCGGACGTGCTGCCGGACGTGCCCGACGAACAGGCCGCGAGGACGGCTGCCGTGCCGAGCACTGCGATCGATCCGGCGAGCCTCGTGATACGCATTCGTGCCTCCTTCATGCAAAGCGAGCTGGCTTTGCAACAAAGCCAACCTAGAGAGAAGGTGAGAGGCATGTCACTACTTGTGCATAGATTTCGTGCGTGTTATGTGAACGCGTCGTGACGTAATCGACATGCTAGCTTTGCCGCGAAATCAACTGAGAGAGGCTGGCGCTGATGCGGGTGGAGCCCCAAAGATGGTGCGGCATGTGGGACGTCTTGCCCGACGCGGCACGCTCCATCGTCAAGGAGCTCATCATCCACGGTCCGCAGTCCAGGACCGCGCTGGCCAGGACTCTGCGCCTGTCCACCGGCAGCCTCACAAGGCTGACCAAGCCCATGGTCGACGCCGGGCTCCTCGTCGAAGGCGACGTGGTGCACGACCCGGTCAACGGCCGCCCGACCCGCCCGCTCGACGTGGCCGCGGGAGAGCACGGCTTCTTCGGCGTCAAGCTGACCGCGGACCGGGTCCACGCGGTCGTCACCGACCTGCGCGCCCAGATCGTCGCGGCCCGCGACGAGCCGATCTCCGACAAACGCCCCGAGGCCGTGTGCCGCCAGATCAGAGGGCTGCTCGACGAGCTGTCCGGCGAGGAGAAGACGCTCGTCGGGGCCGGTGTCACGCTCGGCGGCGACGCCCGCTCGGCGGCCCAGCTGGGCGGCGAGCGGCTGGTCGACTCGTCGTATCTCGGCTGGCGGCAGGTGCCGCTCAAGTCGCTGCTGGAGCAGGCGCTGGGCGTCCCGTGCGTGGTCAAGAACGACGTGGCGGCGCTGGGCAACCAGCACCACTGGTTCGGGGCGGCGCGCGGGCTGCGCGACTTCGCGCTCGTCTCGATCGGGGCGGGGGTCGGCTACGCCCTGGTCGTCCACGATCATCTGGTGGCCACGTCCGAGTCGGACCTCGGCATGTTCGCCCACCTGGTGCTGAACGCGGGCGGGCCGATGTGCGGCGAGGGCCACCGCGGCTGCGCCTCCTCCTACCTGGCCAGCTCGTCGATCGTGGCCGCCGCCGGGCAGGGGCTGCGGCGGCCGGTGACGTACGAGGAGGTGCTGCGCCTGGCCGCGGAAGGGGACAAGGTGTGCCTCAGCGTCGTCGGCGAGGCCGCGGACGCGCTCGGCAGGCTCATCGCCCACATCGCGACGTTCTCCATGGTCAAGACGGTGATCGTGGCCGGTGAGGGCGTGGAGCTGGCCCGCGTCGCCAAGGACGGCCTCGACCGGGCGCTCGGCGCGAACCGGCGCGGCCAGCCCGAGTCCGTAGACGTGCTGATCGAGGTGGACGACTTCCGCGAATGGGCCCGTGGCGGCGCGGTGGTGGCCATCCAGAGTTTCGTGACCGGCAGCGACTGACAGCGCGCCCGGGACAGTAGGACGGCCGGGACAGCGCGGCCGAGACACCCCTGATGGAGAGAAGCATGTATTTCGGCGGAGACTACAACCCCGAACAGTGGCCGGAGGAGGTCTGGCTGGAGGACGTCCGGCTGATGCGGGAGGCGAAGGTCAACCTCGCCACCGTGGGGGTCTTCTCCTGGGCCCGGCTTGAGCCGTCGGAGGGCGTCTACGACTTCGGCTGGCTCGACCGCGTCATGAACCTGCTGCACGACAACGGCATCCAGGTCAACCTGGCGACCCCGACGGCCTCGCCGCCGCCCTGGTTCGGCCTGGCGCATCAGGACGCGATGCCGGTTCGGGCCGACGGGACCCGGCTCACGCACGGCAGCCGCGACACGTACTGCGTCAACGCGCCCGCGTACCGGGCCGCGTCGCGCGGCATCGCGACGGCGCTCGCCGAGCGGTACGGCGCGCACCCGGCGACGGTGATGTGGCACGTGCACAACGAGTACGGCACGACCTGCCACTGCGACCACTGCGCCGGGGCCTTCCGGGTCTGGCTGCGTGACCGGCACACGTCACTCGACGCGCTCAACGACGCGTGGAGCACGGCGTTCTGGAGCCAGCACTACTCGGCGTGGGAGCAGATCATGCCGCCGCGGACCACCCAGTACCGGTCGAACCCCGCCCACCTGCTGGACTACCGCCGCTTCTGCTCCGACGCGCTGCTCGCCCACTACCGCGAGCAGCGCGACATCCTGCGCGCGCACGGGGACCAGCCGGTGACCACCAACTACGTCATGGCCGGGTGGACGCCCCTGGATCACTGGAAGTGGTCGGCCGAGGTCGATCTCGTCGGCATCGACCACTACACCGACGAGCCGGGCGACGCCGGGCTCGCCCAGGTCGCGTTCGCCTCCGACCTGGCACGCTCCTGGGCGCGCGGGAAGCCGTGGCTGCTCATGGAGCAGGGTGTCGCGGCCATGTACACCCCCGGCGGGACGCTCCCGCTGGAGCCGGGCGAGCACACGCGGCGCAGCCTCGACTACGTGGCCCGCGGGGCGACCGGGGTGCTGCACTTCCAGTGGCGCGCCTCGCAGGGCGGTGCGGAGCAGTGGTGCCAGGGCATGGTCCCGCACGCGGGCGCCGACAGCCGGATCTTCCGTGAGATCGCCGGCCTGGGCCGGACGCTCAGCACCCTGCCTCCCGCGGAGCCCGCCGCGGCCGAGGTGGCCATCCTCTGGGACGACGAGGCCGCCTGGGCCCTGCAGAATCCCGCGATGCCGGTGGCCGGGCTGGACTTCCGCGCGTCGGTGGAGGCGGCGCACCGGGTGCTGTGGCAGCGGGGCCTCACCACCGACTTCGTCCACCCTTCTCACGATATTTCGCGTTATCGGGCGGTGCTGGTGCCGTCCCTGTACCTGATCTCCGACGAAGCCGTCGCCAACCTCACCGCGTACGTCGAGGGCGGCGGCACCTTGATCGTGTCGTACTTCAGCGGCATCGCCGACCCCGACACCCGCGTCCGGCTGGGCGGCTACCCCGGCGCGCTGCGCGACCTGCTCGGCGTCCGCGTCGAGGAGTTCCGCCCGCTGTCCGCCCCCGTCACGCTGTCCGACGGGACGACCGCCACCTTCTGGAGCGAGGACGTCACGCTGACCGGCGCGACGGCGACCGTGACCTACGCCGGCGGCGGCCCGGCGGTCACCCGGCGCCAGGCAGGCGCGGGCACCGCCTGGTACGTCTCGACCAAGCTGGACCCGGCCGGACTCGCGAACGTCCTGACCCAGGCCGGCGTCTGACACCGGTTCACGCCCGGCTCCGCCGTCCGGTCGTACAGGCATGAGTCCTGTACGGCCGGACCGCGGTTTCTACCACTTTGGCGATAACGAAGTGCGGCCTCTGACGTCCAGCGACCGGCGTCGCGCGAACACCAGGAAGACGGCGATCAACGGGGAGCCGGTTCATTCGCGGAGGGGCTCGTGGGGGATTCACCGGGGGAGACGTGCACGCAACGGGTCGTGGCCGGGCGAGCGGGCGAGCTGCCCGCGTGGCTGCTCGACGGGATGTTCCGGCTTCGTCATGAGGTGTTCTACGAACGCCTGCGCTGGGACGTCCACAGCGCCCACGGCCGGGAACGCGATCTCTACGACGACTGCGACCCGGTCTATGTGATCGGTTACGTGGAGGGCTGCGACGAGGTGACGGGCTGCTGCCGGCTGCTGCCCACCGATGGTCCGTACATGCTCCGTGACGTCTTCTCCGAGACGCTGCGCGGCGGCCCGGCCCCGCACGATCCGGCCGTCTGGGAGCTCAGCCGCCTGGCCGCCGGCCGCGCCTGGTCGCGCGGCCTGTCGGCGGGGTTCGGCCCGCTGGCCCGCGCGCTGATCTGGGAGGCGTTCCGCTGGGTCGATCGGCACGGCGACACGGTGATCGGGGTGTCCAGCGTGGCCGTGGAGCGCAGCGTGAACGCCATGGGCATCGAGACCCGGCGGTTCGGTGACGGGAGGGCGACGCGCGTCGGCAAGCTGCTCTGCTCCGCCTATGCCACGTCGACCAGGGATTTCCTGGACAACGCGGCTCCGGTCCCGATGGCGGAGCTGCGTTGCGGGAACGGGCACAGGGGCCGGTGACCCACGCCTACGCCACGCTCTGCCACCCGGGCAAGGGCCAGGCGCCGAAGGGGTGCGTGACCGCGGGTAGCTCGTGCACCTGGACAAGGACACCGGCAAGGTGCTCAGGAAGGTCCCGGTGCGGGGCCTGTCCATGACGGCCAATTTCGTCTACCTGCGCAGCTGGACCGGACCCCAGGAGATCATCGCGCTCGCCCGGCCCTTCAAGTGCCTGGACCGCCGCGACGACGCCCCGGCCCCGACCGCGGACCCGGAGTACGTCCCCTTCACGGCTTACGCGGTGAACGTCAACACCGGGCAGGCCAGGAAGCTCGCCACCTGCACCGCCCAGGACTTCTTCCCTATCGTGCTCCCGGGCTTCCCGGGCACATTGTGACAGCACTTATATAAGTACTGTTAAGATTGGTCGCGTGACCGATCCTCATGTGCCAGACCCCACCCAGGAAAGCCTCTGGCGTCCGTTGCGGCTCCTGCAGGCCTCGATGGACGACGACATCGCCCGGCTCTACGCCGCCAAACGCATCGACGGCCTCAAGCCGAGCTACGTGATGGAGCTGCTCCGGCTGCACGCTCACGGGCCCATGACCATCACGGAGCTGGCCGAGTCGGTCGGCCGCACGCATTCGGCCCTCAGCCAGAAGGTGGCCGCGATGCGGGCGGCCGGCTGGGTCCGCACCGTCGCGGGCGACGACGCGCGCAGCAAGAAGGTGACGCTCACCCGCAAGGCCCGCGACGTCGCCGGCCGGCTGGCCGCCGAATGGCGGGCGACCGAGGCGGCCATCGCCGAGGTCGAGGCCGAGATCCCCTATCCGCTCTCCCGGGTCGTCACCGACATCGAGCAGGCCCTGGCCCGCAAGAGCTTCCACGACCGGATCGCGGAGAAGCTGGCGGAGGACCCCGGGTGGAGCTGAGGCACACGCTCCTCGACGTGTCGCCGCTCCGGTCGTCGCCGCCGTTCCTGCGGTTATGGATCGGGCAGACCCTGTCCGGGTTCGGCAGCCAGATGACCATGGTCGCCGTGATGTTCCAGGTCTGGCAGACGACGAAGAGCACCGCCTGGACGGGCGCGGTCGGGCTGGCGCAGGCCGTCCCGCTCATCGTGCTCGGGCTCTTCGCCGGGTCGCTCGTCGACCGGATGGATCGCCGCAGGCTCTACCTGTTCGCGCTCTGCGGCCAGGCCGTGTGCTCGCTGCTCTTCGTCCTTCAGGGCCTGCTCGGGCACCTCCCGGCCGCCGGCGTCCTGGGGCTGGTCGCCGTGCAGTCCTGCCTGTCCGCGGTCGGCGGTCCGGCCGCGCGCACCTTCGTCTCGCACCTGCTGCCGAAGGAGCAGGTGGCGGCCGGTCTGGCGCTGCGGCGGATCGCCTTCCAGGGCGGCCTGCTGGCCGGCCCCGCGCTCGGCGGGCTGATCGTGGGCGCGCTGGGCGTCGGCGGCTGCTACGTGATCGACGCGCTCACCTTCGCCGCCGCGCTCTACGGCGCCTCCGGCCTGCCGCCGATGGGTCCTGGCGACGAGCCCGCCCGGCCCGGCCTGCGCGGGGTGCTGGACGGCCTGGCCTTCCTGGCCCGCACTCCCGTCATCCGCGGCGCCCTGCTCACGGACCTGGCCGCCACCGTGCTGTCGATGCCGATCAGCCTGTTCCCGCTGGTCAACGCCGAGCGGTTCGGCGACGATCCGCGCACGCTCGGGTTGTTCCTGACGGCCATCGCCACCGGCGGCGTCGCCGCCTCGCTCTTCTCCGGCTCGTTCACCCGGCTGCCGCGCCCCGGCCTGGTCATGCTCGGCGGCTCCGCGGCGTGGGGTGCGGCGCTCACGCTGTTCGGGCTGTCGGCGCACCCATGGGCCGGGCTGGCCTGCCTCGTCCTGGCCGGCGCGGCCGACACCGTGTCCGTGGTGGCCAGGAGCACGATCGTCCAGACGCACACCCCGCGCGAGCTGCTCGGCCGGGTCGGCGCCGCCGAACAGATCGTCGGGCAGGCCGGGCCCGACCTCGGAAACCTGCGCGGGGGCCTCGTCGCGGACGCGACTTCGGGGGCGACCGCGCTGATCAGCGGCGGCCTGCTCTGCCTGGGCGCGGTCGCCCTGGTGAGCGCCACGACGCCGGGCCTGCGCCGATCCGTCAAATGACGCATACTGCAACCGATTGCAGTGGCTTTCCTGGCTTTATGTCGAAAATTCCCCTAGATCACTGCAATGGGTTGGCATATCATCCGGGGTGTTCCGAGCGGGTTGGGAGCCCTCCATGCTGAGCCGCCGAAACGCCATGCGCGCCATGGCGATGTCCGCCTTCGCCGTCCCCGCACTCGACGCGGAAGCCGCGCATTCCCTGACCGGAGGCGATCCGTGGGCGCGGGCGAACCGCGTCGCGGCGCGGGTGCGCGGGCCGAGGTTCCCGCGGCGCCGGTTCGACATCAGGGACTACGGTGCCGTCGGCGACGGGGTGACCGACTGCACGGCGGCCATCAGGTCCGCGATCGGGGCGTGTCATGAGGCCGGCGGCGGCCACGTGGACGTGCCGGAGGGCCGCTACCTCACCGGCGCCGTCCGCCTGCTGAGCGACGTGGACCTGCACGTCGCCGCCGGCGCCAGGCTGCTGTTCAGCACCGATCCCAAGGCGTACCTGCCGCTGGTGCTGACCAGGTTCGAGGGCGTCGAGCTGTACAACTACGCACCGCTGATCTACGCGTACGGCCAGCGGAACATCGCGGTGACCGGGTCGGGCGTGCTCGACGGCCAGGCGGACAACGATCACTGGTGGCCGTGGAAGGGCTCGGACAGCTACGGCTGGGAGCCCGGCGAGCCGCGCCAGGCGGAGGCCAGGGCCGCCCTGTTCGCCCAGGCCGAGGAGGGGGCGCCGGTCGAGCGGCGGGTGTACGGCGAGGGCGGCTACCTGCGCCCGTCCTTCATCCAGCCCTACCGGTGCCGGAACGTGCTGATCGAGGGCGTCACCATCGTCAACTCGCCGATGTGGGAGATCCACCCCACGCTGTCGGAGAACGTGCTCGTCCAGAACGTCACGGTCGAGACGCACGGCCCGAACAACGACGGCTGCAACCCCGAGTCCAGCCGGATGGTGGTGATCCGCGGCTGCACGTTCGACACCGGCGACGACTGCATCGCGATCAAGTCGGGCCGCAACGCCGACGGCCGGCGGGTGAACGTGCCCAGCGAGTACATCGTCGTCGAGGGCTGCACCTTCCGCGACGGGCACGGCGGCATGACGATCGGCAGCGAGATGTCCGGCGGCGTGCGCGAGGTCTTCATCAGGGACTGCGCGATGTCCAGCCCCAACCTGAACATCGCGCTGCGATTCAAGACGAACTCCGTGCGCGGCGGCTTCGTCGAGGGCTTCCACGCCAGGAACCTGGAGATCGGCCAGGTCGGCGGCGCGGTCATCGACGTCGACTTCTTCTACGAGGAGGGGCCGGGGCACGGCTTCAACCCGGCGGTGGGCGGGATCGACGTCCGGGACGTGACCGTACGGACCGCCAAGCGGGCGCTCAACCTGCGCGGCTACGCGGACGCGCCCATCCGCGGGGTCACGCTGACCGACGTGGACTTCGGCGCGACCGCGACGCCGAGCGTGGCCGAGCACGTGGAGAGCCTGGTGCTCAGGAACGTCATCGCCAACGGCGAACCGCTGATCGTGCCCTGACCGCGCGAAAGGCGAAGGGGCGCCTCCGCCCCTCCGGCCTGGCTAGTTCTTCTCCGCGAGGGAGCCGCAGGTGTAGCCCTCCTCCCGGTCCGGGTCGAGCTGGAGGGTGGAGAGGTTGGTCGTCTCCATGGGGCGGCGGAAGGTTTCGAGCTTGTCGCAGTCGTAGAAGACGTACGTGCCCTCGCTCTCGCCGAGCAGCATCATCCAGCGGCCGTCGTAGAGCGGCTTGTCGTTCTCGGCGTTCTTGATGACGGTCCACTGGTCCTGGAAGCCGACGAACCCGATCAGGTCGTTGGCCTGGCCGGTCTCCTGCACCTCGATCGCCCCCTCGATCATCCCCAGGATCAGCAGGAAGCCCAGCCCGACGCTGGTGAGCGCGCTGACCAGGACCTTCGTTCCCGCGCGCCCGACGGGCTTGCGGCGCATCAGCCGGAACGGGACCAGGAAGGTCAGCACGCCGAGCCCCGCCGCGATGACGACCATGATGCCGAGGGTGAGGTCGGCGAAGATGTTGAACAGGCCCCAGTAGGTCATGCCGCACCACAGCGCGGCGATCAGGGCGGCGAGCCACGGCCGCCGCCGGATGCCTGCGACCGTCCGGCCGAGCGCGCCGCCCGTCAGCTTGTCGGCCACCCAGGAGAGCCCGACGATGAGGCCGAGCGCGGGGATGAGGGCCAGCAGCAACAGGATCAGGGTGCCCACGAGCCGGCCCAGGAGGACGGACTGGTCGACGCCGGCCTGCTGCGCGGTGATGCCGAAGACGCCGTACATCTCGGAGATGCCGAGGTAGAGCACTGCATAGAGGGTCACGGCGATGGGAACGATGACGGAGCTGATGCGCTCCAGCAGCCCAAGCACGCTGCCTTTGTCGTCGCTCTCCTCCGGGGAGGAGCCGCTCTCGGTGAGCGGGGATATATCGGTGCGTTCTTCCGCAACCTGGTGAGTGGACATGGCGCTTGAAGATAGGGGTCGCATGTTGACAGATCATTGACGACGGGTAAATGACCCACCCATCGGACCCCCCCTCAGAAGTGGGTGGCGATCCCGAAGACCCGGCGGAGTTGCGCCATGTCGTGCCGGTCACGATCGGAGGGCTCGTATCCCTGATGGAAGTAGACCTGCTGCGCGGCCGACAGGCACGGGACGGTCGTGCCCTCGATGGTGCCCGTCACGAAGCAGGAGGCGGGGTAGGCGAACGGGCGATCAGGCTCCGGCGCGGCCTGCTCGGCGGACCCGTCATCGGCGAAGACGAGCGGATGCAGGTCGATCTCCCGCCCGTCCGGTGCGGTGACGACGAACCGGACGGGCCGCCAGTCCAGGGTCTCCGCGAAGCCCTCGCGGGAGAGTGCCGCCAGCACGGTGGCCTCCTGGTCCTGCCGGTGCATCAGGTCCAGGTCGCGATGCTCGCGCGTCTGCGCGCCGACCAGCGCGTCGATCCCCCAGCCGCCGCCGATCCAGACGTCGGCCCCGGCGTGCCGCAGCAGGGCCAGGAGGGACAGCACGTCGCCGGCCGTCATCGGACGGCCCTTCAGGACCGGCTGGTCCGGTGTCGTGTCGTTCGCATGCACGCGTCAGAACGTAGTGGCCGGGCATCCGGCGGGCAACAGGCCGCAAAGTCGGGGGCGCCGCACAGTGAGCCGGCCCGATGTCTAGCCACCTAACTCACTAGTACGTACATTAGGGAAATCATGTCGCGCGGACTGCGCGCCGGCGCTCACGTACCTGCTGGAAAGGAAAGACGGATGGCCTCGTTCCTGGTGGGGTTGATCGGCGCGGGCATCGGTCCTTCCTTGAGCCCGCCGTTGCACGAGCAGGAGGCCGCCCATCACGGGCTGCACTACGTCTACCGGCTGCTCGACACCGATCGGCTGGGGCTCGACGTGGGCGAGCTGGTCCGTACGGCCCGGCGGTTCGGCTTCGACGGCCTGAACATCACGCACCCGTGCAAACAGAGCGTCATCCCGCACCTGGACGAGCTGTCGCCGGACGCCCGCATGCTCGGCGCGGTCAACACCGTGGTCTTCGACGGCGATCGGTCCGTGGGCCACAACACCGACTGGACGGGGTTCGCCGAGTCGTTCGCCCGCGCCCTGCCCGACGCGCCCACGCACCGGATCGTGCAGCTCGGCGCCGGGGGAGCGGGGGCCGCGGTCGCGCACGCGCTGCTCACCCTGGGCGCGGACCTGATCACCGTCGTGGACGCCGACCCGGCGCGGGCGCGCGCCCTGGCCGGCGAGCTGGCCGGCCGGTTCGGCGGGCAGCGCGCCCGCCACGCGGCCCCGGCGGAGCTGCCGGCGCTCCTGGCCGGCGCGGACGGCCTGATGCACGCGACCCCGACCGGGATGGCCCACCATCCGGGGCTGCCGCTGCCCGCCGAGCTGCTGCATCCGGGTCTGTGGGTGGCCGACATCGTGTACCGGCCGCTGGAGACCGAGCTGCTGCGGCACGCGCGGGCGCTGGGCTGCCGGACGCTGGACGGCGGCGGCATGGTCGTCTTCCAGGCCGTGCACGCCTTCCGGCTGTTCACCGGCCGGGAGCCGGACGCCGAGCGGATGCTCGCCCACCTGACCGACCTCGTGGCCGTCTGATCTTCTAAGGAGCACGCACGATGCGGAAGTCCATCGCCACCGTCTCGGTGAGCGGCACGCTGACCGAGAAGCTGGCGGCCATCGCCGCCGCCGGGTTCGACGGCGTGGAGATCTTCGAGAACGACCTGCTGGCCTGCCCGCTGCCTCCCGAGCAGATCCGGGACCGCGCCGCCGACCTGGGCCTGACGATCGACCTCTACCAGCCCTTCCGCGACTTCGAGTCGGTGCCCGCCGACCTGCTGGCGCGGAACCTGCGCCGGGCCGAGCACAAGTTCCGGCTGATGGAGCGCCTCGGCGCGGACCTGCTGCTGGTCTGCTCCAACGTCTCGCCCACCGTCGTCGGAGGCGACGAACTGGCCGCCGGCCAGCTGCGGCTGCTGGCCGAGCGGGCCGCGGAGCGCGGGATCCGGATCGCGTATGAGGCGCTGGCGTGGGGCCGGCACGTCAACGAGTATCTGCACGCCTGGCGGATCGCGCGCCTGGCCGATCATCCGAACCTGGGCCTCTGCCTGGACAGCTTCCACATCCTCTCGCGCGGCTCCGACCCCATCGGCATCGAGGCCATCCCCGGCGAGAAGATCTTCTTCCTGCAGCTCGCGGACGCCCCGCTGCTGGCCATGGACGTGCTGCAGTGGAGCCGCCACTACCGCTGCTTCCCCGGACAGGGCAACTTCGACGTGTCCGGGCTGGTCTCCCACGTGCTGAACGCCGGGTACGCGGGCCCGCTGTCGCTGGAGGTGTTCAACGACCACTTCCGGCAGGCCGACACCCGGCGCACCGCGCGGGACGGCATGCGCTCGCTCATCGCGCTGGAGGACACGCTGAAGGGTGCCGGGCGCGCGCATCCGGTCGTACCGTCCGGGTTCGCCTTCGCCGAGCTGGCGGACGGGGATCCCGCGGAGGGGAGACGGATCAGCGAGGTGCTGGCCGGGCTCGGCTTCCTGCGTACGGGGACGCATCCCACGAAACCGGTGGAGCTGTGGCAGCAGGGCGGCGCGCGGCTGCTGCTGAACGCCACGGGCGGCGACCCCGCACTCGTCGCGATCGGGCTGGACAGCGCCGATCCGGGTGGCGCGGTCAAGCACGCCGAGTCGCTGCTGTCGCCGGTCCTGCCGCGTGAGCGGGCGCCCGAGGAGGCCCGGCTGGACGCGGTCGCCGCGCCGGACGGGACCGAGATCTTCTTCTGCGACGGCTCCTGGCTGTCGGACTTCGAGCCGGACCGGCAGGTCCCCGGGGAGATCACCGGCATCGATCATGTGGCGCTGACGCAGCCGTGGCACTACTTCGACGAGGGGGAGCTGTTCTACCGCAGCGTGCTCGGGCTGCGGCCGCAGGGCAGCCTGGAGCTGCCCGACCCGTACGGGCTCCTGCGCAGCAAGGCCATGGCGAGCCCGGGCGGCGCCGTCCGCATGGTGCTGAACATCGCCCAGGTCGGTCCGGGCGACATCCCCCGGCAGCACGTCGCGCTGGCCTGCGACGACCTCATGGCGGTGGCCCGCAGGCTGCGCGCGGAGCATCCCGGCCTGCTGCTGCCGATTCCGGCCAACTACTACGACGACCTGGAGGCCCGCCACGAGGTCGATCCCGAGCTGCGTCACCTCGGCGTGCTGTACGACAAGGACGAGCGTGGCGGCGAGTTCCTGCATCTGTACACCGTCACCGTGGGACGGGTCTTCTTCGAGATCGTCCAGCGGATCGGCGGATACGAGGGGTACGGCGCCGCCAACGCGCCCATCCGGCTCGCAGTGCAGCATTCCGGCGGTAACTAGGATGACTGCGTGACTGTCTCCGCCTCATCCCCGTCCGGTGCCGCCGATCGCC
Source organism: Nonomuraea rosea (assembly GCF_039539705.1). Lineage (NCBI taxonomy): Bacteria > Bacillati > Actinomycetota > Actinomycetes > Streptosporangiales > Streptosporangiaceae > Nonomuraea > Nonomuraea rosea. Next base: position 126,375 of record NZ_BAABDQ010000026.1, on the reverse strand, counting down.
AGCGCGATGCCGATCGCACCAAGGCGGAGATCCTGGAGGTGGCGCAGCAGGAGTTCGCCCGCCACGGCTACGCGGGCGCGCGCGTGGACGAGATCGCCGCCCGGATGCGCACGACCAAGCGCATGATCTACTACTACTTCGGCAGCAAAGAACGGCTCTACATCGCCGTGCTGGAGAAGGCGTACGCCGAGGTCCGCGCGGTCGAGCGGACGGTCGACGTGCAGCACCTGGCCCCGGTCGAGGCCATCCGCACGCTGGCCGAGCTCACCTTCGACCACCACGACGCGCATCGCGACTTCATCCAGCTCGTCGCGATCGAGAACGTCCACCAGGCCGAGCACATCCGCAAGTCCGAGGCCCTGGCCAACCTGGGCACGCCGGTGCTCGACGTGATCTCCCGCATCCTCGACGCCGGGCAGGAGTCGGGCGACTTCGTGACCGAGGCCGACGCGATCGACGTGCACATGCTGATCAGCTCGTTCTGCTTCTTCCGGGTGGCCAATCAGCACACGTTCAACGCGTTGTTCGGGCGTGACATGACCGCCCCGGAGCACCGTGCCAGGCTGCGCGGGATGGTGGGGGAGATGATCGTCGCCTACCTCCGCGGCCAGGGCGCCAAAAGCTGATCGGGAATGACGGGTGACCCGCCGCGACACCCTTGTAATGTACGAACCGGTGAGTTAGTTTCCTGACACCGCACTAACCCCCCAATCACACCGTGAGGAGCATAGCGTGACGGTGCAGGGCAAACCTCGCAAAGCGGCTATAGCGGCCTGGATCGGCAGCGCCTTGGAGTACTACGACTTCTTCATCTACGGCACCGCCGCCGCGCTGGTCTTCAGCAAGATCTTCTTCCCGTCGAGCTCGCCCGCCACCGGCACGCTCCTGGCACTGGCCACCTTCGGCGTCGGATACCTGGCCAGGCCGGTGGGCGCCTTCGTGCTCGGGCACATAGGCGACCGCTTCGGCCGCAAGAAGGTGCTCGTCACCACGCTGGTGATGATGGGCGCGTCGACGTTCCTGGTGGGCTGCCTGCCCACCTACGCGGACGTTGGCGTGCTGGCGCCGATCCTGCTCGTGCTCCTCCGCCTGCTGCAGGGCTTCTCGGTCTCCGGCGAGCAGGCCGGCGCGAACTCCATGACGCTGGAGCACGCGCCCGAGGGCCGCCGCGCGTACTACACGAGCTTCACCCTCAACGGCACCCAGGCCGGGCAGATCATCGCTACCGCGATCTTCCTGCCGATCGCGGCGCTGCCCGAGGAGCAGCTGCTGAGCTGGGGCTGGCGGGTGCCGTTCTGGCTGAGCATCGTGGTCGCCGTGGTCGGGCTGATCATCCGGCGGACGCTGGAGGAGACCCCGGCGTTCGAGCAGGAGGTCGCCACCAACACCGTGGCGCGGATGCCGCTGCTCGTCCTCTTCCGCGAGCAGTGGCAGGACGTGCTGCGCGTCGTCGTGGCCGCGGTCATCGCCTCGGTCAGCACGATCTTCACCGTGCACGCCCTCTCCTACGCGGTCAACACCATGCACCTCGAACGCGGCCCCATGCTCTGGGTCGGCGTCCTGGCCAACGTCGCCGCGGTCATCTCGATCCCGCTGTGGGGCAGGCTGTCGGACCGGATCGGCCGCAAGCCGGTGTTCGTCGGCGGCTCGCTCGGCTGCGCGGTCCTCATGTTCGCCTACCTGTGGTCGATCTCCATCGGCAACTACGCCCTGATCTTCGTCGCCGGCATCGTGATGTTCGGCATCGTGCACAGCGCCACCAGCGCGGTCTGGCCGGCGTTCTACGGCGAGATGTTCACCACCCGGGTACGCCTGTCCGGCATGGCGATCGGCACCCAGATCGGCTTCGCCATCGCGGGCTTCGCGCCCACGATCGCGACCGCCGTGGCCGGCACCGGCCAGGACAGCTGGTTCGGGGTCGCGCTCATCACCGCCGCGCTCTGCCTGATCAACGTGGCCGCCGTGGCGACCGGGCGGGAGACCTACCGGATCTCCACCGAGCAGCTCGGCCGCACGTCCCTCCGGCAGGTGAAGGCATGAGCCGCTTCCGCGTCTACGCCGTACGCTACGCCCAGCGCGACGCGAAGCGCGGCGAGCACTTCCACGGCTACGAGCCCGGCGGCGAGAGCTCCCATCCGACGGCCTACTACGTGTGGCTGGCGGTCTCCGACGAGCACACCGTCGTCGTCGACACCGGCATCGCGCCGGGCCGGGCGGCCCGGGTGCCGGGCATCGACTACCGCTGCTCGCCCGTGACGGCGCTGGCCGAGCTGGGTGTCAGCGCCGAGTCGGTCGATCACGTGGTGCTGACCCACCTGCACTACGACCACACCGGCACCGCCCGCGAGTTCCCCCGGGCCCGCTACGTCGTGCAGCAGGCCGAGCTCGACTACTGGAGCGGCCCGTGGGCCGGGCGGATCGCCCGCGAGCGCTGGCTGCTCGAAGACGGCGACCTGGCGCACCTGCGGGCGGCCGGGAAGGAGGGCCGCGTGCGGGCGGTGGACGGCGACGCCCCCGTCGTGCCCGGCCTGAGCGTCCACCTGGTCGGCGGGCACACCGCGGGCATGCAGGTGGTACGCGCCGACACCGTGCGCGGCCCCGTGGTGCTGGCCTCCGACGCCAGCCACTTCTACGAGAACATCGAGGCCGACCGGCCCTTCCCGATCCTGCACAGCATGACCGGCGTGTACGGGGCCTTCGACCGCATCAAGGAGCTGGCCGGCGGCCCCGAGCTGGTGGTCGCCGGCCATGATCCGCTGGTGCTCGAACGCTTCCCGTCCCACGGCCCCGACGTCGCGCTGATCGCGCCCTGATCGAGGTCAGGCGGGCAGGACCTCGATCTTGCCCGTCGGGCGCGGGCTGTGGGAGTCGTTGAAGAAGTACTCGCCCGGCTTGGTGAAGGTGTACCGGAACGACTCGCCCGGCTTCAGCCGCACGTCGAACAGCCCCTCGAAGAACTGGGTGGCCCCGTGGACGTTGACGTTGTCCGCGGGGTTGACGAAAGTCACCGTGGTGCCGGCCGGCACCCGCAGGTGGGTGGGCGCCATCGCGTTCACGGCCGTGGACTCGACCGTGCCCACCTGGCCGTTGTCGTACACGCGGCCGAGCACCACGGTGTCGCCGACCGCGCTGCCGTCCACCGGCTGGCCGGAGACCGGCCGCCGGACCACCGGCGGGGGCGGGGTGGCGGCGGGCGGCACGGCGCCGCCGAGCCTGAAGGCCCACAAGTGGTCGCCGCGGGCAGCCGAGTTGCCGTACGGGATGCTCGTCCCGCCCGCGTAGACGGCGAGGTACTGCTCGCCGTCGATCTCGTAGGAGATGGGGGAGCTGCTGACCGCGGCCCCGGTCTGCCACCGCCACAGCTCGCGCCCGTTCCGCGCGTCGAGGCAGAGCAGGTTCCCGTCCGGCTGGCCGATGAACAGCAGGTCGGAGGCCGTGGTGAGGATGCCGTTGCCGTGCGCCAGCGAGTACGGCAGGTTCCGCTTCCAGCGCACCCGGTTGGTGCTCGGATCGACCGCCACGACGCCGCCGGTCATGTATTCGCCCGGCGGGCGCAGCCCGTTGGCCGCCTCGGTCAGGGAGTGCGCGGCGGCGACGTACCCGAAGCCGGTGTAGACCAGGCGGGTGCTGTGGCTGTAGGACTGCTGGTTCCAGTCGGCGCCGCCGCCGTGACCGGGGATGGTGAGGATCGGCTCGTCCCAGTGCGGGGTGAACAGCGAGCCGATCCGGTAGTTCGGCACGGCCCGGTGCGGGAGCCCGGGGACCTCCGTGCCGAGCGGCTGCCACACCGGCGTGAGCTCCGTCCACCCGCCCTGGCGCGGGAAGGGCTGCGTCGGCCAGGTCTTCTGCCGGGGCTCCTGGGGGACCGGCCGTTCGTCGATGCCCAGCGGGGCCGAGCCGTCGGCGCGGTCGAGGATGTAGTGCATGCCGGTCTTGCTGCCGTACACGACCAGCTTGCGGGTGCGGCCGTGGACGCGGGCGTCCAGCAGGACGGGGGCCATGACGTTGTCCATGTCCCAGATGTCGTGGTGGATGGACTGGAAGTGCCAGCGGTAGGCGCCGGTCTTCAGGTCCATGGCCACGATCGAGTTGGCGAACAGGTTCTGGCCGCCGCGCTCGGAGCCGTCCTGGGAGGATCTGCCGCCCCTGGCGTTGCCGAACGTCCAGTAGACCAGCTTCAGGTCCGGGTCGATGGCGCAGTGCATCCAGGGCGTCGCGCCGCCGTTCTGCCAGGAGTCGCCCTCCCAGGTGTCGTTGCCGAACTCGCCGGGGCCGGGCGTGCCCCAGAAGTGCCAGACCAGGTCGCCGGTGGCGGCGTCGAAGGCGAGCGCGGCGCCGCGTGGGCCGTCGTTGGTGCCGCAGTAGAGCATCCCGTCGTGGTAGGTGACCGCGACCTTCTCCAGGTTGCCGTACCCGTTGTGCTGCCGCTCCCAGAGCACCTGGCCGGTGCGCTGGTCAAGGGCGATCACCCAGTTGTCGTTGGCGCAGGTGTAGACCCGGCCCGCGCCGACCGCGACGCCGCGCCGGGTGACGGCCCCGCGCGTCTGCGCGTACTTCCAGATCGTCGCTCCGGTACGCCCGTCCACGGCGACCACGTTGCCCAGGGCGGACTCGATGTAGAGGACGCCGTCCACGGCCACGGCGGTGCTCTGGCTGTTGCCGGCCATCAGGCCGCCCTCGATGTTGTTCACCCAGGCCGCCCGCAGCCGCCGGACGTTGCCCTGGTGCAGGTCGCGCAGCCCGGTGTAGCTCTGGTTGGCCAGGTTGCCGCCCACCTTGGGGAAATCCCGGTCGGCGCGGTGCGTGGTGGCGGCGGCGGCCTCGCCCGGGCGGGTCAGCGCCGCGACGGCGAGGGCGCCCATGAGTAACTCTCGTCGACGAACCATGTTCTTCCCCTCACTGATGGTCGGCTCGCCTCTGGGGAGACGTCAGAGGCCGAGGTAGATGCGCCGGACCTGCGGGTCGTCGCGCAGCTCCGCCGAGGTGCCGGTGGCGGCGATCTCGCCGTTCTCCATGACCAGGCAGGTGCTGGTGACGTCGAAGGTGAGCTTGGCGTTCTGCTCGACGAGCAGGATGGACAGGCCGTCGGCGTTGAGCTTCTTGAGCACGGCGGCGATGTCGCCGACGAGCTTGGGCGACAGGCCCATGGAGGGCTCGTCCAGCAGGATCACCTTGGGCCGGCACATCAGGGCCCGGCCGACCGCGAGCATCTGCTGCTGGCCGCCGGACAGCGCACCGGCCAGCCGGTGGCGCATCTCCTGCAGCACCGGGAACAGCTCGTACACCTCGTCGATGGGAGTGCGTTTCCAGTTGCTCGTGTACGCGCCGAGCAGCAGGTTCTTCTCGACGCTGAGGCCGGAGAAGACGTGCCGGCCCTCGGGGACGTAGCCGATGCCGTGCCGCACCAGCGTGTGGGCGGGCGCGCGGAGCAGGTCGTGCGTGCCGAAGCGGATCGTGGTGGCCTGGCGGGGGGCCAGCCCCATGACGGCCTTGAGAGTCGAGGTCTTGCCCGCGCCGTTGGCGCCGATGATGCCGAGCGACTGGCCGGGCTCGACGGTGAAGGTCACGTCATGGGCGGCGCGGACGCCGCCGTAGTGCACCGACAGCCCTTCCACGGTCAGCGTCGTCATCGACTCGCCTCCTCTACGGCCGCTTCCTGGGTGGGCGCGGTCATGGAGTCGCCGAGGTAGGCGGCGACCACGTCGGGGTGCACGGCGACCTCGGCCGGCGGGCCGTCGGCGATCACCTTGCCGCTGGACAGCACGGTGACCTGGTCGCACAGGGACATGACCAGGCCCATGTTGTGCTCGATGACGACCACGGTGACGCCGGAGTCCCTGATGGAGCGGACGATCTCGGCGAGCTGGCGGACCTCCTCGCCGTTGAGCCCGGCGGCGGGCTCGTCGAGCAGCAGCAGCGTGGGCGACATGGCCATGGCGCGGGCCAGCTCGATGCGGCGCTGGATCCCGTACGGAAGGGAGCGGGGCTCGCCGCCGGCGACCTCGGCCAGCCCGAACCGTCCGATGAGCTCCTCGGCCCGCCCGCGCAGCGTCCGCTCGTAGCCCAGGACCTTCCACGGCAGGCCCGGGTAGCGCCAGATCCAGGAGGTGCGGGTGCGGTCGAGGGCGAGGAGCAGGTTCTCGCGCACGCTGAGGTCCTCGAACAGGCGCAGGTTCTGGAAGGTGCGCGCGACGCCGAGCAATGAGAGCCGGTACGGCGCCATCCCCGTCACCTCGCGCCCGCGCAGGACCACCCCGCCCCGGGTGGGCGTGTAGAAGCCGCTGATCACGTTGAACAGGGTCGTCTTGCCCGAGCCGTTCGGGCCGACGATGCCGCGGATCTGTCCCGAGGGGACGGTGAGCGACACCCCGTCGAGCGCGACCAGGCCCTTGAACCGCTTCGTCACCTCCCGCACCTCCAGCGCGTCCTCCTCGCCGGCCTGGGCCGCGGCCTCGTACGGAAGGAACGGGCCGAGCTGGGCACGCCCGCTGTCACAGCGTCCGCGCAGCAGGGACCGGACCTGACCGGGCAGGCCCGCCAGCCCCTGCGGCGCGAACACCACCACGAGCACGACCACGAGGCCGTAGCCGAGCTGGGCGTAGCCGGAGGCGTCCAGCAGCGCCTCCCTGACCAGGGACAGCGCGATCGCGCCGACCACACAGCCGAGGATGCTGCTGCGGCCGCCGATGATGACCATGGCGAGCAGCAGGAACATGTTGGCGATGTTGAAGGACTCGGGGGCGACGAAGCGGATGAGCCCGGCGTACAGGACACCGGCCAGGCCGCCGTACAGGCCGGACAGGACGAACGCGGTCATCCGCAGCAGCGGGATCTCCGCGCCGAGCGCGCCCGCGGCCAGGTCGTCGTCGCGCATCGCGCGCAGCCGCCGGCCCAGCGGCGAGCGGGTGACCAGCAGCGCGAACGCCAGCGCTATGGCGAAGACGATCAGCTCGACGTAGTAGAACAGGTAGCCGCTGGACAGGTCGATGCCGAACATCGGCGGCACCGGGATGTCGCTGATGCCTTCCGCGCGGCCGGCGACGTGGGCGTTGGTGACCCAGTTGGTGAAGGCCAGCGCCAGGCCGAGGGTGACGATGCCGAGGTAGTGCGACTGCATGCGCAGCGCGGGGATGCCCACGAGCACGCCGAAGATCACGGCGGCCAGCACCGCGAGCAGCGCGGCCGTCCAGAAGCCGAAGCCGGCCTGGGTGGTGAGGATGGCCACCGTGTACGCGCCGACGCCGAAGAAGGCGACCTGGGCCAGGTTGATCTGCCCGGCCACGCCCATGGTCAGGCCGAGCCCGATGGCCAGGACGGCGAAGATGATCGCGACGTCGGCCACGTGGATCGCGTATCCGCCCAGGGCGTAGGGGAGCAGCCAGGCCGCCACCGCCACGGGCCCGAGCCAGAGGAGACGTTTCACGCGCGGTTCACCGTGGCCTCTCCGAAGATGCCGGTCGGGCGGATCATGACGATCAGGGCGAAGACCAGGAAGGTGACGAGCTCGGAGTACTCCTGGAAGTTGCCGGCCGCGAAGGAGTCGAGCAGGCCGAACGCCAGGCCGCCGACGATCGCGCCCGGCATGCTGCCGAAGCCGCCGAGCATGGCGGCGGCGAAGCCCTTGATGCCCAGGGTGCCGCCCATGGTCGGGTTGACGTACAGCATGGGGCCGATCAGGCTGCCGGCCAGCGCGGCCAGGCCGGCGCCGATCGCGAAGGCCATGGCGTTGCTGCGGCCGACGTGGATGCCGACCGCGGTGGCCGCCTGGTGGTCCATGGCGACCGCCTGCATGGCCGCGCCCCGCTTGGTGCGCTGCAGGAACAGCGCCAGCAGCCCGGTCGCCGCCGCCGCGATGGCGATGACGAGGAGGCTGTAGGTGGGGATGCGGATCCCGGCCAGATCGAGCGGCCCGGTGGCGACGGGGGAGGGCACGGCGTGCCCGGTCGCGCCCCAGACCAGCACCGCGCCCGCTTCGAGGACGGCGCCGAAGCCGATCGTGCCGATCAGCATCAGCGTGAAGTCCTTGTTCTCCAGCGGGCGCAGGAACCGTTCGATGACCAGGCCGATGAGGCCCGTGACCGCGATGGCGACGATGATCGCCACGGCGAAGGGCAGCTGGGTGGCCAGGTAGAACGTGGAAGCGGCGTACGCGCCGATCATGACGACGCTGCCGTGGGCGAAGTTGACCAGGCCCATGGTGCGGTAGACGATCGAGAATCCCATCGCCACCAGCGCGTACACCGCTCCGAACGTGATCCCGCCGATCAGGGTCTGAAGGAAGACCTGCACGTCAGCTCGCGGCCTCGGGAACGACCTTGCCGTCCTTGACCAGGCCGATCTTGGTTTCGTGGATGCCGACGCCGTTCGCGTCGTAGTTGTAGTTGCCCAGCAGCCCGGCCCGCTTGACGCCGCGGATGGCGTCGGCCAGCTTCTGGCCGCCCTCGCCGTTCGTCTGCTTGAGCGCCTCGATCAGGATCGACGCGCCGTCGTACGCCTTGGCGACGTGCATCCTGGCGTCCTCCTTGTAGGCGGTCTTGTACTTGGCGGCGAACTCCTTGATCGGCTCGCTGGCGTCGTTGCTCAGGTAGGGGGAGCTGACGACCGAGCCTTCGGCGTTCTTGAGCCCGGCCGTGCTGGCGTACACGTCGGTGCCCATCGGGGCGCCGCCCGCGAAGACCGCCTTGATGCCCAGCTCGCGGGCCTGCTTGGCGATCAGCCCCGACTGCACCTCCTCCGCGCCGATGAACAGCACGTCGGGGTTCTGCTCGCGGATCTTGGCGAGGTTGGAGTTGAAGTCCTTCTGGTCGGGGGTGACGACCTCGTCGGCGACCGGGGTGACGGTCCTGGTCTTGAGCGAGGCGAGGAACGCGTCGTGCTCGCCCGACCCGTAGGCGCCGTTGTTGCTGATCAGCGCGATCTTCTTGTGGGCCTTGTCGTCGACCAGGTATTTGGCGAGCGTCTCGTCGAAGGTGACGCTGGTCGGCGCGTTGAGGAACAGGAACGGGCTCTTGAGCTCGGCCAGCTTGGGGGACTGGCCTGAGGTGATGTTCGGGATCTTGGCGTCCTTCAGGATGGGCGCCATGGCCAGCGTGACCGCGCTCTCCGCGGTGCCGAGCATCGCGATGTAGCCCTCGGCGGCGATCTTCCTGGCCACGTTCGTGCCGACGGTGGGGTCGCCCTGGCTGTCGAAGAGGTCGAGCTTGATCTGCCGGCCGTTGACGCCGCCGGCCTTGTTGACCTCGTCGATGGCGAGCTTGACGCCCTTGTGCTCCCATTGGCCGAGCGAGCTGAGCTGGCCGCTCTGCGCGTTGACGTTGGCGATCTTGATGGGCCCGGTTGCGCTGGCGCCGGTCTCGGCCTGCTGGCCGGGCGGAGCGCAGGCGGCGAGGGCTATGAGGGCCGCGGCTGCGATGGAGAATCTCGTGAAATACACGGTTCACCTCGTAGGGGGGTGGGTGAGGATTAATTCACGGACTAGTACGTTCGTTATAAGCGACGGGGAAGGTTGAGGGAATCTCGAACGTGCAACGGTTTCCGCCAGGTCAGCTCGGCCGGGTCAGTCGGCGAACAGGCCCTGGTAGATGTCCTTGATGTTCCAGTGGCCGGGCGTCGGCACCGGTTCGTTGACCATCGGGACGTCGATCAGCGCGGGCCGCCGGTTCGCGACGGCCGCGCGTAGTGCCGCACCGAACTCGGCGGGCGTGGTGACGGTGTGGCCGTCGGCGCCGCACGCCCTGGCGAGCGCGGCGAAGTCGGGGCTGTAGGGCCGCCCTGCGGGATCGGTGAAGTCGCAGCCGTGGCTGCGGCCGAAATGTGCCGACTGCAGGTCGGAGATGGTGCCGTGGGAGCGGTTGTTCATCACGACGAACACGACGGGCGCGCCCTGCTCGACCGCGAGCGGCACGGCGGGCAGTTGCGCGCTCATGCCGCCGTCGCCGATGAGCGCGATCACGGTGCGCTCCGGCTGGGCGAGCTGGACGCCGACCGCGGCGGCCGGGCCGAAGCCCATGGTGGAGGCGCCTCCCGGGGTGATGAACCGGCCCTCGGGCGGCAGCTCGTAGCACTGGGCGACGCCGTTCTTGTTCCAGCCGACGTCGGTGACCAGCACCGCATCGGCCGGGATGCAGTCACGCAGGTCGGCCAGGATGCGCTCGGGGCGCAGCGGGAAGTCTTCGCTCCTGCCGCGCTCCCTGCTGGCCGCGAACAGCTCGGTGCGCGCCTCCGAGATCTGCATGCGCAGCTCGGGCCGGCTGCGCGGAGGGTGCGACTTGGCGGCGGCGGCCAGCGCCTTGACCGCGAGCCCCACGTCGGCCACCGCGCCGATCTCCACGGGGTAGTTGCGGCCGAGCTCGGCCGGGTCGAGGTCGATCTGGATCAGCGTGCTGCCGGAGAAGTCCCAGGTGAAGCGGGGATCCCAGGAGCTGGAGTCGGTCTCGGCGAACCGGGTGGCGAGAGCCAGCACCACGTCGGCCTCGCGGGCGTAGGCGTTGGTGAGCTCCAGCCCCCAGAACCCGGGCATCCCGAGCAGCAGCGGATGGGCGTCGGGCACGGTGCCCTTGGCCATGAGCGAGTGCGCGATCGGCGCGTCCAGGTGCTCGGCCAGCGTGATCAGCGCCTCGGCGTCCTCGCGCAGGCCGCCGCCGACGTAGATCAGCGGGCGCTCGGCGGCGGCCAGCCGGGCCGCGATCAGCTCCGCCGTGGCCTCCGGCAGGTCGGGCGGCGCCGCGTGGCTGCTCGCCGGATAGGGCTCGGCGGGCCGGGAGAAGATGTCCATCGGCACGTTCACCAGCACCGCTCCCGGCCGGCCCGACGTGGCCGTCCAGAAGGCGCGCTCCACGGCCCGGCCCAGGTCCCGCGCCCGGTGCACGTTCCAGGCCCGCTTGACGAACGGCCGGAAGATCGACGCCTGGTCGGCGTCGGCGTGCAGGTTGACCTCCTGGTGCGGATGGCGGCCGTGGTAGTAGGAGGGGATGTCGCCGCTGATCACCACCATCGGCACGGAGTCCAGCGCGGCGGTCATGACGCCGGTGGCGGCGTTGGTCAGGCCGGGACCGACGTGGACGAGCAGCACGCCCGGCTTGCCCGACGCGCGGGTGTAGCCGTCGGCGGCGTGCGCCGCGGCCTGCTCGTGGCGGGCGATGACGAAGCGGATGCGGCTGTCGGCCAGCGCGTCCAGGACGGCGATGTTGGTGTGCCCGCAGGTGCCGAAGACGTACTCGACGCCGAGCTCTTCGAGCTGGGCGACGAGCGCGTGGGCCGCGGTGGCCGATTGTGGCGTGGTCAACGCTCTCCCCAGATGGTCAGGCCCTTGAGCATGAGGGTCTTGGTCACGGTGAAGTCCTCGATCATCCAGCGCGGCGACTCGCGGCCGATGCCGGAGTCCTTCACGCCGCCGAACGGGACGTGGTCGAGGCGGAAGTTCGAGGAGCCGTTCACGATCAGGCCGCCGACCTCCAGCTCGCGCCAGGCGGTGACGATGCGCCGGATGTCGTGGGTGAACAGCCCGGCCTGCAGCCCGTACGAGCTGCGGTTGCACTCCTCCAGGACCTCGTCGAAGCCGTCGTAGGGCAGCACGGCCACGAGCGCGCCGAACACCTCCTCGCGGACGACCCTGGCCTCGGCGGGCGGGCCGGCGACGACGGTCGGCGCCATCACCGCGCCCGTGCGCATGCCGCCGGTCGTCACCCTGGCGCCCTGGCCGGCCGCCTCGGCGGTCCAGGTGACCACCCGCTCGGCCGCGGCGTCGTCCACCATGGAGCCGACGTCGGTCGCCGGGTCCAGGGGATCGCCGACGACCAGGGCCTTCACCTCCGTGGTCAGCGCGTCGGCGAACTCCTCGAACCGGCTGCTGTGGACGTAGACGCGCTGGACCGAGATGCAGCTCTGACCGGAGTTGCTGTAGCCGGTGCGGGCGCACGCGCGCGCCGCCGCGGCGACGTCGGCGTCCTCGCAGACGATGGTCGCGGCGTTGCCGCCGAGTTCGAGCAGCACCCGTTTCGGCCCGGCGGCGCGGGCGACGGCGTGCCCGGCCGTGACGCCGCCGGTGAAGCTCACCACGGCGACCTCCGGCGCGGCGCACAGCCGCGCGCCCACGTCGCCGCCCCCGTGCAGGACCTGTACCGCCTCCACGGGCATCCCGGCGTCGAGCAGCAGCTCCACCAGCGCCGTGGAGACGGCGGGAGCCTGCGGCGGCGGTTTGACGATCGTGGTGTTGCCGGCCGCGAAGGAGGCGGCGAGCTTGTGCGCCAGGAGGTTGGCCGGGGCGTTGAACGGCGTGATCGCCAGCACGGGGCCGGCGGGCGCCCGCTGCGTGATCGCGGTGTTGCCGACCCCGCGGGCCCAGCCCGCCACCGGCAGCACCTCGCCGCCGATCATCCTGGCCTCCGCGGCGGCCACGGACAAGGTGTCGGCGACCCGCACGATCTCGCCTCGTCCGTCCTTGAGCGGCTTGCCCAGTTCGAGCGCCAGCAGCGTGGCCAGCCGCTCGCCGCGCTCGGTGACCAGGGCGGCGGCGCGTTCCAGGATGCCGGCCCGGGTGGCGGGCGCCAGGCGCGCCACGGCCTTGGCGGAGCGCGCGGCGTAGGCCAGCGCCGCGGTGATGTCGGCGAGCTGTGCGGTTCGCGCCCGGCTGACGGGCTCCCGGAGATAGGGGCCAATGCGGTCGGTATGCGCGCCCCCGGTCAGCCACTCGCCGGCGACTAAGCACGCCGCGTCGTGGATTGCGTTCATGGTGACTCCCATTGATCCGCTCAGCGGTTCTGGTAAACCGCACTGTGGATTGCCTCACGGTATGAGGGCGATGAACGTTATGGCAAGGGGCTCGCGCAATCCGCTTGATGGAGCATATGGACCGCCAAGCGGACTGAGTGTTAGCGTACGGACCGCATGAGAAGGTGTGCGGCAGGTTCACCTTCGACTCTTAAGCGAGGATCCGTGCCTTCGACAGAAGACGCCGGCGGCGTCCGCAGCGTCCAGCGGGCGTTCGACATCCTGTCCCTGCTCACCGAGGACCGGCGGACGCTGAGCATCCGCGAGGTCGTGGACGAGACGGGGCTGGCCAAGACGACGGCGTTGCGCCTGCTGCAGACCCTGGAGCACATGGGACTGCTGTGGAGCACGCCGAAGGGATACACGGCCGGTCCCGCCCTGTGGCGGTGGGCGCATCTGGCCCGCCGCGCGTGGGAGCTGCCGCCGGAGACCGTCCAGCTCATGCGCGAGCTGGGCGCCCGGCACCGGGAGACCGTCAACCTCTACGTCGCCAGAGACATGCACCGCATCTGCATCGCCCAGCAGGAGAGCCCGCAGCCGCTGCGCCACGTGGTGCGGGTCGGCGACGAGCTGCCCCTGTGGGCCGGCGCCTCCTCCAAGGTCCTGCTGAAGGACGCGCCCGACCGGCTGCTCGCGCGGGTGGCCCGCTCCTCTCCGCACGGCGAGACGCACGTCGCGACGCTGCGCGAGTGGATCGAGCAGGCGGCGCGCGACGGCTACGCGGTCAGCCACGGCGAGCGCGAGCCCGGACTCTCCGCGGTCGCCGTCCCGATCACGGGCGGCACGCGGGCGACCGTGGCGGCGCTCACGCTGAGCGGCCCGACGGTCCGCTTCACCGAGGACCGGGTCCAGGCTTTCGCCGCGGACCTGCGTGAGGCGGCCAAGCGCATGTCGGAGCGCGGGTTCGACCATCCGCTGACTTGACCCTATGGAGCGTGAATGCAGCAGTTGCCACTGGACGGCGTCAAGGTCGTGGACCTGACCAACGTTCTGGCCGGGCCGTACTGCAGTTATCAGCTGATGCTGTTCGGCGCGGAGGTGGTCAAGGTGGAGCTGCCCGGCACCGGGGATCTCGCCCGGCGCCTCGGGCCGGACCCGGAGCTCAACCGGGCGCAGATGGGCGCCTCCTTCCTGGCCCAGAACGCCGGCAAGAAGTCGGTCGAGCTCGATCTGAAGAGCCCGGAGGGACGGGCCGCGTTCGAGTCGATGGTCGCCGGGGCCGACGTCCTGCTGGAGAACTTCAGAGCCGGGGTGCTGGGCAGGCTCGGCTATGACTGGGACCGGCTGCGCGAGCTCAACCCGGGCCTGGTCTACTGCGCGATCTCGGGGTTCGGGCAGAGCGGGCCGATGCGGGAGGCCCCCGCCTACGACCAGATCATCCAAGGGCTGTCCGGCATGATGAGCGTCACCGGCACCCCTGACACCGTCCCGCTGCGGGTGGGGTTCCCCATCTGCGACACCATCGGCGGGCTGATGGCCGCGCTGGCGATCTCCGCCGCGCTGGCGGGCCGGCACCGGAGCGGTCGTGGCTGCCATCTGGACCTGTCCATGCTGGAGGCGTCGATCTCCGCGATGGGCTGGACCGTCTCCAACTACCTGATCAGCGGGGTCGAGCCGGAGCCGATGGGCGACCAGAACGCCACCGCCGCCCCCTCCGGCACGTTCGAGACCGCCGACGGGCCGCTGAACATCGCCGCCAACCAGCAGGCCCAGTTCGAGACGCTGTGCCGGCTCGTCGGGCGGCCCGACCTGCTCGCCGATCCCCGCTTCGCCGAGCGCGAGGCGCGCAAGGCGTACCGGCAGGAGCTCAATCACGAGCTCAACCAGGCGCTGCGGGCCAAGACCGCGCTGGAGTGGGAGGAACTGCTCGCCCGCGAGGGCGTGCCCGCCGCCCGCATCCTCACCGTGCCGCAGGCACTCCTCCTCGACCAGGTACGGCAGCGCGGCTTCCTCACGGAGGTGCCCTTCGCGGGCGGCGGGGAGCGGTCCGTCACCGTCACCGGCAACGGCGTGGTCGTCGACGGCGCCGCCCTGCGCCCGCGCGGGGCCGCCCCGCGGCTGGGCGAGCACAACGACGAGTTCGAGGCGGCGTCGTGAGCGAGCGGCCCGAGGAGGGCGGCGTCGTGAGCGAGCAGGCTCGGGAGGGCGATGGCAGGCGCGAGCAGGCTAGAGAGGGCGGCGATATGCGTGAGGTGTCCGACTGGTGGGCGACCGCGGTGTCGAGGGTCGAGCCGGACGTCATCGAGCTGCGCGGGCAGCCGGTCCAGGACCTCATCGGGCGGATCGGCTTCGCCGAGCTGATCTGGCTCATGCTCCGCGGCGAGCGCCCGGAAGCGCGGCAGGCGGCGCTGCTGGAGGCGGCGCTGGTCTCGTCGGTGGACCACGGCCCGCACGCGCCCTCCATCGCCGTCGCGCGGATGGCCGCCACCTGCGGCGTGGGGCTCAACAACGCGGTCGCCACGGGCGTCAACCTGCTCGGCGACGTGCACGGCGGCGCGGGGGAGCAGTGCGTCGGCCTGCTCGGCGAGGTGGTCCGCGACGGGGACGCGGCCGCCGTGGTGGCGCGGTGGCGCGCCCGCGACAAGTACCTGCCCGGCTTCGGGCACCGCTTCCACACCCGCGACCCGCGCCGCGACCCGCTGCTCGGCCTCGTGGCGGCGGCCGTCGCGGACGGGGTGGTGCCGGGCGACCACCTGCGTGCCGCGCTGGAGGTCGAGCGGCTGATCGCGCCGGTGCCGATGAACATCGACGGCGCCACCGCCGTGGTCTACGCCGAGCTGGGCTTCCCCGCGCCGCTGGCACGCGGGCTCTTCGTCCTCAGCAGGAGCGTCGGGATCCTGGCGCACGCCTGGGAGGAGACCGGTCAGGGCCGGCGGAACAAGGGCCCGATGCCGCCGTCCGTACTGCCGACCTGGCTCTGAGCGCGGAGGGGAGCCCTGGGGCTCCCCTCCCGTGTCAGTAGACGACGATCTTGCCGGTGTTCTGCGGGAAGATCGCGTCGTTGTAGAAGTACTCGCCCGGCGTCGCGAAGGTGTGGGTGAAGGACTGGCCGGGCATCAGGACGCCACTGTCGAATTCGTACTCGAAGAAGGAGACGGCGGCGTGCGCGTTCGCGTTGCCGGCCGGGTTGACGAAGGTGACCGTCGTGCCCTTGGGCACCCGCAGGTGCTGCGGCGACATGGCGTTCTGGGCGACGGTGCTCTCGGTCGCGCCGGGCTGCTGGCCGGCCGCGTCCCAGACCCGGCCGAGTGTGACCGTGGTGCCGGTGACGGCGGCGGCCCGGATGTCGTTGCGCTTCTTCGGCGGCGTGGGCGTCGCGGCGGGCGGCACCTTGCCGCCCAGCTTGAAGGCCCACAGGTGGTCGCCCCTGGGGATGTCCGGGTACGGCAGGCCGTTGCCGCCCGCCAGCACCGCGACGTACTGCTCGCCGTCGATCTCGTAGCTGATCGGGCTGGTGTGCACCCCTGCGCCGCACTGGAAGCTCCACAGCACCGTGCCGTCGGTGTCGTCCATGGCGTGCAGCAGCCCGTCCGGCCCGCCCTGGAACATCACCCGCCCCGCCGTGGTCAGGATGCCGTTGCCGTGCGCGAGCGACCACTCCCGGTCCAGCGTCCACACGGGCGTGTTGGTACGGGGATCGACGGCCGCGATGCCGCCGGCGAAGTACTCGCCGAGTGGCCGCGAGGTGTTGACCCGGCCGTCACGGCTGTTGGAGAACCCGGAGTTGATCAGCCCGTAGCCGACGTAGATCCAGCCGGTGTGCGGGTTGTACGACACGTGCGCCCAGTCGGCGCCGCCGCCCGCCCCGGGGAAGATGATCGTCGCACGGTCCCAGTGCGGCGTGTAGAGCCCGCCCCAGGCGTAGAAGGGGACCGGCCGGGTGGCCTTGCCGAACTCGGGCGCCTGCGTGATGAACGGCTTCCCGCCGGGGAACGGCTGCGTCGCCGCGGTCTTCTGCCGCGGATCCTGCGGGACCGGGCGTTCCTCCACGCCGTGCAGCGCCTCGCCGCTCTCCCGGTCGAGGATGTAGAACATGCCGGCCTTGCTGCCGTAGACCACGGCCTTGCGCGTCCGCCCCTTGATCTTGACGTCCACCAGCACAGGCGCCATGACGTTGTCGAGGTCCCAGATGTCGTGGTGCACCGACTGGAAGTGCCATTTGCGCACGCCGGTCTTGGCGTCGATGGCCACGATCGAGTTGGCGAACAGGTTGTCGCCGCCCCTGCCGGAGCCGTCCAGCCGTGGGTAGGAGCCGCCGAACGTCCAGTAGACCAGCCCCAGGTCGGCGTCGATGGCCGGATGGATCCACGGGACCGCCCCGCCGGTCTTCCACGAGTCGCCCTCCCAGGTGTCGTTGCCGAACTGGCCCTCGCCCGGGCACGCCCAGAACGTCCAGACGACCTCGCCGGTGGCGGCCTTCAGCGCGTACGCCCGCCCCCGCGCGCCGCCGGTGCTGCCCTGCATGCCGACGTAGATCAGGCCGTCCCAGTGGACGACCGCCCCGGCCAGGGTCCCCGTCAGGCCGCCGCACTGCCCGTTCTGCGGATCGCAGCCGCCGGTGTCGCCGCCGCCCTCGTCCTCGGTGATGAGCTGCCGCTGCCAGACGACCTGGCCGGTCTCCTTCTTCAGCGCGTAGACGATGTTGGCGCCGGAGGTGGAGAAGACCAGGCCGTCGCCGAGCGCGACCCCGCGCATGTTCGTCTGCTTCGTGCCCAGATTCGTCTTCCACTTGACCGCGCCGGTCCTGCCGTCCACGGCGAAGACGTTCTGCTGCGTGGTCTGGACGTACAGGACGCCGTTCTCCACGACGCAGGTGCTCTGCTGCGCGGCGGACGTGCTGCCGCCTTCGAGGTTGACGTGCCAGGCGCCGCCGAGCCGGCGCACCGTGCGGGCGGTGACCTGCTTCATCGGCGAATAGTTGTGATTGCCCAGGTTGCCGCAGACCTTCGGGAAGTCCTTGCCCGTCACGCCCAGGGACGCGGGCTGCCGTTCCAGCGGTTCGGTGGCGGCCTGGGCGGGTTCTGTGATCGCGGCGGGGGCGCTCAACGCCGCGGCCGCACCGAGGAGGAAGTTACGTCGTTCCACTGGCACCAACCTTCAGTGGTCCGTCTAATGGACCACTAGATCCATATAACGGACGCACCTTAAAGCCGATCGCGCGGTGAAGGCAAGGCTTGTACCCGTGGAGATCCATGGTTACGCTCGAACCTCTGAGTGGACCATCCGATCCGTCTAGCGGATCGCAGCGTGAGGTGCCCATGCGTAGCAAGCTCTCCATCGCCGCCGCCACCGGAGCGGCCGCACTCCTGCTCACCGCCACCGCTCCCAGCTCCGCCGCCGCCCCGCAAGGGGCCCAGAACCTCGGCGATCCCGATTACGGCGTCTGCCGCGGCACCGACTCCCGCTGCTACCACGACTGGGGCAATTTCGACCCCGCCAAGGGCTACAAGCTGCTCGTCTACAGCCGCACCGCCGGGCCACGGCACGCCCATCTCGGCACCCCGCTCGCGCCCGGCCTGAACCCGCCGCTCAACGACGACAACGTGGCCGTCAAGGCGGTCGTCAAGCTGGGCCAGGAGAACGGCTTCGCGGTGGACTACACCGAGGACGTCACCCAGCTCTCGTCCGCGGGGCGGCTGCTGTCGTACAACGCGGTGATGTTCCTCAGCACCACGCGCGACACGCTCGACGACGCCGCCCAGACCTCGCTGCGCCAGTACGTCAGGGCCGGCGGCGGCTTCATCGGCGTGCACAACGCCTTCGGCACCGAGTACAACTGGCCCTGGTACGAGGGCCTGCTCGGCAACGCCAACTTCTACGACCACAGCGCCAACCAGCCGGGGACCGTCGTCACCGTGAACCGGCGCGACGCCTCCACCCAGGGGTTACCCCGGACCTGGGCCTTCACCGACGAGTGGTACAACCTCGTCCCGTACCCGACCCGCGTCCGCGTGCTGGCCGAGGTGGACGAGGACACGCTGACCCGAGGGGTGCGCGGCAGCCTCGGGCACCCCGGTCACGGCGACCACCATCCGGTGAGCTGGTGCCAGTACTACGACGGCGGCAAGGCCTGGCTCACCACCCTCGGCCATGACGTCAAGGCGTGGACGGACGAGCCCATGGACGGCGACCAGTACTTCGTCCAGCATCTGCTGGGCGGCGTCAAATCCGTGCTCGGCATGGCGCCCTTCTGCCGCTGAGCCGGGCTCAGGCCCGCTTCCCGCCGGTCGCCAGCGCGTCGATGCAGGCGGTGAGCCCGTCCGCCAGGCCGCTCCGCGCCTGGGGCGAGAGGCCGGCGAGCATGCGTGACTCGACGCCGTCGACCGCGAGGCCGGCGGGGTCCAGCAGGTCCCGGCCGCCGGCCGTCAGCTCCGCCTGGAGCACCTTCCGGTGCCGCGGATGCGGCCGGCGGCTCAGCAGCCCCCGATCCTCGAGCTCGCGCAGCACCACGTTCATGCTCTGCGGGGTCACGAACGCCCGGCGCGCGAGATCGGCGTTCGACAGGCCGGGCTCCTCGCTGAGCGCCGTGAGGGCGGCGTACTGCGACACGGTGAGCCCGTGCGGGGCGAGGGCGCTCACCATGGCCTCGTGCAGCACCAGCTGGGCTCGCTTGATCAGGTAACCGGGCCGGGCCGCGCTTCCGCTCATCGCATCTCCTTGCGTGTATCAGTCTGTCTGATACAGTGTCAGTCAGACTGATAACACCTTACCAGTCGTCCCGATCACGTTGAGGAGCATGCCTTGTCCGCCATCGGCCCCGACTTCATCGCCATCCAGGTCCGCGACCTGGAGGCCTCCGCCGCCTTCTACACCACTCACCTCGGCCTGACCCGGGCGCCCGTCAGCCCGCCGCACGCCGTCGTCTTCGCCACCGAGCCCATCGCGTTCGCCGTCCGGGAGCCGGTCGTCGACCTCGACGCCGTCGAGCGGCTCGGCTGGGGGGTCGCGCTGTGGCTGCGGGCCGAGGACCCGCAGGAGCTGCACGACAAGATGGCCGCCGCCGGCGTGCCGATCGTGACCGAGCCGTTCGACGGGCCGTTCGGGCGCACGTTCGCCTTCGCCGACCCCGACGGCTATTCCGTCACCATCCACGGCCAGGCCTGAAGCCGGGCCGGCCCGGATCTTTGACCGACAAATTCATCTCACCGAAACCTACGCGCGGACGGCGCTGGGTAGAGTCCCGCCATCCTGGACAATGTTGATCCCTTCATCGGCACCGCGGCGACGGACCTGCCTCGCGCGCGCGGTCTGGCCGCCACGTGGTGGTGGCCGAAACCCCAGGTGGGCAACACCCACCCGGGCGCCACGTCCCCGCTGGGGATGGTGTCGGCCTGTGCCTACTCCGGCGCGTACCCCACCGGGTACGGGCGGTACACGAAGAACACCGAAGGCGTGCCGGAGGAGATGTTCGGGCAGCTCCAGGCCTCCGGGTTCACCCACTTCCAGCAGTCCGGCACCGGCGCGATCCGCAAGTACTACAACTACGTCCGGGTCACCCCGATGGTGCAGCCGCTCGACGTGCTGGGGGAGGCCTGGCCGCTGCGCGACGAGGTGGCGGAGGCGGGCTACTACGCGGCCACCCTGGACACCGGGGTCCGCTGTGAGCTGACCGTCGGCCCCAAGGTCGCCGTGCACCGCTACACCTTCCCCGAGCACACCAGCGCCCGCGTGGTGATCGACCTGTCCTGCGGCGGCCTGGAGAGCGAGCTCGGCCGCACCGTGCCGGTCCGGGCGCAGGTGGAGAGCATGGGCCACGGCCGGGCGCAGGGCACGGTGGTGATGGAGGGCGTGCCGCTGTCGGTCTATCTGGACGTCGACAGCCCGGGCTGGCGGCAGATGCTCTGGTACGACCGGCGCCTCATCGACGGTGGCACCCGCCTGGACTTCGACAGCATCAGGCACACGACGCTGCGCCCGTTCGGCCTGCTCTTCATGGGTCCGGCCGTGGCGGGGCAGACCGTCGAGGTGCGGCTCGGGTTCTCGCTGCGCGGGTGCGAGCAGGCCAAACAGAACCTGGAGCGCGAGTGCGGGCCCGCCCAGCAGGCCTTCGACGCCGTACGTTCCCGCACCCGCGCCCGCTGGGGCGAGCATCTCGGCCGCGTCGAGGTCGAAGGCGGCACGCCGGCCCGCCGCACCGTGCTCGCGACCTCGCTCTACCACTCGCTGATCAAACCGTGCGTCACCGACGACGAGAGCCCGTTCTGGCCGACCCCGGGGCCGTTCGCGTTCGACGTGTGCACCATGTGGGACATCTACAAGACGCAGCTCCCGCTGCTCGCCGCCATCGTCCCCGACCGGGCCGCGGACCTGCTGGAGTCGCTGATCCGGATCTGCGAGGAGGAGGGCAACTTTCCCATCGGCTACCGGATGTCCCGCGGCGCCGACCGGTTCTTCCGCCAGGCCAGCGCGCTCGCGCACACCATCCTGGCCGACGCCCACGCGCTCGGCTGGGCCGGCCTCGACTGGAACTGGGCGCTCGTCCACATGGCCGGCGACCTGCGGCGCATGTACGGCGAGGACTTCTACGAGCACGGAGTGGTGCACCCGATCACCCACACGCTCGACCTCGCCTACGCCCACCACTGCACCGCACAGGTCGCCAGGGCGCTCAACGACCGGCGCCTGGCCGACGACCTGGAGGACCGCGGCCGCCAGTGGACCAACGCCTTCGACCCGGACACCGGGCTGCTGCGCGACTCGGAGTTCTACGAGGGCGGCAAGTGGAACTACTCGTTCCGGCTGCTGCACGACATGGCCGCGCGGATCGCCCTGGCCGGCGGCGACAAGTCCTTCATCGACAAGCTCGACCGGTTCTTCGGCTTCGGCGCCGCACCGGTCACGCAGCCGGGACGGCGCCCGCAGCCGGCGGAGATGCTGGCCGGTTACGCGCTCAACCGGTTCGAGGGGCTGAACAACGAGCCCGACATGGAGGCTCCGTGGGCCTACCACTACGCGGGCCGGCCCGACCGTACGGCGCAGGTGGTGAAGGCGGCGCTGACCTGGCAGTTCGGCACAGGACCCGGCGGGCTGCCCGGCAACGACGACTCCGGCGGCCTGAGCTCCTGGTACGTCTGGGCGTCGCTGGGCCTGTTCCCGATCGCCGGCCAGAACCTGTTCCTGATCAACACGCCCGCGTTCGCCAGGGCCGTGCTCAAGGCCGGCGGCAACGAGTTCGTCATCGAGACCAGCGGGCACCGCGAGACGCCGATCGGGGTCGACGGCCTCGATCACGACCCGCCGCCCCAGTACGTCCAGTCGGCGACCCTTGACGGGAAGCCGCTGCACGCGACGCACCTGAGCGCCGCCACGGTGCACCGCGGCGGCCGGTTGCACCTGCGACTGGGCCCCGAGCCGTCGGCGTGGGGCCAGGGGAGCCGCCCGCCGTCCCTTTCCGATCCGCCTGCGAAACCGGAGGAAGCGCGATGACATACCCCCCTCGCCGTCTCGTCATCGTGGTCAGAGCCGACCCGGTCATCTGCGGCCATTCCGGTGAGGCCCGCAACCTCGCCGAGGTGGCGCTGACCCGCGGGTTCTCCGACGTACGGCTGCTGACCTGGCCGATCCCCGCGCTGCAGGCGGCCGGGCTGCCGCTCAAGCCGCTGGACCGGCTGCTGCCGTACAGCGCCGGGATCACGGTGGAGCGGCCGGAGCCGGTCGGCGACTACCGGGTGCCGGACGGCCGCCATCAGGCCGGTCTCACCGGCCGGCTCGTCGAGCTGCTCAGCGAGCCGCTATCGACGGTCTGCCTGTCCATGTACCTCATGCCGCACGCCTCCGTGGTCATGGACGCGGTCGCGGCCGCGCGCATGGCCGGGTTCGCGCCCGACGTACGCACCATCGCGAAGGCGGTCGGCTCCGACGTGACCAACGTGATCAGGTCGTGCCTGCGGGAGGGCCGGTTCGGCGCGGCGACCGTGCTGTTCACCACGTTCCTGGCCAACGACGAGGTCGTCGCGGTCTCCGACTACACCCGCGAGGAGATCGTCGCCTCGGCCGAGGAGGTGGACGCCGCCTGCGGCACCACGTTCGCCGAGCAGTGCCGGCGCCGGGTGACCGTCAGCTACCCGCCGATCGACTCCGCCGCCTTCCTCGACCCGGACCCGGCGGACGTGGCCGCCGCGCTCGCGCGCCGCGGTCTGGAGCGCGACGGGTACATCCTGTTCCTGTCCCGGGTGACCAAGGCCAAGGGGATCGACGACCTGCTGGCCGCGTTCCGCCGGATGCGCTGCAGGTCGCGGGTGAAACTGGTGGTCGCGGGCACCGGGCCGATGCTGGCGCAGGCCAAGGCGATGGCCGAGGACGACGACCGGGTGGTCTTCCTCACCGACGTCGACGATCAGGAGAAGCCGCTGCTCATGCGCGGGTGCGCGGCCTACGTCCTGCCGACCAAGCCCGAGCCCGACTTCGTCGAGACGTTCGGCATCGCGCTGGCCGAGAAGATGCTGGCCGGCGGGGGGCCGATCGTCACCACGACGACGGGCGGGACCCTTGAGGCGGTCGGCGACGCGGCCGTCGTCATCGGGCCGGGGGACGTCGCCGCGCTGGCCGCGGCGGTGGACCGGGTGGTCCTCGACATGTCCGCGGCCGAACGGCAGGACCTGGAGCTCCGTGCCCGGGTCCGCGCGATGACCTTCGACAGGGAGGCGGTGTTCGACGACCTGTTCCCGCAGGAGGCGCCCGCCGTCGGGGTCCTGTAGAGCGCGCGGGCGGTCTGCGAGCTCAGCCGCCGAGTGAGCGGCTGATGAGCCGGGCCGCCCGCAGTACACCGCCGGCCACCCCACAGCCTGGAGGCCGGCGGCTTGCTGCGCGAAGCCCTCGACCTGTGATGGCGGGCCCCGGTGAGCTACGAGCGGATCCGCCACCACGTCATGGGCGACGCCGGCGAGCGTGGGGTCAGACGCCGAACAGCACCCGCGGGCGCGGCGATACGCTGAGTCATCGTGCCCGCCCAGCCGGGGCCGGGCGCGGCCGGACAGGCCGCGCGTCCGCCGGTTGATCCGCGCAAAGGAACGTGTGTGACTTCCCTGCCCCGTCAGTCATCGCTCGGCTACCAGGTCAACCACCTGGCCCGGCTGCTCGGCAACGGGCTGCGGGTCAACATCGCCGGCACGGGGGTGACGCCGGGGCAGTTCGCCCAACTGCTGGCCCTGTACGAACAGGACGGGCTCACCCAGCAGGAGCTGTGCGAACGGGTCAGGATCGACCAGTCGACGATGGCCCACACGCTCAAGCGGATGCAGCGCGACGGCCTGGTCGTCCGGGTCGCCGACACCCACGACCGGCGGCGCTCCCACTACCTGCTCACCGAGCGGGCCCGCGAGATCCAGTCCGCGCTCACCGAGGGCGCCCGCGAGGCCAACGCCCAGGCTGTACGGGGGATCGGCCAGGAGGAGCTCAAGGCGTTCATGGACACGCTCGGCCGCATGATCACCAACCTGGAGGAGCTCCCCGCCCCTGAGTAACAGGACCCATCGTGGTGACCCGCGGGTCAGGGCGAGGCGGCGGCGGATGACCGGCCGGCTCGCTTCCCCGCTCACCCCCAGGTCAGGGCTTGCGGGCGATGCCGCCGAACATGAGGCGCTGCCCCACCGTCAGCTCCTCCGGCACGCCGGCCTCGGGACGCCACAGAGGCAGCGGCACGACCCCCGGCTCCACCAGCTCGAACCCGTCGAAGAACGCCGTGATCTCCGCGACGGTGCGGAACCTGCCGGTGCCGAGCAACGCCAGGTACTTCTGCTCCGCGTCGCGGGACTCCTGGCTGGAGGCGCAGAAGTGGGTGATGAAGAGGTGGCTGCCGGACGGGACCGCGGCCATGTACGCCTCGACGATGCCCTGTGGATCCTCGTCGTCGTGCAGGTGGTGCAGGATGCCGACCAGCATCACGCCGACGGGGCGGCCGAGGTCGATGAGCCGCTTGACGGACTCGTCGCCGAGGATCGCCGCCGGGTCGCGCAGGTCCGAGGTGACCACCGCGGTGCGCTCGTTCGCCGCCAGCAGGGCCTGGCCCTGGGCGCGCACCATGGGGTCGTTGTCGACGTAGACCACGCGCGACTCCGGGTGCGTGCGCTGCGCCACCTGATGGGTGTTCTCCACGGTCGGCAGCCCTGAGCCGAGGTTGTCGGCGATCACGTTATTGAGCCGGAAAAGCATGATCGACTTCACTGATTTGAGCCGGGCAGGGGAGCCTCGATCGCGTAATTGAGCCAGGTCAGGACGTGTGCGTGTCGTCTGGACTTGGTCAGTCCTGTCCATGATCCTTTTGGTAGTCCATCAAGGGCTCGCCGAAGGGAGGGCGATCACGGCGCGGAAGGCGTTCCACGTGGTCGACATCGCAGAGATCCTGATGCATTGGCATGCCGGCCGTTCCGTCAGAGAGATCGCCAACAGCCTGGGCGTGTCACGTAACACCGTGGCCAGGTACTTGGCTCCGGCGATCGCCGAGGGCATCACGCCAAGCGACGAACCCCTTACCGCGGCGGAATGGGCCGAGTGGATCCACCTGTGGTTTCCCGCCCTGCGTGACACCAAGCTGCGCCGGACGACCTGGCCGCTGATCGAACAACACCGCGACTACATCACCGAGCAGATCGAACGCGGCGTCACGATCACCACCATCCACCAGCGACTGCGCGACGAACGCGGCCTGACCTGCTCGATCTCCGCGATGAGACGGTGGGTGCACGCCAATGTGCCTGAAGAGGTCTCCCGCTCGCGAGTGGTGGTGCTGCGGCTGGAACCGGCCCAGCCCGGCCAGGAAGCCCAGGTGGATTACGGGCGGCTGGGGGCGTGGGTCGATCCGGCCACCGGCCGCAAACACCAGGTGTGGGCCTTCGCCCTGGTGCTGTGTGCCAGCCGTCACCTGTTCGTCAAGCCGGTCATCACGATGGACCAGCACGCATGGTGCCAAGCTCACGTGGAAGCGTTCGAATTCTTCAAGGGTGTGCCCGCGCGGATCGTCCCGGACAACTTGAAGACCGGGGTCGAGCGCCCCGACCTCTACGACCCGAAGATCAACAAGTCGTACGGCGAACTCGGCGCGCACTACCAGCTCCTCATCGACCCGGCCCGCAGCGGCAAACCCCGCGATAAGGCGCGGATCGAACGGCCCATGCCCTACATCCGTGACAGCTTCTGGCGCGGACGAGAAGACAGCTTCGCCTCGGTGGCGGACATGGAGGCCGCGGCGCTGCACTGGTGCGAACAAGTCGCCGGGCAGCGCCAGTGCCGGCCGTTGGAGGGCGCCGCCCCGCTGACCGTCTTTCACACGGTCGAACAGCCCGCCCTGCGACCCCTGCCCCGCCATCCCTTCGAACTGTGTCGATGGTTTCGGGCGAAAGTCGGTCCCGACATCCACTGCAGCGTGGACAAGGTGCTGTATTCGGTGCCGTGGAAGTACGTCGGCAAGCACCTGTCGGTGCGGATGACGGTGAACCTGGTGCAGTTCTTCTACGACGGCGACCTGGTCAAGACCCATGTGCGCAAACCCCGCGGCAAGCAGACCGACCTGGCCGACTACCCGCCGGAGAAGATCGCCTTCCACATGCGCACCCCCGACTGGTGCCGCAAGCAGGCCGAACAGATCGGCCCGGCCTGCCTGGCGGTGATCGACGAACTCCTGGCCGACAACGCGCTCTACCACCTGCGCTCAGCCCAAGGGGTGCTGGCGATGGCCGACAAGCACAACCCCGAACGGCTGGAAGCCGCCTGCGCCAAGGCGCTGGCCGTGGGCGACCCCTCCCACCGCACCATCAAGGGAATCTTGGCCGCTGAAACCGATCAGGGCGACCAGGTCGCCCGCCATGCCGGTGACGGCGGCGCGGGCGCGTTCCTGCGCGGCCCGCAAGAGCTGTTCAACCACGACGCGGTCGCCCTGGACGCCTGGGACATCCCGGTCTCCTGACCCGCGACGAGCGGACACGGCGCCCTCGAATCCAGCCTGACCTTCATCGCGGCGGACTCAAGGGCGCCGAAAAACACCATCGAAAGGATACGGATCATGGCCACCCACATCGAGCTTGGCGCGCTGGACAAGGCTCTTCGCACGCTGCGACTCGGCGGCATGCTCGACACCCTCGACACCCGGCTCAGCCAAGCCCGCTCCGGCGACCTAGGACACATCGAATTCCTGCAGGTGTTGTGTGAGGACGAGATCTCCCGCCGGGAATCGGCCGCGATGGAGCGCCGCGAGCGTCGCGCACGCTTCGACGAGCCGGTCACCATGGAAGGCTTCGACTTCGCCGCCTCACCCAAGTTGCCCGCCGCTCAGCTACGCGATCTGGGAGCGCTGCGCTGGTTGCACGCCGGAGAGTCCGTGATCTTGTATGGCCCGGTCGGGGTCGGAAAGTCGCACATCGCCCAGTCTCTGGGCCAACTCGTCATCCGCCAGGGCATGGACGTCCGCTTCATCAAAACCTCCCGCGCGCTGGCTCACCTGGCAGGCGGGCACGCCGACCAGAGCTGGCGCAAACGCCTGGCCGAACTGACCAAACCCGCCCTGCTCATCCTGGATGACTGGGGCATGCGAGAACTCACCGCCGCCCAAGCCGACGACCTCTATGAACTGGTCTCCGAACGCTCCGGCAAGTCGATGATCCTCACCTCCAACCGGGCCCCGGAGGAGTGGTACAAGCTGTTTCCCAACCCGGTGGTCGGCGAGTCCCTCCTGGACCGGCTGATCAACACCAGCTACCGGATCTTCATGGACGGCCCGAGCTACCGCCCCAACAAACGTCCTGGCCAGAAACCCGCGGCGAACCGGGCCAAGAGCCGATCCTGAGGCACTTGCCAGCGCTTCCCAGAAGGACGGTCCCCCCGCCTCCACCTCAGCGTGCATTCCGCATCGCCATATCCGACACGCCAAGCACCGCCCGACGATCGCCCTGCGATGGCACCGCTCTGGACAGGGCTGGGGGCGATCGACGCCGCACGACCTCCTTCGTCGGCCGCACGGCAACGGTTTACCTTCTCATCCCTCCTGGCCAAGCCGAGGCAACCGAAGCCCCAAGCACAGCGCCGAACCATGAGAAATGCCGTCACAGCGGCAGATATTCGGCATCGACTCCGAACGGGCCGGTGACTACAGGTGGCTCAATTCCCTGATCGTTGCCCGGCTCAATTAGACGATCGCTGACACCGAGGTCGAGGAACTGCGTGATGCCCTGGCCGAGCATGAACCGGACGCCGCGCCCCAGGAGCAGGCGGTTGTAGGTCGCCACGTCGTAGATCTCGGGGATCACCTTGGCGATCTCCGCGACGAAGGCGCGGTCCACCTCGAAGTTGTCGTTGCCGCGCAGGACGACGTCGTAGGCCCTGGCGATGCTCGGCCTGGTCGTGTCGATCTCATCTGACGTGCCGGCCACGGGATGCCCTTCCTCGCGGGGGTCGATCAAACGATCATAGGGCGGCCGTGGCTTCTCCGCACGAGCGCGACCTTCGCCCACGGCGATCGCATCACCTGTCGAACTGGTGACGTGAAGCATGCGTTCTGTGCGGCAACCCCGCGCTCGACCTGACCTGCCCGCACCCGTCCGGCGTCGCGACGTCGTACGATTCCACTCGATCGAGGACGCCCGCGAGGCCGCGACACCTGAGGAAAAGGCGCGATGAAGGTTTTCATCCTCTGGCACGTTCACCACCTGGCGCGAGACGGCGAGGGGAACGTGGTGCATTTCGCCGACGGCGAGTTCGCGGCCCAGGAGGACGAGGGAGACGACGTCAAGCTGCTGGGCGTCTACTCCAGCGAAGAACGGGCCCGGCGTCGCATCGCCTCGGCGCGCGAGCTGCCGGGGTTCCGCGACGAGCCCGATTGCTTCTGGCACGGCGCGTACGAGATTGACGAAGACGCCTGGACCAGCGGGTATGCGAGTGAGGCTTGATTCGTTCCAAACCGGCCCCTCGTGCGGGCGCGCGGTCGGCGCTGACCTGCACTATCGTGGGGCTGAGTCCGGCACACTGATCCTGTGCCGGACTCAGCTCACGACCGCGGGCCGATCGCCCGGCGGATCGTCTAGCTCTTGCTCCAGATCGACGCGATGACGCCGTCCTCGGCGCTCAGGATCTGCGGCCGGTAGCCCAGCGCCTTGAGCTGTGCCGACTTGACCGTGTAGGTCAGCTTCGACAGGCTCAGGTACTCCTTCAGCCCGGTCGTGCTGCCCTTGCTCCACACGGTGGTGTAGAGCTTGCCGGGCCCGACGGCCATGAGAACCGGGCGCAGGCCCTGCTTCGTCTTCGCCAGCAGCTCCGCCCCGCGCTGCTCGACGGTCTGGCCGAGGGTCACCTGGAGGGTGCCCGCGGCGGCGCCCGCCACCCAGACGGCCGCGTACAGGGGCCTCTCGACCGTGCCGTACACGTCCAGCGAGGCGATGCTGAAGCCGGCGGCGGTGAGCTCGGCGTTGACCTTCGCGAAGGTCTCCTTGCTCATGCTGAGCTGGGACTTGGCCAGCTGCGTGGTCTTCTCGAAGACCACGCCGAAGACCGCGCTCGCGCCCGTGCCGGTGCCGGTGATCAGCTTGGGCTGGAAGCCCGACTTCACCTGCTCCTGGATGCGGGCAGGCAGGTCGGTGGCCGACAGGCCCTGCAGGACGTTCACCTTGCGGGTGGTGTCCTTGATCCACAACGACGTGTACTGCGGGTTCGCCGCGTTCGTCACGTTCAACGCCGAGGGCACGTAGCCCTTGCCCAGCAGGTCCTTGACCCGTTGCAGCAGCGCGGTGCCGCTGAGCGCGTCAAGGGAGAGCCAGTCCAGAGCCTGGGTCTGTACGGCCTGGGTGGTCGTGGCCGACTGGGCCATCGCCGGGGGCGTGAGGGCCAGCAGGGGTGCCGTGGCAGCCGCCACAGCCGCGGTCAGGGCAATCGCCCTCTTCGTGCTCCTCATGTTCCTCCTAGGGAAGTAAAGGTCATCCCAATTGCGGACAAGACGGGACCATAACAGAGCATGAGTGCGAGGCAACCTACCGTTACCGTGATCGTGACAAGGCTGTGTCAAAACTCACCACACCCGAGGATGACTCACCTTAAGTGGAGCGGTCCGGACGCGACCTCGGGGCCGCGCCGGGTCATCTCCGGGGGAGCGAGCGGCCGACCGCCTCCCGCCAGGCGGCCCTTCTGGCGTCGCGATCGTCCGAGGCGACCGCCGGCCGGAACGTGTCCGCCGGGCGCGGCCGGTCCTCCAGGCCCTCGCGGGTCCACAGGCCCGCCGCGAGCCCGGCGGCGCAGGCCGCGCCCAGGCAGGACAGATCGTGCTCGCCCGACCTGGCCACGGCGCGGCCGCTGAGGTCGGACTGGAGGCGCATCATCCGGTCGCTACGGGTCAGGCCGCCGTCGGCCAGCAGCACCTCCACCGGGCCCGCCACCCGTTCGACGGCCTCGACCACGTCCTCGACCTGGAACGCGACCGCCTCCAGCGCGGCGGCGACCAGCTGGGTCCTGCGGGTGCCCAGCGTCAGGCCGGTGAGCAGGGCCTGGGCCTCCGGCTCCCACCAGGGGGCCCCGAGCCCGCCGAACGCGGGCACGAATCGCACCCCTTCCGGCGCGTCGTCGTCGCAGGCGTCCAGCTCGGCCAGCAGCGCGTCGGGCGTGGTGCGGAACAGCTCGGCGAGCCAGATCAGGGTGCGGCCGGTCGCGCGGATGTTGCCCTCCGCCGCCGGCACCGGCCCGTCGCCGACGTCCCACGCCACGCTCCGGCACAGCCCGTCCGCCTGGCCGACGTCCCACGCCTCAGCCGGGCCCGGCCCCATAGTCCGGCCTGAGGTCCCGATGGACCGGCCGGGGGCCCCGATGGTCTGGCTTGCGGTCCCGAGGGTCTGGCCGGGGGCTCCGATGGTCCCGGCCGGAGTGCCGATGGCCATCACCGAGGAGCCGGTTCCGTACGTCACCTTGACCACGCCCGGCCGCCACCCGCAGTGCGCGAACATGGCGGCGTGCGAGTCGCCCAGCACCGCCAGCACCGGCACCCCGTCCGGCAGCGGCGGCAGGCCGCGGGCGGCGGGGAAGGGCCCGCACGAGGGCACCACCCGGGGCAGCACCGCGCGCGGGATCCCGAACAACGCGAGCAGCCGCTCGTCCCAGTCGCCCGTGGAGACGTCCATGAGCTGGGTGCGCGACGCGTTGCCGATCTCGACGACGTGCTCGCCACCGAACCGGCTGAGCAGCCACGAGTCGACGGTGCCCAGGCACAGCTCCCCGGCGAGGGAGCGCCGCCGGTCCGGGTCGCAGGCGTCCAGCAGCCAGCTCCCCTTCAGCGCCGAGAACATCGGGTCCAGCGGCATCCCGCTGACGGCCCTGACCAGGTCGCCCGCGCCCTCGGCGGCCAGCTCGGCGCAGTCGGCCGCGGTCCGCTGGTCCTGCCAGCTCACCAGGGGCCGCACCGGCCGTCCGGTGTCGCGCTCCCACAGCACGAGCGACTCGCGCTGCGTGCTGAACGCCACCCCGGCGACCCGCCCGGCCAGTGCCGGGTCCACGCAGGCGGCGACGGCCCGGCGCACGCTCTCCCACAGCTCGTCCGGCGACTGCTCCACCCAGCCGGGCCGTGGATGGCTCTCGGTCAGCGGCGCCGAGCCGCGCGCGACGACCGCGCCGCGGCCGTCCACCAGCAGGGCCTTCGTCGAGCTCGTCCCCTGGTCGACGGCCAGGATCAGCGGGCCGCTAGCCATGGCCGAGCAGATCGCGTACGGCCGCCGCGATGCCGTCGGCGGACAGCCCGAAATGGTCGAGCAGGAACTCGTTGTCGCCCGTGGGGGCGAACACCCGGGGCACGCCGAGTATCCGCATCGGCCCGGGATGCCGGGAGACGACCGCGGCGGCCACGGCCGCGCCCAGGCCGCCGCTGGTGGTGGCCTCCTCGGCGGTGACGATGCCGCGCGTCTGCCTGGCCGCCGCCACGACCGCCTCCTCGTCCAGCGGGTCGAGGAAGGGCATGTTGAGCACCCGTACGGACACGCCCTCGTCCTGCAGCAGGTCGGCGGCCAGCAGCGCCCGCGAGGTGAGCGAGCCGATCGCGATCACGGTGACGTCGTCGCCGTCGCGCATGACCACCGCCCGCCCGGGGCCGAACGGCGCGTCGGCGGGCGTCACCTCGGGCACCTTGAAGCGGGGGATGCGCAGGTAGGAGGGACGGTTCGAGGTGGCGGCCCAGCGGACGGCCGCGCGGGTCTGCACGGGGTCGCACGGGACTATGACGTCGAGCCCGGCGATCGCCCGCACCCACGACAGGTCCTCGATGGAGTGGTGGGTGGGGCCCAGCTCGCCGTAGGCCATGCCGGGGCTCTGGCCGCACAGCACGACGTGCGCCTCGCTGTAGGCCACGTCGGTCTTGATCTGCTCCAGCGCCCGCCCGGTCAGGAACGGCGCGGCGGCGCACACGTACGGGATCTTGCCGGCGTTGGCGAGACCGGCGGCGATGCCGACCATGTCCTGCTCCGCGATGCCCACGTTGAACAGCCGATGCGGGAACTCCGCACGGAAGCCCGCCAGGTTGCTGGAGCCGACGGAGTCGTTGCAGACCGCCACGACCCGCTCGTCCTGCCTGGCCAGGGCGATGAGCTCGCCGGCGAACGCCTGCCGGCAGTCGAACGTGGCCTGCTCCTCCGTCACCGTCATCCGGCCAGCTCCGCGAGCGCTGCCTGAACCTGCGCGGGATCGGGCACCTTGTGGTGCCATTCGACCCGGTCCTCCATGAAGGACACGCCTTTCCCCTTGATGGTGTTCGCGATGACGGCGACGGGCCTGCCGGTCGCCGAGCCGCGCAACGCCTGGCGCAGCGCGAGGTGGTCGTGGCCGTCGATCTCGCGGACCTCCCAGCCGAAGCTGTGCCACTTGCCGGCCAGGGAGTCGAGCCGGTTGGTGTCCTCGGTCCGCGCCCCCTGCTGGAGCCGGTTGCGGTCCACGACGGCCGTCAGGCCCGCCAGCTCGTGGTGCGCCGCCGCCATGGCGGCCTCCCAGTTGCTGCCCTCCTGTAATTCGCCGTCCCCGAGGACGACGAACGTCCGCCACGGCGCGCCGTCCAGCCTGGCGGCCAGCGCGCAGCCCGTCGCGACGGGCAGCCCGTGGCCGAGCGCGCCGGTGTTGGTCTCGACGCCGGGCACCTTGACCTTGTTGGGGTGGCCGTTCAACGCCGACAGCGGCGCCATGAACGTCTCCAGCTCGGCGGGCGCGAAGAAGCCGCAGTGGGCGAGCGTGGAGTAGAGCGCCGCCGCGCAGTGGCCCTTGCTGAGGACGAAACGGTCGCGATGCGCCCAGCGCGGACGCTCGGGATCGATGGACATGACGCCGTAGAAGCAGGTCACGAGGATGTCGGTGACGGACAGGTCGCCGCCGATGTGGCCGATCCCGGCCCGGTCGATCATCGTGACGATGCTCCTGCGCACGTCGGTGGCGATCCGGCCGAGCGCGGCGGCGGCCTGCGGCGCGGTGCCCTCGCGGATGCGCTCGGCGGTCTCCCGGTACGCGGCCGCCGCGACCGGGTCGGCGGGCAGCAACGCCATCATTCCTCGCCCATGACCGCGAACAGGGCCTTCTGTGCGATCCGCTGCGCGCCCAGCGCGTCCTGGGCCCGCTGGGCGGCTTCGAGCGCCTGCCGGTCCACCAGGCCGAGCGCGCGATGGATGGCCTTCATCACCCGGATCCCCGCGCGGGCCGCCTCGACCGAGTCCTCGCGGAACGGGAACTGGTCGAGCTGCCAGACGCCGTCCCAGCCGGCGTCGGTGAGCGCGTGGAAGAACTCGAACGTCTCGGTCAGGTGCACCGAGCCGACGACCATGTCGTCGTCCCAGCCCCGGTAGTTGTCGTTGACGTCGATGGCGAACAGCCGGCCGCGCGAGATCGCCAGCCGGGCGGCGTCGGCGGGGGATTCGCCGCCGTACAGGGAGTGCCCGAAGTCGAGCAGCACGCCGACGTTGGGCAGGCCGATCTCCTCGATGCCGAGCAGCGTCTTGGCCATGGAGGAGAACACCATGCGATTGCGCGGCTCGCGCGGCTTGTACTCGATCGCGAAACGCAGGTCGGGGAAGGACGTCGCCAGCTCGCGCACCGCGTCCAGCGACCACCGCCACAGCTCGCCGTGGTCGGCCTGGAACGGGTAGTCCCAGCCGTCCTGCCCCGGCCACAGCTTCACGTAGTCGCAGCCGAGCCGCCTGGCCGCCTCGGCCCCCTCCGCGACCAGCGCGACCGCCGCGCGGCGCACCTCCGGGTCGGGGTTGGTGAACGCGCCACGGGAGAAACGCCTGGTGTAGATCTCGGGCGTGACCGCGATGGCGCGCAGGCTCTGGCTCTTGAGCGCGGCGGCCACCTCGTCCACGGTCAGGCCGGGCGGGTCGAAGGGGTAGGTCATGTCGACCACGGACAACTCGCCGACCTGGCCGGCTCGCTCGATGGCCTGCGGCGTCGTCACGGGCGGGCCGTATCCGTCGGTGGCATAGCGATCCACGTACCGGCCGAAGTGCCAGATGCCGGCGCCGAACTGCGGGTACTGAATATCTATTCCACTCTGATTAGCCATACTTAGAAGTTAAGTCCCCCTCGTGCGCCTGTCAATGAGGTGTTCGCGTCTTCGGAATTCACTTTGAGCGCGGGCTTTACGCCACCCAGTTCTGTACGGCCGGAGCGTATTCCGCGGGTTTGTCGCCGACCTTGACACCCGGGTTGACCAGCCAGCTCTGATAGCCGGGCGTGAACATCCGATAGACGGACACGGGCGGCACCGCGCTGGCCTCGTCGAGCTGGGCCCGCAGCTCGGCCGGCAGCTCGAAGTCGAGGGCGCCCAGATTGGCGTCGAGCTGCCGCACACTGCTCGCCCCGGCGATCGCCGCGGCGATCCCGGGCTGGGTCGCGACCCAGTTCAGCGCGACCTGGGCCATCGTCACGCCGAGCTTGCCCGCGACGCCTTCGAGCGCCGCCAGCAGCCGCCATTCGCGCTCGCTCCACGAGCTCCCGGACGGGCTGCCCGCGTCGCTGAGCCGCCCTTCGCCGCTGAGGCCCTGGTCGGAGGGCCGGTACTTGCCGGTGAGGAAGCCGCCACCGAGCGGGCTCCACGCCGTGATGCCGAGCCCCAGGGTCTGTCCCATGGCGACGTGCTCCTGCTCGATCGCCCGGTCGATGAGCGAGTACGGCAGTTGCAGGCTGACCGCGGGTGCGAGGGCGTGGGCCTCGGCGTGGGTCTGGGCCCTGGCGGCGTACCAGCTGGGCACGTCGGACAGGCCCGCGTAGCGGATCTTGCCGGCGGTGGTGAGGTCGTCGAACGTCCGCATGACCTCCTCGACGGGCGTGATCCGGTCCCAGGTGTGCAGCATGAACAGGTCGATGTAGTCGGTGCGCAGGCGGCGCAGTGACGCCTCGACCGCTCTGATCATGTGCTTGCGGCCGTTGCCTCCCGCGTTCGGATCTCCAGGGGCGACGCTGTTGGTGAATTTGGTGGTGAGCACCACTTTGTCGCGTACGTTCGCCTCCGCGATGAGGGTGCCGAGGATGCGCTCGCTCTCGCCGGCGGTGTAGAAATCCGCGGTGTCGATGAAGTTCCCGCCTGCTTCCAGGTAGCGGCGGAAGATTTGCCGGGATTCGTCCTCGGTCTTGCCGTAGGCGGCGTGGAAGCCGCCGGTGCCGAAGTTCATCGTGCCCAGTGCCAATCGGCTGACGCGCAGGCCGGAGCGTCCGAGCAAGTAATAGCGGTCCAGGGACATGAGGGTGCCACTCCGTTCTGAAAGGGATTCGCCATTCAGCTTGCGGAGGGAAAAATGGACTGTCAAGTCCAAAAATGTCCTGGCGCCACCTCGGGCTGGGGGGCCGTCCGGGCCGCCGCCTGAGGCCGACTTATGGCCTGGTGGCGCGGAGGTGGGCGATGCCCATGTCCAGGGCGGCCTCCAGATGCGTCGTCCGGCCGGTGGACATCTGGATGAGCACGCCGCCCTGGATGCCGGCGAGCAGGGCGGCTGCCGCGTGGTCGGGGTCGAGGCCCGGATCGATCTCGCCGGCGCCCTGCATGTGCCGCACCCCGGCCGCGATCTCGGCCTGCCAGCTGCGCAGCAGCTCGGTGACCACGGCCTGGGCGGCGGGCGTGCTGTCACCGAGCTGCGACATGACGGAGTTGAGCGGGCACAGGCGGCCCTGGCTGCGATAGCGCTCGACGACCCGGTCGCGCCACCGCAGCCAGGCGGGCCAGGACGTGAGGTCGCCGAGCTGGGGCCGCTGGTCCTCCAGCACGCGGTCGGCCTCCAGCCGGGCCACGGCCAGCAGCAGCTCCTCCCGGCCGCCGGGGAAGTAGTGGAACAGCTGGCTCTTGCTCGTCGCCGTCCTGGCCAGCACGTCGTCGAGGGTCGTGGCGGCCACGCCGTGCTCGCGGATGTGCAGGGCCGCGCCTTCGAGGATGCGCTGCCGCGTCGCGGCTCCCTTGCGGGTCAACGTAGGCATGACCACCCCCCCAGATTGAACCGTACGGTCCACTCTAGCCCGCCCCGCGAACGTCAGCGCTTGAATGCGGCCGCGTGCTCCTGGGCCCAGGCGGCGAACGTGCGGGCGGGCCGCCCGATCAGCCGCTCGACGTCAGGGGTGAGCTCGGCCGGCACGCCGTCGTTCGACTCCTGCCAGTCCAGCAGCGCGTCCGCGATGGGCCCGGGGACGTAGTCGGCCATCTCCGCCTTCCACTCCTCCCGGGAGACGTGCCTGATGGCGATGTCCTGGCCGATCGCCTGGCTGAGGAGGTCGATCTGCCCGGCGCACGTGATCGACTCGGGCCCGGTCAGCGTGTACGCCCGCCCGCCCAGCGCGGGGTCGGTGAGGACGGCGGCGGCCACCTCGGCGAGGTCGGCCTCGTGCACGGGATCGGCGTACGACCCCGGGTACGGCAGGCTCACCGGCTCGCCCGCCTTGATGGGCCAGGCCCAGGCCAGGGCGTTGCCGGCGAACGCGCCAGGGCGCAGCAGCGTGCTCAGGAAGGGCGCGGCGGCCAGGGCGCGTTCGACGTCGAGGTGGGATTTGGCCAGCGGGCTGGCGTCGGCGTCCGGTGCGAGCACGGAGGACGACGAGAGCAGCACGACGTGCTCCACGCCGGCGGCGACGGCCTCCTTCACGAAGGCGTCGATGTGGGCCGGCTCGGCGTACAGGAAGACCGAGCCGACGCCCGCCAGGACGCCGGGGAAGGTGGCGGGGTCGGTCAGGTCGCAGGTGGCGATCGACGGGTCGCTCGGACGGCTCGAAGCCGGGCGCACCGGCAGGCCGCGCCTGCGCAGGAGGTCGATGAGCTCGGTGGCCACGGCGCCGCGGGCGCCGGTGACGAGGATGGTCATGTCGGGGAATGCCTTTCTGATGGGTGGGTCAGGAGGAGTGGCGCGGCTGCGCCTTGCGGGGGAGCAGGCGCACCAGCGCGCAGCAGGCGAGGATGGCGGCGATCACGACGAGCAGGCTGCGCGTGGCGGGCCCCGCTGGGTCGGCGGCGATCACAGCGGGCAGGCTGCGCGTGGCGGCGGCGGTCCCGCCGCCGTCGCTCGCGTGGAAGTAGACGGTGGTCACGGCGGCGGCGCCGACGGCGTTCGCGAGCTGCTGGATCGCGGTCAGCGACCCGCTGGCGCTGCCGGCCTGGCGCGGGTCGACGTCGCCCAGCGTGACGTCGAAGACGGTGCCGAAGCAGGCGCCCATGCCCAGCCCGATGATCAGGGCTGGCGGTACGAGCGCCCAGACGCCGTGCGGGTCGTTCGTGGCGACGAACAGCAGCAGCCCGGTGCCGGCCAGCGTGGTGAGCAGGCCGATGAGGATCAGGTCCCGGCCGAGCTTGGCGATGAGCCGGTGGCAGGCCACCGAGGCGATGACGATGCCCATCGCCAGCGGCGCCAGGCCCAGGGCCGCCTGCATGGGGGTGAACCGCAGGCCGTACTGCATGAGCAGCGACATCACGTACAGCAGGCCGGACACGGCGGCGAAGAAGACCACGCCGAGCACGAGCCCGGCGGTGAATCCGCGGTTGCGCAGCAGCGACGGCTCGATGAGCGGGTTCGCGGCGGTGCGCTGGCGGACCCAGAACAGGCCGGCGAACACCACGCCGCCCGCCAGGCACAGGTAGGCGAGGAGCCCCCACCCGTGGGCGGAGCCGTCGATCAGCCCGTACAGGAGGCCCGCCATGGCCAGCCCGAGCAGCCCGGCGCCGATCCCGTCCACCTGCACCTCGGTCTCGGTGGGGGAGGGGCGGTCGGCGGGCAGGAGTCGCGCGGCGGCGAGGAACGCCGCGCCGCCGAGCACGATGTTGATCAGGAACATGGCCCGCCACCCCAGCCCCAGCACATCGGCCTGGATGAGGAACCCGGCCAGCACGGGCCCGCCCACGGACGACGCGCCGAGCGCCGGGGCGAAGACGCTGAACGCCTTGCCGAGCTGGTCACGCGGGAAGACCGCGCCCAGGATGCCGAACCCCTGCGGGATCATCAGCGCCCCGAACGTCCCCTGCACGATCCGAGCCGCGATCAGCGTGCCAGGGTCGCCCGCCAGCCCGCAGGCGACGGATGCGATCGTGAAGCCGCCGACGCCGATCAGGAAGAGCCGGCGCCGCCCGTACTTGTCGCCGAGCCGTCCCGCGGGGACCAGCAGGATGCCGAGCGCCAGCGCGTATCCGGCGCCGAGCCACTGGATGAGGGCTTCGCCGCCGCCGAGGTCGGCCGCGATGACCGGCGCGGCGAGGTTGGTGATCGTGGCGTCGAGCAGGTCGAGCACGGCGGCGGCGAGGATGACGGCCAGGACGGCCCAGGGCCGGCGGTCTTGGAGCGGTGCGGCGCGGATGGTCGAGCGCATGCGGTGCCCTTTCCAGATACGATGAGAGCGTGACGCAAAGAGTGCGCCACGCAAAGATTGTGTGACGCAAGTAAATGTGAAGTATGGGGCTGCCTGTGTCAAATCGAGCGGCGACGCTGAAGCGGATCATGGACGAGAGCCAGCGGCACTACGCGGCGTACGTGCTGTTCAACCAGGCGATGGCCGACCGGCTGGGCATCCACTCCACCGACCTGCAGTGCGTGGCGCTGCTGGAGCTGGAGTCGGAGCCGGTGAGCACCGGCGAGCTCGCCCGGCTGACCGGCCTGACGCCCGGATCCGCCACCCGCCTGGTCGATCGGCTGGAGAAGGCGGGCCTGGTGGTGCGGCAGGCGGACCCCGGCGACCGCAGGCGGGCCCTGGTCGCCCTGGCGCCCGCGGCCCGGGAGCGGATCAGCGCGGCCTGGGAGCTGCCGGGCCGGGCGTTCGGCGCGGCGCTGGAGAAGTACGGTGACGCGGAGCTGGCCGTCATCGCCGACTACCTGAACCGGGCCGCCGAAGTGGGCCGCGCCCAGGCGGAGCGCCTCACCGGGGAGGGCTGACAGGCCGGGACCGCCCATCGGGAGGCGGCTGCTAGGGTGTGAAAGGCTGACGTGACAGATGGCTAGGAGACCAGACGTGGCAGGTGACGACGACATCTCCGGGTGAGACCGGAGGTTGATCGGCCCCGGCAGGCGCATGTGACCGCCGCCGTTGTGGCCTGGTCGTCGTACCCCGAATCCCTGTCCCCTTTCCCGGGCGGCTTCGGCGCGCCCCGGATCACGTACGTTCGAGGTCTCTCGCATGTCCGATGCGTTCATCATCTGTTCCGACCTGTCCTTTTCCTGGCCTGACGACACGCCTGTCTTCAGCGACCTCTCCTTCACCGTGGGCGGCGGCCGTACGGGCCTGGTCGCCCCGAACGGCGCGGGCAAGAGCACGCTGCTCAAGCTGATCGCCGGCGAATACCGGCCCGGCGGCGGCAGCGTGTCCGTCAACGGGGTGCTCGGCTACCTGCCGCAGAGCCTGCCGCTCACCGGCGACCTGACCGTGGCCGAGGTTCTGGGCATCGCGCCCGTGATCGCCGCGCTGGACGCCATCGAGTCGGGGGACGCGAGCGAGGAGCACTTCACCACGATCGGCAACGACTGGGACATCGAGGAGCGCACCCGCGCCCAGCTCGACCGGCTCGGGCTCGGCGACCTCGCGTTCGCGCGCCCGCTGCGCACGCTGAGCGGCGGCCAGGTCGTGTCGCTCGGCCTGGCCGCGCAGCTGCTCAAGCGGCCCGACGTCCTGCTGCTCGACGAGCCGACGAACAACCTCGACCTCGACGCGCGCCGCCGGCTCTACGACGTGCTCGGCGACTGGGGCGGCTGCCTGCTGCTGGTCAGCCACGACCGCGCGCTGCTCGACCGCATGGACCGCATCGCCGAGCTGGAGCGGGGCGAGCTCCGTTTCTACGGCGGCGACTTCACGGCGTACGAGGAGGCCGTACGCACGGAGCAGGAGGCCGCCGAGCGGACCGTGCGCAGCGCCGAGCAGGAGCTCAAGCGGGAGAAGCGGGAGATGCAGCAGGCCCGCGAGCGGGCTGAGCGCCGGGCGAGCAACGCCGCCCGCAACCTCAAGAGCGCCGGCCTGCCGCGCATCTTCGCCGGGAACATGAAGCGCGGCGCCCAGGAGTCGGCCGGGCGGGCGAACCAGACGCACGCCTCGCGCGTCGGCGACGCCAAGGCTCGGCTCGACGAGGCCGGGCGCGCCCTGCGCGACGACCAGAGGATCACGCTGCACCTGCCGGGGACCGGTGTCCCCGCCGGGCGCACGGTCTTTCTCGGCGAGGGACTGCAGGCCCGCGGCCTGTTCGCCGAGCCGGGCATCGACCTGACGATCCGCGGGCCCGAGCGCATCGCGCTGACCGGCCCCAACGGTGTGGGCAAATCGACGCTGCTCCGCCTGATCAGCGGCGAGCTGGACCCGGACGGCGGCACCATCAGACGCGCCGACGGCCGGGTGGCCTACCTGTCGCAGCGGCTCGACCTGCTCGACGTCGAGCGGACCGTGGCGGAGAACCTGGCCGCGTTCGCTCCCGGCATGCTCGAAGCGGAGCGGATGAACCTGCTGGCCCGGTTCCTGTTCCGGGGCCAGCGGGCGCACCTGCCGGTCGGGGTGCTGTCGGGCGGCGAACGGCTGCGCGCCACGCTGGCCTGCGTGCTGTGCGCGGAGCCGGCGCCCCAGCTCCTGCTGCTCGACGAGCCGACGAACAACCTCGATCTGGTCAGCGTCGGGCAGCTGGAGAGCGCGCTCGGCGCGTACGAGGGGGCGTTCGTGGTGGTCAGCCACGACGAGCGGTTCCTCGCGGAGATCAAGGTGGAGCGCTGGCTGGAGCTGTCCGGCGGGCGGCTGCTGGAGACCGGAGGGCCCGCGGGTGAGTGACGCGCTGCTCGCCCGCGACCTCGTAAGGACGCTGGGCACGGGGCGCGTGCTCGACGGCACGGACACGGTCGCCGGCGTGCTCGACGACGCGCATGAGCTGGCCCTGGGCGCGGAGCCACCTCGGCCTCCCAGAAAGGGGCGAACTTCCGGATTCCGGAACCATGGTCTAACATCCGGAATATGACCCAGCCGACGGACGAGCCCAAGCTCGTCGGATCCGATCGCGTGCTGGCGGTGCTGGCGGAGCTGGCCCGCCACCCCGAC
Source organism: Nonomuraea rosea (assembly GCF_039539705.1). NCBI lineage: Bacteria > Bacillati > Actinomycetota > Actinomycetes > Streptosporangiales > Streptosporangiaceae > Nonomuraea > Nonomuraea rosea. The sequence goes on along the minus strand of NZ_BAABDQ010000026.1, from coordinate 85,152 downwards.
GGGATCGGGCTGGAGGAGATGGCGCGGGCGGTGGCCAGCCCCAAGCCGACGGTCCACCGCGCGCTGGCCTCGCTGCGCAGGGCCGGGTTCGCCACGCAGAACGGCCACGGCCGCTACGAGCTCGGCGACGAGTTCCTGCGGATGGCCTTCGCCCACCACGAGGCCCGCCCCGACCACCTCCGCGTCACCCCGATCCTCAAGAAGCTCTGCGACCGCTACGGCGAGACCATCCACTACGCGGCCCTCGAAGGCACCTCGGTCGTCTATCGCGCCAAGCTCGACCCGCCGTCCGGCGCGGTGCGGCTGACCTCGGTCGTCGGCGGCCGCAACCCCGCCCACTGCACCGCCGTCGGCAAGGTGCTGCTGGCCGGCGTCCTGCCCGACGAGGACGCGGTACGCGCCTGGGCCGGCGGCCGGGCCCTGGAGCGGCCGACCGAGCGCTCCATCGGCACGGCCGGAGAGCTGCACGCCGAGCTGGCCCGCATCCGCGAGCAGGGCTACGCCGTCGACGACCAGGAGAACGAGCCGGGCGTCAACTGCCTGGCCGTGCCCGCCTACCTGACCTCGCCCATCGTGCCCAGCGGCGCGATCAGCGTCAGCGCCCTGGCCTACCGCACGCCGCTGAAGGCGCTGGTCGACGACCTGCCCGCGATCCGCGCCGCCGTCTCGGGCGAGGAGCACCCGTGACGCTCACCGCCTCCCAGTCGATCCAGTTCATCCCCTGATTTCCGAACCGACGGAGAAATGACCGTGCACCTCATGCGCATCGGCGCGCCCGGCGCCGAGAAGCCCGTCGTCCGCGTGGACGACACCCACTACATCGACGTCTCCGACGTCACCCCCGACTTCGACGAGCGCTTCTTCGCCCAAGGCGGCGCCGCGCTGCTGGCCGGCCGGGTCGCCGAGGGCGACGTGCGGGAGTTCGCCGGCGAGCGGATCGGCGCGCCGATCGCCCGCCCGCACCAGATCCTGTGCATCGGCCTGAACTACAGCGACCACGCCGCCGAGACCGGCCAGGCGGTGCCCGACGAGCCGATCCTGTTCACCAAGTCGCCCAACACGCTCGTCGGCCCGTACGACGACGTGCGCATCCCGCGCGGCTCCACCAAGACCGACTGGGAGGTGGAGCTGGGCATCGTCATCGGTAAGCGCACCTCCTACCTCGACTCGGTCGAGGAGGCGAAGGACGCCATCGCCGGCTACTGCGTGGTCAACGACGTCAGCGAGCGCGCGTTCCAGATGGAGCGCGGCGGCCAGTGGAGCAAGGGCAAGTCGGCCGAGACGTTCAACCCGGCCGGGCCGTGGCTGGTCACCCCGGACGAGATCCCCGACGTGCGCGACCTCGGCATGTGGCTGGACGTCAACGGCACCCGCCGCCAGACCGGCACCACCAAGACGATGGTCTTCGACCCGTACTTCATCGTGCACCACCTGAGCCAGTTCATGGTGCTGGAGCCCGGCGACCTGATCAACACCGGCACCCCGCCCGGCGTGGGCATGGGCTTCGACCCGCAGATCTGGCTGCAGCCCGGCGACGTCATGGAGCTCGGCATCGACGGGCTCGGGCGGCAGCGCCAGCAGGTTCTGGGCCCCCGGTAGTGCGGGCGCTGGTCTTCACCGGCCCGCGCAAGGCCGAGGTGCGGGACATCGAGCCGCCGGTCGCGACGCCCGGGGAGGTGGTCGTGGACGTCGAGCGGGTGGGCGTCTGCGGCACCGACGTGGAGCTGTTCACCGGCGAGATGAGCTACCTGCACACCGGCCGCTCGTGGTATCCGCTGCGGCCCGGCCACGAGTGGTGCGGCGTCGTCACCGCGCTCGGGGACGGGGTCGCGGCGGAGTGGCTGGGCCGGCGGGTGACCGGCGACACCATGCTGGGCTGCGGGCGCTGTGCCCGCTGCCGCGCGGGCCGCCACCACGTGTGCGCGGAGCTGGCGGAGATCGGCATCAGCCGGGGCCGTCCCGGCGCGCTGGCCGAGCAGCTCGCCGTGCCGGTGACGGCGCTGCACCCGCTGCCGGACACGGTGGACCCCACGCTCGGCGCGCTCGCCGAACCGGGCGGGAACGCGCTCAGAGCCGTCGAGGCCGCCGGCCTCCAGCCGGGCGAGCGGCTGCTGATCCTGGGCACGGGCACGATCGGCCTGCTGGCGGCGCTGTTCGCGCGCGCCCAGGGGATCGAGGCCCACCTGCTCTGCCGCGACCAGGAAGCCCTCCGCCTGGCCCAGCCCCTTGGCCTCGCCACCGCCGCCGTCCGGGCCGGGTCGTCGGCGCGGGCGGATGCCCACCCGGCGTCGGCGGGCGTCTGGACCAGGGCGTCGCTGCCTGAGCTGCCCTGGCATGCCGTCGTCGACGCCTCCAACGCCCCCGGCCTGCCGGGGCTCGCCCTCGAACTCGTCGAGCCCGCCCGGCGGGTGGTCCTCATCGGCCTGGCCGGCACGCCGAGTACCCTCGACACCCGTGACCTGGTGCTCAAGGACGTCACCGCCGTCGGCATCCTGGGCGGCTCGGCCGGGCTGGCCGGCGCCATCGCCGCCTACGCCGACGGCTCGGTGGACGCCCGCCCGCTGGTGGCCGTCACGGCCGGCCTGGCCGAGACGGTCGGCATCCTGGCCGGACGCCGCCCGGCCGGGGCCGGTCCCGGTCCGAAGATCCACATCGACCCCCGCCGTTAGACGGACGAAGACCGGCCCCGGCCCCGCCGCCGGGCGTACGCACACCACACCGACCCGTACGAAGAGAGCACGAGCGTGACCCACCCTGAACCGCGCCCTGAATCGCGACGGCTGAGCGCGCCCGACCCCGCCGTCCTCGCGGCGGTGGAGACCGCCGTGCCCGGCATCACCCGGACCCGGGCCAGCGACCGGCTCGGCATGGCCCACGACGCCTCCCACTACCTGCTCACCCCGCAGGCCGTGCTGGTGCCCGAGAGCGCCGGGCAGGTGGCGGCCCTGATGCGGGCCGGGCTGCAGCTGACGTTCCGATCGGGCGGGACCAGCCTGAGCGGGCAGGGGGTGAGCGAGCACCTGCTGGTGGACACGCGCCGGCACTTCCGCGGCATCGAGGTGCTCGACGACGGCGCCCGCGTACGGGTGCAGCCGGGCGCGGTGCTGCGGCAGGTCAACGCCCGCCTCGCCGCGTACGGCCGCAAGCTGGGCCCGGACCCGGCCAGCGAGTCGGCGTGCACGATCGGCGGGGTCGTGGCCAACAACTCCAGCGGCATGACCTGCGGCACGCACGCCAACACGTACCGGACGCTGGAGTCGATGACGCTGGTGCTGCCCAGCGGCACCGTGCTCGACACCGGCGCCCCCGACGCCGACGAGCGCCTGCGCGCCCTGGAGCCCGAGCTGGCGGCGGGCCTGGAACGGCTGCGCGACCGCGTCCGCGGCAACCCCGGCTCGGTGCGCCGCATCGAGGCCCAGTTCGCGCTCAAGAACACCATGGGCTACGGCCTGAACAGCTTCCTCGACCACGACTCGCCCGCGCAGATCCTCGCCCACCTGGTCATCGGCAGCGAAGGCACCCTCGGGTTCGTCGCCGAGGCCGTGCTGCGCACGGTCCCCGCGCACCGGCTGGCCGCCACCGGGCTGCTGGTGTTCCCGAGCCTGCGGCAGGCGATGGCCGCGATGCCCGGTCTGGTCGCCGCCGAGCCCGCTGCCGTCGAGCTGCTGGACGCCGAGTCCCTGCGGGTGGCCCAGACCGACCCCAAGGCCGACGACGTCCTGCGTACGCTGGCCGTCGCCGAGCACGCCGCGCTGCTCATCGAGTGGCAGGAGTCGGACGCGGACCTGCTCGGCGAGCGCGAGCGCGCCGCCGAGCACGTGTTCGCCGAGCTGGAGCTGTCCGCCCCGGCCCGGCTCAGCAGGGAGAGCGGCGGACGGGCGGCGCTGTGGCACATCCGCAAGGGCTTGTACGCCTCCGTCGCCGGAGCCCGCCCCAGCGGCACCACCGCGCTGCTCGAAGACGTCGCCGTCCCGGTCCCCGTCCTGGCCGACCTGTGCGACGACCTGAACGACCTGTTCGCCAAGCATCGCTACGAGCGCAGCGTCGTCTTCGGCCACGCCAAGGACGGCAACCTGCACTTCATGCTCAACGAGCGCTTCGACACCGATCTGGCGCGCTACGCCGACTTCACCGAGGACCTGGTCCAGGCCGTCCTGGAGCGCGGCGGCACGCTGAAGGCCGAGCACGGCACCGGCCGGGTGATGGCCCCGTTCGTCCGCCGCCAGTACGGCGACGAGCTGTACGAGGTGATGCGCGAGGTCAAGCGCCTGTGCGACCCCGCCGGCACGCTGAACCCCGGCGTCGTGCTCACCGACGACCCGGACGCCCACCTGCGCGACCTCAAGACCGTCGTCACGGTCGAGCCCGAGGTGGACAGGTGCGTCGAGTGCGGCTACTGCGAGCCCGTCTGCCCCAGCCGCGACCTGACCACGACCCCGCGCCAGCGGATCGTGCTGCGCCGCGAGCTCGCCGCCGCCCAGGAGGCGGGCGACCACGCGCTCGCCCGCGAGCTGGAGCAGGAGTACGGCTACGACGCGGTGGACACCTGCGCCGTGGACGGCATGTGCGCCACCGCCTGCCCCGTCCTGATCAACACCGGCGACCTGACCAAGCGCCTGCGCGCCGAGCGCCACGGCCGCCTGGCGCAGCGAGGCTGGAAGACGGCCGCCGACCGCTGGCAGACGGTGACCGGCGCGCTCAACCTGGCTCTCGACACGGCCGCCGCCGTGCCGCCCCGGCTGCCCGAGACCGCGAGCCGGGCCGCCCGCGCCGTCGTCGGCCAGGACACCGTCCCGCAGTGGAGCCGTGACCTGCCGGGCGGCGGAACGCGCCGCCGCCAGGACCCGGTCGCGGACGCCGACGTCGTCTACGTCCCGTCCTGCCTGAACACCCTGTTCGGCCCCGCCGAGGGCGGCCCCGGCGTGCTGGCCGCCTTCCGGCGGCTCGCCGAGCGGGCGGGCGTGCGCCTGCACATCCCCGAGGGGATCGGCGGCCTGTGCTGCGGCACGCCCTGGTCGTCCAAGGGCTACACCGACGGCCACGAGGCCATGGGCCGTCGCGTGCGCGACGTGCTGCGCACGGCCACCGGCGACGGCCGGATCGCGGTGGTCAGCGACGCCGCGTCCTGCACCGAGGGCTTCGAGCACCTGGTCCCGGGCCTCCAGGTGACCGACGCGGTGGCCTACACGGCCGGGCACCTGCTGCCCCGGCTGACCGTGCGGCGCCGCCTGCCGTCCCTGGCCCTGCATCCGACCTGCTCCTCGACCCGTCTCGGGCTGGACGCCGCCATCGCCAGGATCGCCGAGGCGGTCGCCGAGCGGGTCACCGTACCGGAGGGGTGGCAGTGCTGCGGCTTCGCCGGCGACCGGGGGCTGCTGCACCCGGAGCTGACCGACTCGGCCACCCGCGCGGAGGCGGCCGCGGTGACCGAGGGGGACTTCGCCGCCCACGCCTCGGTCAACCGCACCTGCGAGCTCGGCCTGACGCGCGCCACCGGGAAGCCGTACCGCCACCTCCTGGAGCTGCTCGACCAGGTCACGGCCTGAGCCGGCGGCTCAGGCGGCGTCGCCGAGGAAGCCCTGCTTGCCCAGCCAGTCGGCGGACACCTTGGCGGGCTCCTCGCCGTCCACGTCCACCTTGGCGTTGAGCTGCTGCATGGTGGCGTCGTCCAGCTTGGCGATCACCGGCTGGAGCACCTTCTCCAGCGCGGGATGCTTCTGGTACGTCTCCTGCCGCATGGTCATGGCCGCGTTGTAGATCGGGAAGAACTTCTTGTCGTCCTCCAGCACGGTCAGGCCGAGCGCGGCGATGCGGCCGTCGGTGGTGAACACCTCGCCGAAGTTGCAGGTCTGGCCCTTGTCGGTCTCGGTGTAGACGACGCCGGTGTCCAGCAGGCTGATCTGCTTCTTCGGCAGGGTCATGCCGTAGGCCTTGCTCAGGCCGGGCAGCCCGTCGTCACGGGTGGAGAACTCCGTCTCGATGCAGATCGTGATCTCCTCGGGCTTCGTCTGAGCCAGCTTCGCCACGTCGGAGACCGTCTTGACCCCCAGCTCGGCCGCCTTCTCGGAGCGGATGGCCAGGGCGTAGGTGTTGTTCAGCGGTGTGGGGCCGATCCACTGGATCTTGTTCTTGGCCAGGTCGTCCTTCGCGGTGGCCGCGAACTGCTTGGCCGGGTCCTGGATCGGGGTGGTGTTGCGCAGGTGCTCGATCCAGCCGGTGCCGGAGTACTCCCAGTACATGTCGATCTCGCCGGCCGTCAGGGCCTTGCGGTTGGGCACGGTGCCGCCGAGGTTGGTCTTGTCGACGATCTCGGCCCCGTGCGCCGTCAGCAGCTGAACGGCGATCTTGCCGAGCATGATGTTCTCGGTGAAGTCCTTGGAACCGACGACGAACTTGGCGCCCGCCAGCTCGTTGCCTGCACTGCCCGACTCCACGGCGTCGGCTGAGCCGCAGGCGCTGACCGTCGTGATGGCCAGAGCCGCGGCGGCGAGCAGGGGGAACGTCTGTCGAAGCGGGCGGGAGATCATACAGGGACACCTCTTGGTTGTGATCGGGGGAAATTGCCGCGGAGTTCGTACGTCACATGCCGCGTGGCTTGAGCAGGCTCTCGGCGAGACCGCCGAGCCAGTCGACGAGGAAGGCGATGCACGCGGTCAGCACGCCTCCGACGATGGTCACGGGCATCCGGTTCAGCTTGAGCCCGTTGATGATCAGCTCGCCGAAGCCGCCGGCCGCGACGAAGGCGCCCAGCGTGGCGACGCCGACGGTGAGCACCAGCGCGGTGCGCAGCCCGGCCAGGATGGCGGGGACGGCCAGCTTGAGCTCCACCCTGCGCAGGATCTGGCCTCGGGTCATGCCCATGCCGCGGGCGGCCTCGATGAGCGCGGGATCGACCTGCTGCACCCCGACCATGGTGTTGCGCAGCACCGGGAGCACGGCGTAGGCGACGAGGCCGACGAGCGCGGTCTGGAAGCCCACGCCCATCACGAACGTGCACAGCACGAGCAGCCCGATGCACGGGATCGCCTGGCCGAGGTTGCCGATGGTGAGGATGACCGGGGTGATCAGCCGGTTCCTGGCGCGGGAGGCGACGATGCCCAGCGGGATCGCGATCACCACGACGAGGGCGGTGGCCGCGACCGTCATCTGCACGTGCTCGATCGCCTTGGTCAGGAGCACCGTTCCGTTGAGGCTGCGCTGCTCGATGGAGTCCAGCTCCAGCGTGCCGACCCAGGCGTACAGGGCGGCCAGGACGGCGCAGACGACGGCGGGCGTGACGAGGTGGCGCAGGCCGGACGAGCGGCCGGCCGGGCGGGCCCGGCCGACGGCCAGGGTCTCAGCGGTCACCCGAGATCACTTCCTCGCGGGCGGGCGCGGGCCGGGTGCCGAGCGCCGCGCACAGCGCGGCGTAGGTGAGCACACCCCCGGGCGTGCTGCAGCGGTCGGATCCGTGGGCCATCATGGCGTCCAGCGCCTCGCGGAGGCTGGCGTCGGCGGCGACCTGCGGCAGGAGCGGGTCGGGGAGCGTGCCGGTGGCCGGTACGTCCGCCACGCGCAGCAGCGCCAGCCGCTTGAGCGTGACGTCCTGGCCGATGAAGCCCGCGACGTAGTCGTCGGCGGGGGCGGCGAGGATGGCGGCGGGCGTGTCGTACTGCGCGATCTTCGAGCCCTCGCGCAGCACCGCGATGCGGTCGCCCAGCTTGATGGCCTCCTCGAAGTCGTGCGTGACGAAGATGATCGTCTTGCGGAGCTGCTTCTGCAGCTTCACGAACTCGTTCTGCAGGTGCTCGCGGGTGATGGGGTCGGTGGCGCCGAACGGCTCGTCCATCAGCATCACGGGCGGGTCGGCGGCCAGCGCCCTGGCCACGCCCACACGCTGCTGCTGCCCGCCGGAGAGCTGGCGCGGGTAGCGGTCGCGGAAGGCCGACGGCTCCAGGCTGACCAGCGCGAGCAGCTCCTCCACCCGGGCCGCGATCCGGCCGGCCGGCCAGCCGAGCAGCTTCGGCACCAGCCCGATGTTCTGGGCGACGGTCTGGTGCGGGAAGAGGCCCACCTGCTGGATGGCGTACCCGATGTGCCTGCGCAGCTCGTCGGGGTCGAGGCTGAGCGCGTCCTGGCCGCCGATGCGGATCTCGCCCGAGGTGGGCTCGACCAGGCGGTTGATCATCTTCATGGTGGTGGTCTTGCCGCAGCCGGAGGGGCCGACGAAGACGACCAGCTCGCCGGCCGGGATGTCGAGGCTGATGTCGTCGACCGCTGGGGCGGGCTGCCCCGGGTAATGCTTGGTCAGCGAGCGCAACTCGATGCGCACGCCTTCGGTGTCACGGTCGAACACGAAGCCCCCTCGGGGTGGTCAGCTGGCGGACGGCGAAGAAGAACAGGTCGAACAGGACGGCGATGACGACGATGCCGAGCGTTCCGGCGAGGGTGGCGTTCAGCGAGTTCGCCGAGCCGAGCCGGGACAGGCCCTCGAAGATCTGCGTCCCGAGTCCAGGGCCGTCCACGAAGGCGGCGGTGGCGGCGATGCCGATCAGCATCTGCGTCGAGATGCGCACGCCGGTCAGGACCAGCGGCCAGGCGAGCGGGAGCTGCAGGCGCAGCATGAGCCGGGTACGGCTCAGGCCCATGCCCCGTCCGGCCTCCACGGTGGCCGGGTCCAGCCCGCGCAGCCCGGTCACGGTGTTGCGGATGATCGGCAGGAACGCGTATACGGTGAGCGAGAGCAACGTGGAGCCCCAGCCGAGCCCGGTCAAGGGGATGAGCAGGGTCAGCAGCGCGAGCGACGGAATCGTCAGGATCGCCGCGGAGATCGCGATCGAGCTGCCGCGTGCTTTGGGGGAGTCGTAACTGAGGAGCCCGATGCCGACTCCGACGACGGTGGCGATGACGATGGCGATCGCCACGACGAGGGCGTGTTCGGCGGCGGCCAGCGAGAGAGTGTCCCAGCGTGAGACCACGTACTCGCTGAAATTCATGGGGGTACCGCCTTCGCCTACGCTTGCATGAGTTCGCAAACGTATGCGATGTGTTGCAATCAGCGCAAAGTCGGGTGCAACTACCGCAACAGTTATGAAGTGGTTTCGTCATGAACGGATGGGGATGAGCGAGAAGCCGCCAACGTCGTCGGCCGGGCTGCGCCGTGACATGGAGATCCTCGAAGTACTCGCTGGTCACGGCGATGATCGGGACGCTGACGGGTTCGGGGTCAGCTGGATCGCGCAGCGGCTCGGCAGGGAGAAGAGCCAGGTCTCCCGGGCGCTGCGGGCACTCGAGATCGAGGGCATGGTCGAGCGGGACCCGATCAGCCGGCGCTACCGTCTCGGGTGGCGGCTGTTCGCGCTCGCCTCGCGCACCCACCTGCCCAGGCTCGTCCAGGTGGCCGCGCCGTTCCTGCGGAGCCTGGCGACGGCCTTCGACGAGGACGCCTACCTGGGCGTGCTGCGCGGCAACATGGTGCTGACGCTGTTGTCGGTGCCGTCGTCGCGCGCCTATCACCGGGTGTGGGAGGGCGTCTCGGTGCCGGTGATCATGGCTGCCGCCGGCCGGTCGCTGCTGGCCGAGTGGGACGAGGAGTCCGTCCGCGACCTGCTGCGCACCACCCTGCCCTCCGGGCTGGACAGTGCCGTGAGCAGCGCGGACGAGTGGCTGGCCGATCTCGCCCACGTCCGCTCGGCCGGTTACGCGGTCTCGGACATGGAGCTGGAGGACAACGCCGCCGGGGTGTCGGCGCCCGTACGCGACCACCGAGGGCTGATCACCGCGGCGATCAGCGTGTCCGTGACGCGCGCGGCGGCGCCGGCCCGCCTGCACGAGATGGGCGCCGTCGTGGCGGAGACGGCCCGGCGGCTCTCCGCCGTGCTGGGCTTCAAGCTGGGCGAGCCCGGGATGTGACCGAGGCTTGTGGCCCTGGTCGAAGACGTTGTAGCTTGCTCGTAGCATGACAGTTATCGATAACAGCACGGAGAGTAGTCGAGACTGTGCCACAAGCGAAGGCGACCATCTACACGGTCGCGCGCGCCGCAGGAGTGAGCGCGCAGACCGTCTCCCGGGTGCTCAACGGGACCGGCCAGGTCAGCGAGAAGACCCGCGCCGCCGTCCGCGCCGCGATCGAGGCGCAGGGCTACCGGCCGAACACGGTCGGGCGGAGCCTGCGCGCCTCCCGCACGCCGATGATCGGCGTGCTGGTGGCCGACATCGGCAACCCGTTCTACGCCCGCCTGCACCGCGCGATCGAACGCCGGCTGGCCGGCAGCGGCTACTCGCTGATGCTGATGAACTGCGATGACGACGCGCAGATCGAGCGCCGCCAGCTCGACCTGCTCCGCTCCTACCGGCCGGCCGGGCTGGTCATCGTCCCGTCGGTCGGCAGCTCGCTGGACGAGACGGACCTGCGGGCGTTCGGTCACGTCGTCAGCGTCAGCCGCGTGCTCGACGACGTACACGTTCCCGCGATCGTCACCGACGAGCGGGAGGCCGTCGCCGCGGCGGCGGCCGAGCTGCTCGCGCTCGGGCACACCGAGATCGCCATGATCCTCGGCCCCCCGGAGGCGTCCACCACCCGCGCCCGTGCGGCGGGCTTCCACGCGGCCGTGGCCGGGCGGCCCGGCTGCCGCGGGCACGCGCGCCACACCGACGGAACGCGGGCGGGCGGGGAGGCCGCGGCCGGCGAACTGCTCGGCACGCACCCGGGCGTCACCGGGATGATCGGCTTCAACGCGCTCGTCACGGAGGGGATCGTCAGCGCCGTCCGCACGGCCGGCCGTGCCTGCCCGGACGAGGTCTCGGTCATCGGGTTCACCGACGCGGGGTGGATGACCCTGTACCAGCCGGCCATCTCCGTGATCGACCAGCCGGTGGAGGAGATGGGCGCCCTCGCGGGGCGGCTGCTGCTCGACCTGGCCGCGGGCGAGAGCGTCGATCCAGGGCCCTGGGTCGTGCCGAGCACCCTGATCAGGCGGGGCTCGGTGGCCCCGCCCGCGACGACGAAGGAGTCCAGGACATGAGAATCGCGTCGGTCGGCACGCACGTGGTCGCCGAGAAGCTGCGGACGCCGTTCGGGATGTCCCAGTGGTCGTGGGAGACCCGCAGCAGCTGCCTCGTGGAGATCGTGACCGATGAGGGGATCATCGGATGGGGGGAGTGCTTCGGCCCCGCCGAGGGCAGCCGCGCGCTCATCGACTCCGTGTACGCCCCGCTGCTGGTCGGAGCGGACCCGTTCGAGCACATCGCCCTGTGGGAGTCGATGTACAACCGCGGCCGCGAGTGGGGGCGCGCGGGCGTTCCGATCGCCGCGATCTCCGGCGTCGAGATCGCGCTGTGGGACATCGTCGGCAAGGCGCTCGGCCAGCCGATCCACCGGCTGCTCGGCGGCCGGGCGCCGGAGTCGTTCGAGGCCTACGCCTCGGCGTTCTACTACGGCGGCGAATGGCAGGACGACCTCGAAGCCGAGGCGCGGCACCTCGTCGAGCAGGGCTACCGCCACGTCAAGATGAAGGTCGGAGCCGGCCTGCGGTCCGACATCGAGCGCGTGCACCGCGTACGCGCGGCGCTGGGGCCTGACGTCCTCCTGGCCGCCGACGCCAACCGCGGCTACACCACGGCCGAGGCCCTGATGTTCGCCCGCGAGACCGAGCCGGACGCGCTGTGGTTCTTCGAGGAGCCGGTGATCCCGGAGGACCTGGCCGGCTACCGCGAGCTGAGGGCGTCCACGGGAGTGCCCATCGCGGGAGGGGAGTCGGCGTTCACCCGCTGGGGCTTCGCGGAGCTGATCGAGTCGCGGGCCGTGGACCTGCTGCAGCCCGACGCCACCGCCTGCGGCGGGCTCCGCGAGACGCTGCTGATCGCCGGCCTGGCCAGCGTCCACGGCATCCCGACGCTGCCCCACGTGTGGGGCTCCGCGATCACCGTGGCCGCGGGCCTGCACCTGGCCACCGCGCTGCCCGTCGTGACCCCCTCGCTCGGGCGCACACCGCCGGTCATCGAGCTCGACCAGGCACCCAACTCCTTCCGGCAGAACCTGTCGGATCTCGCCATCGGGCCGGTGATGTCCGTGCCCCACGGCCCTGGGCTCGGCATCGAGATCGACCGGACCGTCATCGAGGCGTACCGAGCCTGACCACCCGACACCGAACCGCACCCCGAACCGCACACCGCACCGCACCGCACACCGCACAGCACTAAGGAACAACCCGTGCCATCGGACCCGCACCCCACCCACGCCCCCGCCCTGACTCCGACTCTGCCGCACAAATGGCTGCGCATCAGCGGACTGCTGCTCGTCGGCCTGTTCGTCGCCTACCTCGACCGCTCCAACCTGTCGGTCGGGATCAAGAACATCTCCACCGACCTCGGGTTCTCCGGCGAGAAGTTCGCCGGCACGTCGAGCCTGGCCCTGACCGCGTTCCTCGTCGGCTACCTGATCGCGAACTTCCTCGGCGGCTTCCTCACCGCCAGGATCGACGCCAAGTGGATCCTGCTCGCCACCGTCGCGGGCTACTCGCTGTGCACGGTGCTCATCGGCTTCGCGGACTCCGTCGGCGTCCTCGTCGCGCTGCGCGTCGGCGTCGGCATCTTCGAGGGGATCTACTGGCCCCAGCAGTTCAGGATGGCCAAGGCCTGGTTCGACGACCGGGAGATGAGCCGGGCCAGCGCCATGATCCAGTACTACGGGCAGTATCTCGCCCTGGCGCTCGGCTTCTTCGTCCTGACCCCGGTCGAGGCGTCGTTCGGGTGGCGGCCGATGTTCTGGGTGCTGGGCGCGATCGGGCTCGTCGTCATCCTGCCCCTGTACGCCAGGTTCCTGCCGACCGCGCCCGGCACCACCACCGTCTCCACCGCAGGTCAGAAGAGTGGCGGGCGGCTCACCTTCGCGGCGTTCGGCGGCTGGCGGTTCGTGCTGCTCGTGTTCAGCTATTTCACGAACGGCATGCTCTTCTGGGGGATCACGCTGTTCATCCCGCTCATCGTGCCGACGTTCGGCTTCGCGACGAGCATCAACGGCCTGCTCGCCGCGGCGCCGTACCTCGTCTCGCTGGTGCTGACCGTGCCGATGATGCTCCTCGCCGACCGCACGGGCCGGCGCGGCCCCATCGCGGTCTCCGGGCTCGTCGTCGGCGGGGTCCTGCTCGCCGGCGTCGCGTTCACGACCAACCCCGTGCTGCAGTTCGCGCTGATCTGCCTCGGGCTCGGCTACTTCACCGCCGCCTACACGCCCAACATCTGGGCGATCGCCGTGACCGACCTGCCCGCCCACGCGGTGGGCCCGGCCACCGGGATCATCAACGGTTTCGGGGCCGGCGGTGGCGGCATCGTCGCGGGCGCTCTCGTCGGCGCCCTGCTCGCGGCCACCGGCACGTACGCGCTGGGCCTGTCCGTCCTCGGCCTCGTCGCGATCATCGGCGGCCTCGCGCTGCTGCTGTACACCAGGATGCGGCCGGCCGCGCACTGACCGTCGGCAGCACTCGGCCCCGCGGCGGTGATCGCCGCGGGGCCTCCTGTGATCCGGCGCCTACGCCTCGCTCAGCTCGATCGCGGCGCCCGGGCAGACGGCGGCCGCTTCGCGGACCGCCGCGTGCTGGTCCGCGCCCGGCGCGGCCTCAAGGAGGATGACGATGCCGTCGTCCTCGTTCTGGTCGAACACCTCAGGCGCGATCAGTACGCACTGACCGGCGCCGCAGCACTTGTCCTCGTCGACGATGACTTTCATGACAGGGATCCTCTCTCGGGTCTCGGGGTCACCAGCGGACCGGGACGGTGCGCAGACCGCCGACGGCCAGCCCTTCCACGCGCTCCAGCTCCGCCTCGGGCACGGCCAGCTCCAGCGTGGGCAGCTTGCGCAGCAGCACCTCCAGCACGACCTGCAGCTCCGTGCGGGCCAGCGACTGTCCCAGGCAGGAGTGCGCGCCGGCGCCGAAGGCCAGGTGCGGGTTGGGGCTGCGGCTCAGGTCCATGTCCGCGGCGGCCTCGAAGGCGCTCTCGTCGCGGTTGGCGGCGGCCATGCTGCAGATGACCGTGGTGCCCTTGGGCAGGTGCGTGCCGCTGACCTCGGTCTCCTCCTTGAGGTAGCGCGGCAGGCCGAAGCCGGAGTTGGCGTCGAGGCGCAGGGTCTCCTCCACCGTGGTGCGGATCAGCGACGGGTCGGCCAGCAGGCGCTCCCATTGGGCGCGGTCGGCGAGCAGCATGGAGACCATCTTGCCGATCATGTTGGCGGTGGTCTCGTGCCCCGCGACCAGCAGCGCCATGCCGGTGACCAGGATCTGGATGTCGGACAGCCCGCCGTCCTCGGGGCCGCCGACCGCGATCAGCTCGCTCAGCAGGTCGTCGCCGGGCTCGGCGCGCTTGGCGGCGACGTGGGCGGACATGTACTCGAAGAACGCGGCCTGGGCGGCCTCGATCTCCTCCTTGCCGTACCTGGTGAGGTTGAGCAGGGTGTCGGACCAGTACGAGAGCCGGTCCCGGTCCTCGGCGGGCACGCCCAGCATGTCGCAGATGACGTAGACGGGCAGCGGGAAGCCCAAGGCCGCCTTGAGGTCGCCGGGGGCGCCGCTCTTGACCATGTCGTCGAGGAGGTCCTCGGCGATCTCGGTCATCCGGGGCCGCAGCGCGGACATGCGCTTGGCGGTGAACCACTTGCCGACCAGGCGCCGCCAGTGCTGGTGCTCCTCGCCGCCGTCCGGGATGATCGCGGCGAACTCGCTGCTGAACACCCCGCCGCCCTCGGCCGACAGCCGGGCCGCGTCGGGGGCGTTGAGCTGGCGGGTGAAGCGCGGGTCGGCCAGCACCTCCTTGACGTCCTCGTACCTGGTCAGCAGGCGTGCCTGGTCGCCGCTGGGCAGCTTGACGTGCGCCACCGGGCACGTGCCGCGCAGCTCGGCCCACTCAGCGGGCGGGTCCAGCGGCGCGTCACTGGGGATCGGATAGCTCAGGACCTGCTCGTTGCCACTCATCGGGCATCTCCTCGTTAACCGGTGATCGTGCGAAAACGGGTGATCGATCGAAACGGGTGAATCGCGCGAAACGGGTGATCGTGCGAATGCTCACGCGGGCGTGAGCGGTGGGGTGGTCTGTGCCTGCGTCTGTGCCTGCGCCTGCGTCTGTGCCTGTGCCTGCCAGTCGCCCAGGGACTGCTGCCGGAGCAGGCGGGCCTGCTTGGCCATGTTCCAGCCGAGCACGCCGGTGATCCGGCCGCCCTCGCGGTAGACGGCGGCGAACCGGTGCTGCGCCGGGTCGCCCTCGGCGATGCTCACCTCGGCCGCCGGTGATGGCAGGCCGTGAGCCTGGATCTTGATGTCGTACTGGTCGGTCCAGAAGTAGGGGATCGGCAGGTATGGGCGGTCGGCGCCGAGGATGTTGGCCGCCACGACCTGGGCCTGCTCTGTGGCGTTCGTCCGGTTCTCCAGGCGCAGCCGCCGGCCGATGCCCTCGTGCTCGAACGAGGCCACGTCCCCGACGGCGTAGACGCCCTCGGCGGCGCGGCAGCGCGAGTCGCACTCCACGCCGTCGCCCACGGTCAGGCCGCTTCCCGCCAGCCAGCCGGTCGCCGGGCGGCAGCCGATGGCCACCACGACCGCGTCGGCGGGCAGCAGCTCGCCGGTCGCCAGGCGTACGCCGGTGACCCGCCCGTCCGCCCCGGTCAGCCCGTCGACCGGGGCGCCGAGCCGCAGCCGGACGCCGCGGGCGATGTGTGCCTCCGCGAGCATCGCGCCGAGCACGTCGCCGAGCTGGTCGCCCAGCAGGGTGCGGCCCATGCCGGCGAGCGTGACGTCCAGGCCCATGGTGCGGGCGGTGGCGGCGATCTCCGCGCCCAGCACGCCCTCGCCCACGACTACCAGACGCTCGGCGGCGCTCAGGTGGGCGCGCAGGGTCAGCGCGTGATCCAGGCCGCGCAACACGTGCACGCCCGCCCATCCGCCTGCGGCTCCGCCCGCCGATCCGCTCGCCGGCCCGCTCGTGGCCCCGCCCGGCGATCCGCTTGCGGTTCCGCGCGGCGATCCGCCTGCGGATCCGCTCGCCGGCCCGTTCTGGCCGGGGAGGTGGGAGGGGGTCAGGCCGGTGGCGACGACGAGGACGTCGCCGTGCAGCACGCGGCCGGAGGCCGTGGTGATCGTACGAGCCGCGGCGTTCAGCGCCGTGGCGGGCTCGCCCCGTACGAACTCGGCGCCCAGGGCGTCGAGCTGCTCCTGCGTGCGGAGCTGGGCACGACCCGGCTCCCAGGCTCCGGCCAGGACCTGCTTGGACAGCGGCGGCCGGTCGTAGGGGAGGTGGGGCTCGGCGTCCAGCAGCGTCAGCCGGCCCGCGTAGCCGTGCCGGCGCAGCGCTTCCGCCGTGGCCAGCCCGGCGGCCGACGCGCCGGCGATCAGGATGCTGTCCGGGGAGCTCACGCTGCGTCGCCCAGGTGTCGCGCCACGGCTCGGCCCACACGAATACGCATATGTCGTGATCCTTTCGCTCGTCCCGCCCTGTCACGTTAGCTTACAACTGCAAGATAACTGACATGTGTAAGCAGACGGTAAACTCATGGCGTGGCCACGACGAAACACAGCAACACCCCTTCGAGCGACCGGCGCGTCCTGCGCACACGCGCGGCCCTGGCGCGCGCGCTGATCAAGCTGGTCGAGGAGCGGGAGCTGTCCAGGATCAGCGTGTCCGACGTCGCCGAACACGCGGGAGTGAGCCGCACGGCCTTCTACGACCATTTCCGGGACGTGCACGAGCTGGCCGAAGCCGCCTGCACCGCGATGATCGACACCCTGATCCAGTCCCTGCCGGGACCGAGCGCCGGCGAGACGCCCCTGGAGCCGGAGGTGACGCGGTCGCTGCAGGACTTCTTCGCCAGCCTCGCCGAGCACGCCGGGCTCTACCGCAGCCTGCTGGGGCCGCACGGCAGCGCGTACGTGGCCGACCACATCCGTCGCCGCATCACCGCCGCCATCCACGAACGCCAGAGCGAGGCCACCGCCGGCGGAGAGCTCCCCGAATACGCCGGCGCCCTGTCCGAGGTCCCGCACGACGTCTCTGCCGCGTTCACCGCGGGGGCGCTGCTCGGGGTGGCCGGCGACTGGCTGCAGCGCGGCTGCCCACGCCCGCCGGCCGAGATGGCCGCGCTGACCTGGCCACTCCTCAGCACGCTCTACCACCTCGACGCGACCCCATGATCGAGCGCGTGATTCAGCGTGGGGCCGCGCGCGTGATCGAGCGTGGGTCGAGCCGCTCATCGAGTGCGGAGCCGAGCGCGAGGCCGAGCGCGTGGTTGAGCCTGTGATCGGGTGCGGGGCCGCGCGGGCGGGGGTGCTCAGCCGTCGGGTACGCCCTCCGAGGCGCCTGTCGTCTCACCGCGGTCGAGGCTGATCACTGCGTCGGCCACCGAGAGGTAGAGCGGGATGATGCTGGTCAGCCGGCTCGCATGCAGGGCGTGAAGCACATGCCCCCGCGCGCCCGCCAGCGCCAGTCGCCCGCCCTTGGCGCGCAGCTCCTGCGTCAGGCCGGTGAGCGTGTCGACGCCGCCGCTGTCGAGTGAGTCCAGCCGGCTCACGTCCATGATGAGCATGGGGCCGTAGTCGTCGAGGAGCAGGCGCACTTCCTGCCGCAGGTCGGCCACGGTGCTCCGGTCGAACTCGCCCTGGAGCACCATCGCGGCCCAGCTTCGCCGGTAGTCCGGAAAGACCTTGTGCATCCCCACGGCCTTCTCCTCAGCTACCTCGCCGGAGATCTCACGTGTGCTTGCCAGGCTTTCCTCGTTCTTCTGGCGATCGGCCCAGTTTAGGACCGTATGGGGATGACGCGCCGGACTGGCGGAGGCCACTCTTCCGTTCGTGAGCCGGCCTCGGGGTCTACGTGCCGGGGTACCTGGGATGCCTGCGTGCTTGGGTGCCGGGAGTCGAGGCTCACGGCGGGTCAGATCGCCGGGTGGACCTGGCGGGGTCAGATCGCCAGGTGCACCGTGACGGTGATCGGTCCCAGGCTGCCCTCGATGACCAGGCAGTCGGAGTCCACCGCCGCGGCCCTCCCCGCCGCCTCCTCGGCCGTCTCGCCCAAGGCCGTCGCGTCCTCGGCCGACAGCGTCCTGCGCACCGTCCGCGACATGATGCGCAGGGGCACGTTCACCTCGACGACCTCCGCCTGGCCGCCGCCGATCTGGTCCATCGCCTCACGTACGGCGTAGTCGGCGACGAACGCGCCGAACGATTCGAGTGTGTGGATCGCCGGGCGGTGCTCGTCCAGGTAGCGCCAGTCCATCTTCTTGGCCATCGTTCCTCGTCCCTTCGCTGTGCTGCTTTCTTCGAACCAGCGTCGCGCGGATGGAGGGCGGGCGCCTGAGTAGCCCGTACTCAGCGTGCCCGGTTTCAGGGCGTTCAGGAGGTGGGGGCGAGTGCGGTCCGGGCGAGGTGAGCGGCCTCCTGCGAGGTCAGGCGGGTGCCGCGCCGGAACGCCTCGGCGAACGCCGCCTCGCCCAGGACGGCCGTCGCCGCCGCCGTGATCCGGTCCACGTCACCGCGTTCGGCGGGCGGCAGGGGAGTGCCCACGCTCCGCCGTGCCGCGTCCGCCGCCCCGAGCAGCTGGGCCGCGTACCCGGTCCGGTCCGCGTCGCGGGACAGCGCCGCCGCGCCCGCCAGGCCCTCCAGCGACAGGGCGAGGGCCCGGGGCTCCCCGATCGAGCAGGCGATCTCCAGGCCGCGCAGCTGGCAGTCCGTGGCCTGCGCCGCGTCCCCGCGCAGCTCGGCGGTGAAGCCCAGCTCGGCGAGCAGCAGGTGCGTGCCCACCTCCGAGGACACGAACTCGTCGCGGAGCCGGACCAGGTACGCCTGCGCCGCGTCGAGGTCCCCGGAGCGGCGGGCCCCGAGCGCCAGCCCCATGATCGCGTGTACCTCGCCATAGACGTAGCCCTGCTGAGCGGCCAGTTGCCGAGCCCGATCATGCAGGTCATGGGCCTGGTCCCACTCCTGCGAGAGCAGCGCCAGCCGGCCGAGCCCGGAGTGGCGCGCGGCGACCTCCGACGCCAGGCCCAGCTCCTGGGCGATGCGCAACCCATGGTGCTGACGGCGGGCGGCTTCCGCGTAGTCGCCCTTGATCTCGGCGAGTGTGGACAGCGGGGACACGGTCTGCAGCTCGCCCCAGCGGTCCCCGAGCTCGCGGAAGAGCTCGGCGCTGCGCAGGCCGTCCCGCGCGACGCCGTCGAGGTCCCCGCGGATCAGCGCCTGCATGGCCCGCAGCCCGAGTGCGGCCGCGGTGCCCCAGGCGTCGTCGGCCAGCAGGTCGAGCGCATGGGCGTTGAGCTCCTCGCCGGCGGCCGGGATCCCGGCATGGAACAGCCCGTACGCGTGCAGCCAGGCCGCCCGGCCGCGCCGTACCGGATCGTCGATCCCCACGGGGAGGGCCGGTCGCGGCCCCGAGCGGTCGCCGGTCAGCAGCGTGAACGCGCTCTCCAGCACCCGCAGCTCCGCGGCCTCCGGGGCGACGGCGAGCACTTCCGACAGGGCGCCGCGGCCCTCGCTCAGCCGGCCGCGCAGCAGCCACCACCAGCAGAGGGCGGTGGCCAGGCGGACGGCTGCGTCCGGCACGTCCCGTCGCACCGCCTCCTCCAGCGCCGATCGCAGGTTGGCGGCCTCGGCGTCGAGGCGCCCGAGCCACGCCTGCTGCCGCGGGCCGCGCAGCTCGGGCTCGGCCCGTTCGGCGAGGCCGAGGTAGTGGAGCAGGTGCCGCTCGCGTACGCCGGCGAGGTCTTCCGCCTCGTGCAGGCGCTCCATCGCGTACGCGGCCACGGATTCGAGCAGCCGGTAGCGCGGCCCCTCCTTTCTGTCGACCATGACGACCAGGGACCGGTCGACCAGGCGCGTCACCAGGTCGAGCACGTCTTCACGCGGTACGCCGGCACCCGCGCACACCGCCTCGGCCGCGTCCAGCGTGCACCCGTCGGCGTGTACGGCCAGGCGGCGCAGCACGACCTGCTCCGGCGCGCTGAGCAGCTCCCAGCTCCAGTCGATCATCGCCCGCAGCGTCTGCTGGCGGGCCGGCGCGCCGCGCTGCCCGGTGCTGAGCACCCGGAACCGGTCCTCCAGGCGCGCCGCCAGCTCCCGCACACCGAGGCCACGGACCCGGGTCGCCGCGAGTTCGAGCGCGAGCGGGATGCCGTCGAGGCGGCGGCAGATCTCAGCCACCACCCGCCCGATCTCCCCCGCCTGGCCAGACTGATCGGTCTCGCCGGTCTGGTCCGTCTGCCCCGGCTGGCCGGTCTGGGCCGCTTGGCCCGCCTGGTCGGCCTGGCCTGCTTCGCCGGTCTCGCCAGGCTTGCGGGTCTGGCCAGCGTCGTCCGTCCCACCAGCTTTGCCGGTATTGCCGGTTTCGGCGTCGAGCGTGAAGCCCGGCGTCGATGCGGCGGCTCGCGCGGCGAACAGGCGTACCGCGTCGGCCGGCTGGAGGGGCTCGACCAGGAATACGGTCTCGCCCGTCAGGCCGAGCGGCTCACGGCTGGTGGCGAGGACGCGCAGCCCGGGCGCGGCGCGCAGCAGCAGGTCCGCGAGCTCGGCGGCGGCGTCGATGACATGTTCGCAGTTGTCCAGTACGAGCAGGGTCCGGCGCTCACGCAGGGCGACGGCGAGCCGGTCGGCGGGCGGTCGGGGCGTACCGAGTCCTGGTGGGGCGGTGGGCACGTCGGCGCTGAGGCCGAGCACGGCGGCGACCGCCTGCGCGAGGTCGGCCATGCCGCCGTGCTGGGCGGCCAGCTCGACCAGCCACACCCCGCCGGGCACATCGGCGTCAGGGGAGTGGGCGACCCGCGTCGCGACCTCCACCGCGAGCCGCGTCTTGCCCACTCCGCCCGGCCCGGTCAGGGTGACCAGGCGGGTGCCGCCGAGGAGTCGGCCGACCCCGTCCAGGGCGTGCTCGCGACCGATCAGGGCGGTGAGCGGGGCGGGAAGATTCGAGCCCGTGCGCACCGAAGCGTCGGCGTCGTCGGTCGAAGGCGGGCCCGGCCCCTGACGCGAGCCGAAGGCGACACCGTCCGAGGGGAAGCCGGATGCCCTGCGTGCGGCGAAGGGGGCGCCGTCTGGAAGTGGGGCCGATGTCCTGCCCCCGGTGAAGGGGTCGTTGGCCGGAGGTGGGGAAAGAGACGGGTCCTGGCGGAGGATCGCCTGGTGCAGGGCGGTCAGCTCTGGGCTCGGATCGACGCCGAGCTCGTTCGCCAGGCGGTCGCGCAGCTCCGCGTACGAGGCCAGCGCCTCGCCCTGCCGACCGGCCAGGTACAGGGCGCGCAGCTGGACCGCGCGCAGTCGTTCGCGAAGCGGATGACGGGACACCAGGCCGGCGAGCTCCCCGGTGAGCAGGAGGTGGTCGCCGGCAGCCAGGCGGGTCTCGGCCTGTTCCTCCACGACGGCGAGGCGCTGCTCGGTCAGGCGGTGCGCAGCCGTACGGGCGAACTCCTCGTCGGCGAACTCGGCGTACGCCCGCCCGCGCCACAACCCGAGCGCCTCGGTGAGCAGCGCGGCCCGCGCGTCGCCGGCCGACCGGGCCTCGGACACCAGGGCCCTGAACCGGTCCGCGTCCACCTCGTCGCCCGACCCGAGCCGCAGCCGGTAGCCGGGAGCCTGGTAGACCACGCGGTCGCGGCCGAGCGCCCGGCGCAGCTGGGAGACCTTGGCCTGGAGGGCGTTGGCGGGGTTGCCCGGCGGCTCCGCGCCCCACAGGTCGTCGATGAGCCGATCGGCGGAAACCGGGCGGCCCTCGTGCACGAGCAGGTCGGCGAGCAGCGCCCTGACCTTGACTTCGAGGACCTTGATCGGCCGGCCCTCGTCGTCCAGCACCATCAGTGGACCAAGCACTCCGAACCGCACAGTGGCCACCGTACACAGAGCCGGGCAGCAACCGTCAGCGGACGGTCAGGCACCGCGAAGCCCGACGGTCAGGCACCGCGCAGCGCGACCGTCAGCGGACCGTCAGGCGCTCCGAAGCGCTCAGGAGCACAGTCGTCACTGCCAGGGCACCCCTGAGAGATCGGACCAGATGATCATGGACAACTCCCGCCTGTTCGAGCCCGCCCGCCTCGGCGCTCTGCGCCTGCCCAACCGGCTGGTGATGGCGCCGCTGACGCGCAACCGCGCGGCGGCCGACGGCGTCCCCGAGCCGATCATGGCCGCCTACTACGCGCAAAGAGCCTCCGCGGGGCTGATCATCGCCGAGGCCAGCACGCCGAACGCGGTCGGGCAGACCTATCCCAACATCCCCGGAATCCACAACGACGCGCACGTGGCCGGGTGGCGGCGCGTCACCGGCGCGGTGCGCGCCGCGGGCGGCCGGATGTTCCTGCAGCTCCAGCACGGCGGCCGGATCGGCCACCCGGACATCACCGGCCTGACGCCGGTCGCGCCCTCGCCGGTGGCCTTCCCCGACCCGATCTTCACCCCGAACGGGTCCCAGCCGGGCGTCGTGCCCCGTGAGATGACCGTCGCGGAGATCCGCTCCACCGTGGCCGACTTCGCCGCCGCCGCCCGGCGCGCCGTCGACGCCGGGTTCGAGGGGGTGGAGGTGCACGGCGGCAACGGTTACCTCATCCACCAGTTCCTGTCGGACGCCACGAACCACCGTGCCGACGCCTACGGCGGGTCCGTGGCCGGCCGCATCCGCTTCGCGGTCGAGGTGGCCGAGGCCGTCGCCGACGCGGTCGGCCCCGCGCGGGTGGGCCTGCGCATCGCGCCCGGCGTCACGGCCAACGCCATGCGCGAGCACGACATCGAGCGCGTCTATCCGGCGCTCGTCGGCGCGCTGGCGGACAAGGGCCTGGCCTACCTGCACGTCGTCTTCGCCGACCCCGGTGTGCCGCTGTTCCACCGCATCCGCGGCGACTGGCCGGCCACGCTGATCGCCAACCCGGCGCTGCCGTGGCCCACCCCGTTCCCCGCCGACGGCGGCCGGCGTGAGGGCGAGCGGCTCCTCGCCGCGGGCGCCGACCTGATCTCGCTGGGCCGGGCGTTCCTGGCGAACCCCGACCTGGTCGAACGCTTCCGCCGCGGCGCGCCGCTCAACCCGGTCCGCGACGAGTACTGGTACGGGGGCACGGAGCTCGGATACACCGACTACCCGGCGCTGGCCGCCGCCCCTGACCGGCTCGACCCGGTCGCGGTCTGACAAGACCCCGGCGGTTACGCGCTGAGCCCGACCCCGCCGCCGACCACGATGTTCTCGCCGGTGACGAAACCGGCGGCGGCGAGGAACGCCACGACCTCGGCGACCTCTTCGCTGGTCCCCAGCCGCCCCAAGGGAATGGCGCGGGCGATCTCGTCCAGCGCATCCTGCGGAAACCCTTGCTTGGCCCAGATCCCGGTCGCGATCGGGCCGGGGCTGATGGCGTTCACGCGGATGCGCCGGGGCGCCAGCTCCAGGGCCAGGGAGGGCACCAGCGAGAGGAGCGCTCCCTTGGCGGCGACGGAGACGGACCCGTTGGGCAGCCCTCTGGTGGCGCCGACGCCGACGTTGAAGATGATCGAACCCCCCTCGTTGAGCAGGGGAAGAACCTTCTGCAACGTGAAGAACTGGCCTTTGACGTTGACGTCGAACAGGTCGTCGAAGGTGGCCTCGTCGAAGGCCTCCATCGGTTGCGACCGGACGATCCCGGCGTTGAGGAACACGGCGTCGAGCGCTCCGAAGCGCCGCCGGATCTCCTCGGCGACGCGATCGGCGTCGGGGAGGGACCGGGCGTCGGCGCGTACGACGACGACTCCTTCAGGCAGCTCCTTCTCAGCGGTGGCGATGGTGACGGGGTTCTGCCCGGTCACGATCACCTCGTACCCCCGGCGATGGAGCAATGCGGCGGTGGCCCGGCCGATTCCGCTGGTACCGCCGGTGATCAGTGCTGTGGGCATGTGAGGGCTCCTGTACGGTCGTTCAGCGGAAACCGGAGGTCCGCGACGAGTGTCGCGGGGGGTTCTGGGCCGGTGGTTCCACTTTGTGGCCACGCGGCGCGCCACGTCCAATGAATGTTTCGCAAGGCGCGATACGATCCGCGCATCACCGCAGCTAGGCTGGGTCCATGCCCGACTCGCTGCCCCCTGATGTGGACCTCGACCTGCGGCTGGTGCGGTGCTTCGCCGTCGTCGCCGAGCACCGGCACTTCGGCCGCGCCGCCGTCGTCCTCCACCTCACCCAGCCGTCACTGAGCCGGCAGATCCGCCGGCTCGAACAGCAGCTGGGCGCCCGCCTGCTGGACCGCACGCCGCAGGGCAGCCGGCTCACGGAGGCAGGCGAGGTCTTCCTGCCGCTGGCCAAGACGCTGCTGCGGTCCGCCGCCCAGGCCGCGGCGCGCACCCGGGCCGCCGCGCAGCCCAGCCGCATCACGATCGGGTACACAGCCGGCCTCATCATCACGCCGGCCGTGCGCGAGCTGCGCCACCGCCACCCGGACGCCGACGTACGGACCATGCACCTGGCCTGGAACGAGCCTCGCGAGGCGCTGCTGGATCACCGCGTGGACGCGGCGGTGACCCGGCTGCCGTTCCCGACCGACCGGCTGCACGTGACGATCCTCTACGACGAGCCCCGGGTCCTGCTGGTCCCGCTCGACCACCGCCTGGCCGGCAAGGAGTCGATCACCCTCGACGACATCGCCGACGAGCCGCTGCCCCGGCTGCGGCAGTCCGATCCCGCCTGGAGCGCCTTCTGGCGCCTCGAACCGCGCCCCGGCGGCCGCCCGGTGCCCGACGGCCCCATGATCGACGCCATGGAGGACAAGCTTGAGCTCATCGCCGGCGGTCAGGCCGTGGCCGTGACGCCCGGCCTGGGCGGCAGCAGTCTGCGTCCCGACCTCACCACGATCCCCCTGGAGGGCGTCGAGCCGTGCCACGTCGCGCTGGCGACCCGCGCCGACGACCGCGGCCGCCTGGTCGCGGCCTTCCGCAAGATCGCCCAAGCGCAGCTCACGGGCTGAACGCGAATGACTCCTCATCCAGGGGCAGAACCTCCACTATGGACGTCATTCGCATCCTTGCCCTCGTCGCGCTGCTCGCCGGTCTGGTGATCGCGCTCACCCAGCGGGTGTGGCCTGTAGCGCTTCTGTGCGGTGGCGTGTTCATGGCCGTACTCGCCGACGCCGGGGTCATCATCGGTTAGCGCCGCGCGGCGCAACCTGGCCTCCAGGGTGGGGTCCTCAGGGCCGAGGTCGGCGGTCAGCCGGAGCTCCTCGTCGCCGGCGTAGTCCGCGCCCTGCGATTCGGACGGTGTACTTCATGACCAGAAAACACGGCCACCGGCGCCGGGTACAACAACGGAAAGGCTGGTCGGGTCAGGCCCAGGAGGCGCCGGCGGGCTCCTTGATGGTGGCGTTGATGCGGTTGAAGAAGTTGGTGATGGAGATCGTCAGGATGATGGCGGAGAGCTGCTGCTCGTCGAAGTGGTCGGCGACCTCGTCCCAGAGCTGGTCGGACACGGCGTCGGCGGATCGGTCGGCGATCCTGGTGACGGCCTCGGTCAGCTCCAGCGCCGCTCGTTCGACATCGCTGTAGAACGGCGCCTCGCGCCAGGCCGCCACATTGCCCACCCGCTCGTCGGACTCGCCCGACTTCTTGAGGTTCTGGACGTGCGCGTGCACGCAGGCGCTGCACCCGTTGATCTGGCTGGTGCGCAGGGCGATGATCTCCAGCAGCTCCTGGGGGACGCCGCCCTGGTAGATGGCCTTGTAGATGGTCTGGATGCCCTTGGTGGTGTCGGCGAGGACGAAGGCGGGGTTCTTCATACGTGCTTCCATGATCAAATTTCCTTTTCTCGGCTCGTTGACCTGTGCACTCATCATCGGAAGCCGGGTTGATACATTCGCGATGCGTTCGCGATGGATGTCCCTATAGAGCCAAGGGCGGGAAGGAGGCGGCGGTGGAGATACGGTTCGCCGTCCTGGGGCCCGTCCAGATCACGGCCGGCGGCCGGGAGCTGACCGGCCTGGCGCCGCGCCATCGTGCGGTCCTGGCGTACCTGCTGCTGCACGCCCGCAGCGTGCTCAGCGCCGATCAGCTCATCGACGCGGTGTGGGGGCTGACGCCGCCGGACACGGCCCGTGCGCAGATCCAGGCCGCCATCACCGCCATCCGCCGGGCGCTGCGCGAGGTGGGAGCCGCTTCGCTGCTCGCCACCCAGGCCGGTGGGTACGTGATCGACCCTCCGTGGCTCGACGCACAGGAGTTCGCCGGTCAGCTCGCGGCCGTCGAAGCGGACGCCGAGCCGGGGGCCGCCGTCCAGCGGATCCGCGACGCCTTGGCGCTGTGGCGGGGTCAGCCGCTGGCGGACGTGCACGCCGACTATGCCGAGAGCGCCAGGACCCGGCTGGAGCAGCGGCGGCTGTCGGCGATCGAGCGCTTGGCCGACATCGAGCTGTCGCTGGGGCGGCACGAGGACCTGATCGACGAGCTGTCCGCCGGGGTGGCCGCCCATCCGCTGCGGGAGCGGCTGGCGGGGCAGCTCATGCTCGCCCTGCATCGCGCGGGACGGCAGGCCGAGGCACTGTCGGTGGCCAGGACGCTGCGTGAGTCGCTGGTGGAGCAGCAGGGGCTGGATCCCGGGCGGGCCTTCGTGGCACTGGAACAGGCCGTGCTCCGTGACGACCCGGACCTGCAGGTACGGGCCGCCGCCCCCGAGCCGCCGGTACGGGAAGCGGGGCCGCGGGCGAACTTCCTGCCGTACGACATCCCGGACTTCGCCGGCCGAACCGCCGAGATCGAGCGAATCGCCGAACGGACAGGCGGGAGCGGGCGGGCCACCGAGAGCGGGCGCGGCACTGAGGGCGGGCGCGGCATCGAGAGCGGACGGACGGCCGAGGGCGGGCGGGGCGCTGAGGGAGTGCGGGCGGGCGGGTTGGTGCTGGCCATCGATGGGATGGCCGGGATCGGCAAGACGGCGCTGGCGATCCACGCCGCGCACCGCCTCGCCGGCCGCTACCCCGACGGGCAGCTCTTCGTGGACCTGCAGGCGCACACCGCGGGGCACGAGCCGGTCGAAGCCGGCGCCGCGCTGGAGACGCTGCTGCGCCAGCTCGGGGTGCCGGCCGAGCGCCTGCCGGCCGCGCTCGCAGCGCGGGCGGCGCTGTGGCGGGCCGAGCTGGCCGGGCGCAGGACCGTCGTCGTGCTGGACAACGCCGCCGACACCGCCCACGTACGCCCCCTGCTGCCCGGCGCGTCCGGCAGCCTCGTCCTGATCACCAGCCGCCGCCGGCTGATCGACCTCGACGGCGCCCACGCGATGTCCATGGACGTGCTGCCCGCCAGGGACGGCGTAGAGCTGTTCGCCTCGATCGTGGGGGAGCGGGCGCAGGCCGAGCCGAGCGCGGTGCTCGACGTGCTGCAGCTCTGCGGGTTCCTGCCGCTGGCCGTGCGCATCGCCGCCGCCCGGCTCCGCCACCGCCCGCGCTGGAGCGTCGGCTACCTGGCCGGCCGGCTGCGGGACGAGCGTCGCAGGCTGGCCGAGCTGGCCACGTCCGACCGGGGGGTGGCCGCCGCCTTCACCCTGTCGTACGAGCACCTGGACCCCGCGCGGCAGCGCATGTTCCGGCTGCTGGGCGTGCACCCGGGGCGTGACGTGGACGTCTACGCCGCCGCCGCGCTCGCCGGCGTCCCCGCCGACGACGCGGAGACGCTGCTGGAGGACCTGCTGGACGCCCACGTCCTGGCCCAGCAGGAGCCCGGCCGCTACACCTTCCACGACCTGCTGCGCGAGCACGCGCGGGCCACCGCAGCGGCCGAGGAGAGCGAGGGGGCCAGGCACGACGCGCTCACCCGGCTGCTCGACCACTACCGGCACACGGCGGTCACGGCGATCGGGCTGCTCTATCCGTTCGGCAGGCTGCGCAGGCCGGACCTGCCCGAGCCTGGGCCGGAGAGCGTGCCGCTCCTGGACGACGCCGCGGCGACCGCGTGGCTGGACGCCGAGCGGGCCAACCTCGTGGCGGCGGGCGGTCACGCGGCCGACGGCGGCTGGCCGGTGCACGCCGGGCATCTGGCGACCACGCTGCATCCCTACCTCGACGGTCACGCCCATCACGCCGACGCGATCACGCTGCACGGCAAGGCCCTCGACGCCGCGCGCCGCACGGGGGACCGGGCCGCGGAGGCGCTGGCGCTGCTCGACCTGGCGTGGGTGTACTGGCGGCAGGGCCGCTACGAGGAGTCGTACGAGAGCTGCCTGCCCGCCCTGGAGGTGTGCCGCGAGCTGGGCGACGTGCTCGGCCAGTCGCGGGCGCACAACACGATGGGCAACGTGTGCCTGCGGCAGCACGCGTACGAGCGGGCGGACCACCACCTGCGGCACGCGCTCGACCTGAGCCGCGAGCTCGGCAACCGCGTCGGGGAGGCGTACACGCTGAGCAGCCTCGGCATCTCCCACGAGCGGCAGGGACGCTACGCAGAAGCGCTCGATCACCATCGCCGCGCCCTGGAGCTGCATCGCGCGCTCGGCAGCAGGAACGGCGAGGCCCGCGTGCTGGACCTGCTCGGCCAGGTCCACCGGCGGCAGGGCCGGCCCCAGGAGGCCCTCGACCACCATCGGCAGGCGCTGGAGCTCTGCCGCGAGCTGGGCAACAGGAACGACGAGGCCGCCCCGCTCAACGGGCTGGGGGAGGCCGCCCTGGCGCTCGGCGATCACGGGCAGGCCGCGGCCTGGCACGAGGCCGCGCTCGCCCTGGCGCGCGAGCTCGGCGACCGGCCGGAGGAGGCGCGGGCCCACGAGGGGCTGGCGCGCGTCCATCGAGGTGCCTCCGAGCAGGTGCGCGATCACGCCAAACGAGCGCTGGACCTGTACGTGGAGCTCGGCGTGCCCGACGCCGGCGGAATGGCGGCGGTCCTCGCCGAACTGGACTGAGACGTCCAGAGACGGGGCCGGGCGGAGGATGCCCAGGGGGACCTGGGGCGTCTACGGGCGGGACGGGGCGGGGCCGACGCTTTCGCCGGGGACCAGGGTGCAGGGGATGAGGATGTGCGGCGGCACGTCCTGGACGCCTTCGAGCTGGTCGATCAGCGCGTCCGCGGCGAGGCGGCCGAGCTCGGGCGCCGGCGCCGCCATGACGGTCAGCGACGGCTCGATCATCTCCCCGAGCTCCCTCGTGGTCGAGGCCGAGATGATGGACAGGTCGCCGGGCACGGTCAGGCCGAGTGCGCGCGCGCCCTTGACGAGCCCCGCGGAGGCGCCCTCGTTGAGCAGGATGACGGCCGTCGTGTCGGGGAACCTCTCGTGCAGCGTGCGCGCGGCCTCCCGGCCGCCGGCCGAGGTGCCTTCGACGGTGACGACGGCGGGGGATCGGCCGAGCGCCGCCATGGCGTGCAGGTAGGCGGCCTCCGCCCGTCTGATCCGGCCGGGCTCGTTCTCCGGCGGCGCCTTCGTCCGCTGGGTGACCAGCGCGATGTGCTCGTGGCCGTACGAGCGGAGGTGCTCGACCGCCTGGTCGATCGTGGCGGTGAAGTCGATGTCGACGAACGGCAGGTCGTCGTCCTCCGTCCGGCCGATCAGCGCGAACGGCACCCGTGACGCGATCAGCCGGTCGACGCGCGAGTCGCGGATCTGCACCTCCATGAGCAGCGCCCCGTCCACGAGGCCGCCGGCCAGCAGGTGCGACATCTGCTCGTCGTCGTTCACCGGCCACAGGACGAGGTCGTAGCCGCGCTCGCGGGCGCCGTGCGCGGCGCTCATGACGAACTGGATCACCGTCGCGTTCGGCCTGATCTCCAGGTCGGGGTGCAGCAGCGCGAGGATGCGCGTGCGGGAGCTGGCCAGCGCGCGGGCGACCACGTTGCGCCGGTAGTCGAGCTCCTCGATGGCTGCCTCGATGCGGGCCCGGGTCGCCGGAGCGACGCGCTTGGTGCCGTTGATGACGAAGGAGACCGTGGCGATGGAGACGTTCGCGCGCTGGGCGACGTCGCGCATCGTGACCATGACTGCCGCCTCCCGGGCTCGTACGGAGTGCGCGGATACTCGCGAAGCACTGCGACTATATCCCAAACGCGTTCGTAAAAACGCTTAACTTGTTGTTGACATCACTCGTCGATAGGCACAACATACTTCACAAGCGAATGCCGGTTAAGCGCTTTGCCAGACCAGTGTCCATTGCCAGGAAGCGAAGAGGCTCCATCCGCTCGTGCCGCGAAACCGCAGGCAGGCGGCATCAGGGGCCCTCCATGACTCAATTCTCCAGCGCTGCCGTGCGCCGTGGATAAACGGCCGTGCGCGGTCGCCTGACGCATTCCGCAGAAGGAGCGGCTCACTCATGGAGACAGCACGGAAGCGCCGTGGAAAGGCGTCCCAAGTGGCTGTCGCGGCGGCGGCACTCCTCCCTCTCTCCCTGACCGCGTGCGGTGGAGCCGATCCCGCCGGCGCCGAATCGAAGAACACGCTCACCATCCAGGACTACTACGACGAGAGCCACGATCCGATCTACCAGGCGTGCGCGAAGAGCCTCGGCGTCGGCATCGACATCAACCACGTCCCCGGACCCGGGCTGATCCCCAAGGTCCTCCAGCAGAGCTCCTCGCGCACCCTTCCCGACGTGCTCATGCTGGACAATCCCGACGGGCAGCAGATCGCCGCCTCCGGCGCGCTCGCACCGCTGAGCGACTACGGCGTGAGCGCTGAGGGCTTGGTGCCGTCCGTCGTCAAGGCGGGCACGTACGAGGGCAAGCTGTACGGCCTCGCCCCCGCCGTGAACACCCTCGTGATCTTCTACAACAAGGACCTGTTCGCGGCCGCCGGCATCACCGCGCCCCCGAAGACGTGGGACGAACTGCGCGCGACCGCGAAGAAGCTGACCGCCCAGGGCCGCTACGGCTTCGCCATGAGCAACATCAACACCTACGAGGGCACATGGCAGTTCCTGCCGTTCATGTGGACCAACGGCGGCTCGGAGAAGGACATCACGACGCCGGAGACCGCGCAGGCGCTGCAGTTCCTCGTGGACCTGCAGAACGACGGCTCGATCTCGAAGAGCTCCGTCATCTGGAGCCAGGACGACGTGATCGACCAGTTCATCGCCGGCAAGGCCGCCATGGTGGTCAACGGCCCGTGGCAGCTGCCCGCCCTCGAAGAGCAGCAGAACGTGAACTGGGCGTCGTTCGCGATCCCCGCGCGGCTGGCGTCGCAGTCCCCGGTCGCCCCGCTCGGCGGCGAGATCTTCACCGTGCCGCGGACCGGCGACCGGACCAAGATGGCGAAGGCCGGGCAGTTCGTGAAATGCCTGTCCTCGCCGGCCGGCCAGCTCCAGTCGGCCGAGGTCAGGCAGAACATCCCGGCGAACCCGGAGGTCGCGGAGAAGTTCGGGGCGTCCAGTCAGACGATCATGCCGTTCGTCGGCGCGGTCCGGAACGCGCGCTCGCGCACCGAGCTGCTCGGGCCTGAGTGGCCCAAGGCGGCGACGAAGATCTACAACGCCGTGCAGATCGCTCTGACCGGCCTGGCCACGCCCGCCGAAGCCCTGCGGCAGGCGCAGGGCGAGTAACAGCCGCCCCCAGTCGAAAGGAGTGGCTCATGACAGCAGCCAGACGTCACGCGCAGTGGCTGTTCTGCCTGCCCGCCATTCTCTTCGTGGCGATGTTCTTCGGATATCCCATCGTCCAGAACGTCGTCATGAGCTTCCAGGAGTACACGACCAGGACCTTCTACAGCGGCGTGGCGCCGTGGGTCGGCCTGGCCAACTACCTGACCACCTTCTCCAGCCATCTGTTCACCACGACGCTGCTGAACACGGCCCTGTTCACGATCGGGTCGATCGTGTTCCAGTTCGTGATCGGGCTGGCGCTGGCGCTGTTCTTCCGGCGCAACTTCCCGCTGAGCGGGTTCCTGCGCTCGTTGCTGCTGCTGCCCTGGCTGCTGCCGCTGATCGCCTCCAGCGCGGTCTGGAAGTGGATCCTCGACCAGGAGAGCGGCGTGCTGAACGGCTTCCTCGGCCTGTTCGGCGTCGATCCGGTCCCGTGGCTGGTCAACCCGGCACTCGCGCTCGCCGGGGTGATCGGGGTGAACAT
Source organism: Nonomuraea rosea (assembly GCF_039539705.1). Lineage (NCBI taxonomy): Bacteria > Bacillati > Actinomycetota > Actinomycetes > Streptosporangiales > Streptosporangiaceae > Nonomuraea > Nonomuraea rosea. Next base: position 53,185 of record NZ_BAABDQ010000026.1, on the reverse strand, counting down.
CTGGCTGGGGATCCCGTTCAACGTCGCGATCCTCTACAGCGGGCTGCAGGCGGTCCCGCGCGACCTGTACGAGGCGGGCTCGCTGGACGGTGCGGTCGGCTGGAAGTCGTTCAGGCACATCACCTGGCCGAACATCAGGCCCGTCGTCAGCGTCGTGCTGGTGCTCGGCGTCGTCTACACGCTCAAGGTCGTCGACATCATCCTCGGCCTGACCGGCGGCGGCCCGGCCAACTCGACCCAGACGCTGGCGACGAACGCCTACAACAAGTCGTTCGTCGAGTTCAACTTCGGGGAGGGCGCCGCGATCAGCAACGTCCTCATCGTGGTCTCGCTCGTCTTCGCCATGGCCTACCTCTACCTCTCCCGGCGTGAGCCGCACGAGTGACGCCCGCCACCCCCTCCTCCCCTCGCGCGCCGAGGCGCTGATTGCGAGCCTGACGTGAACCACTCATCGACCGTGCGCCGGCTGCCCATGACCGTGCTGGGCGTCGTCTTCCTGGCCGTGATGATCTTCCCGGTCTACTGGATGCTGAACAGCAGCCTGCAGGCCGGCTCCGGCGCGGCCTCCATCGACCTCCTGCCGTTCGACCTGACGTTCGCGGGGTACGGGCAGGCGCTTGAGGAACAGGGCCAGAACTTCGTCACCAGCCTGATCGTCGCGCTCGGGACGGTCGTGCTGACCCTGATCATCGCCACACCCGCGGCGTACGGGCTGTCGCGCTTCCGCACCAGGGGCGGCGCCGTGTTCCTGCTGGTGCTGCTGATCACCCAGATGATCCCCGTCATGGTCATCGCCAACGCGCTCTACCCCCTGTTCAACTCGCTCTTCCTGATCAACAGCGTCCTCGGCCTGATCCTCGCCAACACCGCAGCGGGCATCCCGTTCGCGGTGCTGCTCATCCGCGCGTTCATGGGCGCCATCCCCCGGGCGCTCGTGGAGGCCGCCCTGGTGGACGGGGCCGGCAACCTGCGGGCGTTCGTCTCGATCGTCGTACCGATCAGCAAGAACGCGATCGTGACCGCCGCCCTGTTCACCTTCCTGTCGGCGTGGAGCGACTTCCTCTTCGCGCTCACCCTGACCAGCACGCCCGAGGTGCGGCCCATCACCCTCGGCATCTACGACTACATCAGCGCGAACTCGCAGGACTGGAGCGCCGTCATGGCGACCGCGGTGCTCGCCTCCGTACCGGCGGCCCTGCTGCTGATCTTCGCCCAGCGCTACATCGCCGCCGGCGCCGTCAGCGGCGCCGTCAAGTGACTGAGAAAAGGACACTCGCATGAACGCGGACAGCACCCGGCCCATCCACGTCACCGTCTGGGGCGAGAACCGGCACGAGCAGGCCGAGCCCAGCGTGGCGAAGATCTATCCCGACGGCATGCACAACGCCATCCGCCGGGGGATCGAGCACTGGCTGGGCGAGCGGGCGACCGTCGCGACGGCCACGCTCGACGACCCCGAGCACGGCCTGACCGAGGAGGTCCTGGCCGGCACCGACGTCCTGACCTGGTGGGGCCACGCCGCTCACGGTGAGGTGTCCGACGAGGTGGTCGAGCGGGTGCACCGGCACGTCCTGTCCGGCATGGGCCTGGTGGTGCTGCACTCCGGGCACTGGTCGAAGATCTTCACCAAGCTCATGGGCACCACGTGCACGCTGCGCTGGCGCAGCGAGAACGACCGCGAGCTGGTCTGGACGGTCAATCCGACCCATCCCATCGCCCGCGGCATCCCGCACCCCATCGACATCCCGGCCCAGGAGATGTACGGCGAGCAGTTCGACATCCCGGCGCCCGACGAGCTGATCTTCATCAGCTCGTTCACCGGGGGAGAGGTGTTCCGCAGCGGCTGCACCTTCCGGCGCGGCAACGGCAAGATCTTCTACTTCAGCCCCGGCGACCAGGACTACCCCGTCTACCACCATCAGGACGTGCTGCACGTCATCGCCAACGGCGCCGAGTGGGCGGCCGGCGACCGGTCGCGGCGCGAGCTGCCGACCCTGCTCAGGTACGAGATGGGCGACTTCTTCGGCGGGCACGGCTACCGGGGCGCGATGAACAACAAGGAGAATGCCGAATGAGCGCGGATCCGGCCCGCCCGCTCCGGGTGGTGCAGGTCGGGGCCGGGTCGATGGGCCTGGCCTGGCTGCGCACGCTGACCGCGTCCGCCGACGTCGAGCTCGTCGGGGTCGCCGACCTCGATGCCGCCAGGGCGGAGGCGGCCGTACGCGCCGCCGGCGCCGACGCCAAGGTGGACGCCTCGCTCGGCCGCCTGCTCGCCGCCACCGAGCCGGACGCCGTCGTGAACGTCACCGTCCCGGCGGCGCACGGCGAGGTGAACATCGAGGCGCTCTTCGCCGGGATCCCGGTCCTGTGCGAGAAGCCCGCCGCGCCGACGCTGGCGGAGGCGCTCGTCCAGGTCGCCGCCGCCGAGGCGGCCGGCCGGCTGCTGATGATCAGCCAGTCCCGCCGGTACTTCGCCGCCCTGGCCGAATACCGCCGCCGCGTCGCCGAGCTCGGCCCGCCCGGCCTGCTCACCACCGAGTTCTTCCGCGGCCCGCGCTTCGGCGGCTTCCGCGACGAGATGGAGCAGCCGCTGCTGGTGGACATGGCCATCCACGCCTTCGACGCGGCTCGCCATCTGCTCGGCGCCGAGCCGGTCTCGGTCATGTGCGAGAGCTGGAACCCCGCGTGGAGCTGGTATCGGGGCGACGCCGTGGCCACGGCGTCGTTCCTCTTCGACAGCGGCGCCCGTTACCTGTTCACCGGCGCCTGGTGCGCGGACGGGCTGGAGACGTCCTGGAACGGCCGATGGCGGGCCGTCGGCTCGGGCGGCACCGCCACCTGGGACGGGGAGGACCGCGTCAGCTCCAGCGTCAGCGGCGCGGCGGACGTGCCGCGCGGCACGGCGGAGCAGATCGCCGGGGCGCTGGCCGAGTTCGTCGCGGCGCTGCGGACCGGCGTGGAGTCGTCGGGGGCGATCGCCCGCAACGTCCGCAGCCTCGCCATGGTCGAGGCGGCGGTGCGCTCCGCGGAGTCCGGTACGCGGGTCCGGATCGACGCGTTGCTGGCGCAGGCGCACCGGGACGCGCTGGCCCTCCCCGTACGCGAGGAGATCCGGGCCCGGCTGGCAGCCGCTGACATGGGGTTTGACCTGCCCCGATAAAGGTCGTCAGTCGCGCCGGGCGGCCCGCCCGCAGGGCGCCCGGCGGGCTCGCGCCGCCGCCTTGACCATCTAGGCCGGAAAACCTGAATTACCAGGATTAATGGACATCAGAAGCGCCCCTGTCTAGACTCGGTTCAGTAACATGTTTCTCGAGGTACGTAGCGCTGCTGGGGGGGCCTTGTTGGGCTTTCAGCGACTCAGGGATAACTTCGAGCTGGTCGCCAAGTACGGGGATGGCGTGCCGTTATATCTGTTCTCCGACATGTTTCTGCGGGCACCGCAGCTGCGTGAAATGTTTCCGGTGAACATGCGGAGCCAGCGCGACCGGCTGATGACCACGCTCGCGTTCACCGTGGAAAATTCCGCTAATCTCCTGGAGATCACCCCGTACCTGCATCAGCTCGCGCGCAGCCACCGCAAGTTCGGCACCGAGCCCGAGCACTACGCCCAGTGGAGCGCCAGCGTGGTGAACGCCATGCGCCGCTTCTCCGGGAGCGCCTGGGACGACTCGATCGAGCGCGAGTGGTGCGAGTTCCTGGCGAATGTGTCCCAGATGCTGCTCGACGGCGCGCGTCAAGACTCGACCACCAGGCCGCCGCACTGGTCGGCGGAGGTGATCAGCCACGAGCGCCGGGCGGTCGACACCGCGGTGATCCGGCTGCTGGTCGACGACCCCTTCCCGTACGTTCCAGGCCAGTCCGCACCCATTGAGGTCGCTAAATGGCCGAAAATGTGGCGGTATTATTCAATGGCGAATGTCCCGAGGCAGGACAACACCATTGAAATTCATGTGAAGGGCGACGGCGCGGTCAGCCAGGCCCTCGTTCGCGAGATACGCGAGGGCGATATCGTCAGGCTGGGCGCACCCGTCGGGACGCTCACGCTCAATCCGAATACCGAACGCAATATCCTGCTCATCGCGGGCGGCACGGGATTCGCGCCGATAAAGGCGATCCTGGAGCACGTGATCAGACTGCCGGTGCCGCCGTGGGTCTCTCTGTTCGTCGGCGCGCGCGAGCCCGACGGACTTTACGACCTGGACATCGTCCGCAGCTGGGCAGAGAGATACTCCTGGCTCAACGTCCGGGTCGCCCTGTCCGAGATCGGCGACCCCGACGTCGCCGCCCTGGGGACGGTGAGCGAGGTCGTCAGCCGCTACGGGCGGTGGGGCGGCTACGACGCGTACGTATGTGGGCCGCCCGCCATGGTCGACAGCACGGTGAGCATGCTGCGCGAGAACGGGTTCAGCGACAATCGCATACGCCTGGAGAGGTTCGCGAGCGCGGTCACTCCAACACAGAGGTTCGCCATATGAATGACTCGGTGCAGCACTACCACAACGGACATCCCGGCCAGCCGGAGACCGGCAACGAGTTCCACCTCAACGACTTCCACGTCAACGACGACGCCGGCGGCTTCACCGTCAACAGCGAGGTCGAGGCCGACGGCTGGCACGAGCCCGGTGACGCGGCGGGCGACGGCGGATCCTGGGAGGAGCCGCAGTGGGACGAGCCGCGCAAGGCCGAGTCCGGGTCGTTCGGGCGCGCCGGTGATCGGCTGACGCCCGGCCAGTTGCGCTCCATCGTCTTCAGACGCGCTCCGCTGGGCAAGCGAGGGCTCGACGAGCACCAGGTCAACAGCCTGCTGGACCGGGTGGAGGAGGAGCTGACCCGGCTGACGCAGGAGAAGAACGCCCTCTCGTCCGAGCTGGAGCTCCTGCGTGGCTACGTCACCGACGCCTCGTCGGCCGCGCCCGCTGTACTGCCCCAGCAGCCGGAGCACGGCGCGATCGAGAGCGCCGCGCCCGCCGCGCCCGGGAGCGGGCTGACCCGCGTGGAGCCCGCGGGCGCCGCCGAGTCGCAGGCGGTGGCGGGCCGGATGCACGAGGCGCACGTGTACGCGGCCAGCCTGCTGTCGCAGGCCCAGCAGACCGCCGACCAGTACATCCAGGACGCCCAGCGCTACAGCCGCGAGCTGGTCGAGGACGCTCGCAACCGGCGCCGCGAGCTGCTGTCGTCGTCGGCGGACTCGGAGCAGGGGGCTCCGGTCGGCGAGGAGGCGTGGGAGCGCGAGGCCGTACGCCTGCGCGCGGCCAGCCGTGAATATCGCGGCAAGCTGCGCGACTACTTCGAGCTGCTGCTGATGAACCTCGACGAGTGGGAGACCGCCGAGGGCGCCGGCGACCCGCCGCCGGCGAGCGAGCCGCCCTACTGACGCTCCGACCTGGGCTTGAGTTAAGGACCCAGGCTAAAGGCCTGGGTGAGGGCCTGCCGGTTTACTGGCCGCTGAGTGCGACGGTCGGCGGGACCCGCGCCGCCCTGAGCGCCGGGTAGAGCCCGGCGAGCGCGCCGATCAGCACCGTCGTGCCCAGCCCGCCGCCCAGGGCCCACGTCGGCACCACCGCGGGCAGCGCGTTCAGCTGCGCGTAGACGAACGTGGCCAGCGCGCCCAGCAACACCCCGGCACCACCGCCGAAAGCGGACAGCAGCACGGCCTCGACCAGGAACTGGCTGCGCACCTGCCCCCTGGTGGCGCCGAACGACCTGCGCAACCCGATCTCTCTGCGCCGCTCCAGGACGGCGACCACCATGGTGTTGGCCACGCCGACCGCACCGACGAACAGGGCGACCGCGCCCAGCCCGAGCATCAGCCCGGTGAACGCCCCCGCCGCCGCGGTCTTCGCCTTGAGCGCGTCGGACGGCCTGCTGACCTTGGCCTCGTTCGGGTTCTCCGGGCTCACCGTACGGGCCAGCACCGCGCGTACGCTCTCGACGGCCTCGTCAGCCGACCGCTCGTAGACGGTGGTCGGGTGACCGTCGTGGTTCAGGTAGTCCTTCGCGGCCGGAAAGCCGATCAACGCCGACCGCTCGATCTCCTCGGCCAGCGGCATCCTGTCGAGGATGCCGATGACGGTGAACCACCTGTTGCCGATCCAGACCTGCACGTCGGGGCTGGTCAGGCCGAGCCGGTCGGCCGCCACAGCGCCGAGCACCACCACCGGCTGCCGTTCCGTGGCCGCGTTGAGCCAGGTGCCCGACTTGACCTTGCCGTCCACGGTGTCGATCAGGTCGAGGCTGCTGGCCTGGACCGTGATGCCGAGGGAGATGCCGCTGGGGATGAGGTCGTTGCGCCGGACGATGACGCCCGTCGCGCCGGTCTGACCGGCCTTCGACACGCCGTCGATCCGCCGGACCATGTCCGAGGCGGTCTTGGGCAGCTTGACCTTGTCGCCGAAGAGGCTGTCGCCGGGCTCCACCCTGAGCAGGTTGGTGCCGAGCGCGTCGAGCTGGCGCAGCAGCTGTTCCTGGCTGGAGGCGGAGATGCCGACGACCGTGACCATGGTGGCGATCCCGATGGAGATGCCGAGCGCGGCGAGGATCGCGCGCATCGGCCTGGCCCGCAGGCCCGAGGTGCCGAGCCGGGCCAGGTCCGTCGGCCGCAGCCGGGCGGGGCGCAGCGTCGTCATGAGATCTCTGACCTGACCAGGCCATCGCGGACCCGGACCCGGCGCGGGCACGCCATCGCCACCTCCGCGTCGTGGGTGATGATCACGACCGTGATGCCCGCCGCGTTCAACCGCCGGAACAACGCCATCACCTCGGTGCCCGCCTCGGAGTCGAGGTTGCCCGTCGGCTCGTCGGCCAGCAGCAGCGGCGGCTCGCCGGCGACCGCCCGCGCGACCGCGACCCGCTGCATCTGCCCGCCGGAGAGCTGATGCGGCCGGTGTTCGAGCCGGTGGCCCAGGCCGACCCGGTCGAGCGCCGCCGCCGCCCGGTCGCGCCGCTGCCTCCTGGACAGGCCGGAGTAGAGCAGGCCGTCGGCGACGTTGTCGAGCGCCGACGAGCCGGGGCTCAGGTGGAACTGCTGGAAGACGAACCCGATGTAGCGGGCGCGCAGGGCCGACAGCTCGCTGTCCGACAGCCTGCTCACGTCGTGACCGGCCACGCGTACCGTGCCCGAGGTCGGGCGGTCGAGGGTGCCCGCGATCTGCAGCAGCGTCGACTTGCCCGAGCCGGACGGGCCGACGATGGAGACCATCTCCCCGCGGCCGATGATCAGGTCCACGTCGCGCAGCGCCTGCACCTTGCCGTAGCTCTTGCTGACGCCGCGGATCTCCAGGATCTTCATCGGCCCGACACCGAGACCTGCAGGCCCTCGGCGAGCCCCGCGCCGCTCACCTCGACCCGGCCGTTGCCGAACGCCCCGGTCTTCACCGGGGTCCGCACGGGCGCCTTGCCCGGCTCGACGATCTCCACCCCGTAGCCGCCCTCAGGCAGCGCGAGCAGCGCCTCCACCGGCACGGTGAGAACGTTCTCCGCGCGCCGGCGTTCGAGCTCGACGGTCACCGGGGCCTCGTCCAGGGAGCCGAGCGACTTGGCCGAGACCTTGATCTCCACCTCCACCGTGGCGCCGCTCTCCTGGTTGTCCGCCCGCTTGACGGTCTTGGCCACCTTCGCGATCCGGGAGATCTTGCCGGTGGCCTTCTTGACGCCGGCCAGCTTCACGGTGACCTTCTTGCCGACCTTGGCGATGTCCTGCCGGTCGGCGTCGAGGTTGATGCGCACGAGCCGGTCGGTCGCGGTGGTCTTGAGCACCGGCCGCTGCTGCGCGACCTGGTCGCCCACCTCGACGACCGTCTCGCTCACCCGGACCTCCTCCGGCACGAAGACGATGTCCGCGGGGGTCACCTCGCCGTCGCGCTCCATCCCCGTGTCCTTCTGCCAGGCGCGTACGGCCCGCCGCGTCGCGTCGGTGAAACGGGTGTCGACCGTCATGTTCTTCTTGTAGCCGAGTGCGCGCAGGTTGCGTTCGAGCTGCTTGACGTCCGGGCCCCGCTTGACCCCTTCCTTCAGGGTCCGGTACGCGGGCAGCTTGCCGTACAGCAGGATCCGCGGCCGGCGATCGATGTGGTAGAGCGACTTGCCGCGCTTGATGGTCTTGCCCTCGGCCGGAAGGCTGGTGATCGTGCCCCCGGAGCCCGCCTTGATCGTGCGGTCACCGGCGTACGTGAGCGTCCCGTCGATGCTCTCCTTGTCCACGAGGTCGCCGCGGGTGATCGGCTTGGTGGCCGTGGAGACCGTACGCGGGGTCGGGGTGCTGCCGGCCTGCGCGCGCGGGCCGGTGTCGAAGAACGCGGCCGAGGCGTGGATGCCGCCCGCGGTGACCGCGCTGCCGACGACCGCGGTGCTCAGCGCGACGATGACTCCCTTGAGCCGGCCGTTCACTGGGCGGCACCCCCTTGGCCCTGGAGCTGCGCGGCGCACTTCTCGGCCGCCTGCTGCAGCTTCGGGTCGTTGGGGTCGAGGTTGGGGTTCTCCTGAGGCGGGTCGGGCACGTCGAAGCCCGCCTCCCGCATGCACCTGGCGACCTGGATGAGCTGGTCGCGCACCTTCGGGTCCTCAAGCGGGTTGGGAATCTGCGAGGCGTACTCCTCGCACGCCTTCGCCGCCTTCTCCAGGGTCGCCTGGTCGCCCTCGTACTTCCAGGTCTTCTCCTCGGGAGAGCCCGGGTCGGGCACGTCGATGCCCTGCTCGCGCATGCACTGGGTGAGCTTGAGCATGGCGTCGTCCGCCCCGGCGGTGGGCGCGCCCGACGCCTTGGGAGCGCCGGACGCCTTCGCGGCGGTCGCGGCCTTCGAGGCGGCCGGGGTGCCGGCGATGGCGATGGCGATCGGGTGACGCTCGTCCCGCTGGGCACAGCCGGTGAGGAGCGTCAGGCCGGTGAACGCGGCGGCGGCCATGGCGATGGCCTTGGTCATGGAGGGCCGTCCAGGTCGCTGGGTCATGAGCGGCCGTCCCAGTCGAAGGTGCGCCTGGTCAGCACGTTCACCACGACGGCGGCCACGAGCAGCCCGGCCACGGCGGGCCAGGTCTCGGACAGCCGGCCCTGGTAGGCGTGGAAGACGAAGTCGTTGAGCTGGGCGAGCGGGTTGTAGTTGGTGATCTCGTAGAACCACGGCGCCACCCCCTTCCACCCCTCGCGCGGGACGCCCAGGCCGCTGCCGGCGAACAGCAGCACGATGCAGAGCGGCGCCGCCACCCGGGCGCCGGCGGGCGGCATCCGCATGCCCCCGAGCAGCAGCCCGGTGCTGAACGCGCAGTAGGTGACGACCAGCGCCGCGCCGGCCAGGCTCAGCGGGTGCCACGAGCGCGGCGGCCCGTAGACGAGGAACGTCACCGCGGTGAACAGCGCCACCGAGGCCAGGACCAGCACGCCGGCGGCGATCGCGTGGGCCGCGACATAGGAGCCCGCGCCCACGGGAGTGCGGCGCAGGCGCCTGAGCATCCCGCGGTCGCGCAGCTCCGAGACGTGCGTGGTGAGCACCATGATCCCGACCGTCGCGGCGACGGTGCCGGCCATCTCGGGCAGTAACCGGTCGATGACCCGGACCCCCGGCATCGCGCCGAACTCCAGCGTGGGGAACGAGAAGCCGATGAACAGCATCAGCAGCAGCAGGACCGCGAACGGCAGGACGATCGCGGACACGAGCGCCGCCGGGGAGCGTACGAGGAGCATCAGCTCAAGGCGGACCATCGCCCACAGGGTGCCGTTCATCGCCCGCTCTCCAATGCCGCGGGTTCCGGGACGGCGGCCAGGGTGAGGTAGGCGTCTCTGAGGGTGGGTGGGCGAATCGACCAGATCCGGTCGCCGCTCATGGGTGACAGCTCCTGGATCGCCGCCTCCAGCGCCGGCCGCGAGCCGTACAGGTAGGTCGAGCTGGCATAGGGCAGGACGCGTACGTCGCTCGGCCGGCCGACCTTCATGTGGGAGGGCACCCGCAGCACGAAGACCGAGCCGAGCAGCCGGATCAGCCGCGACGGCGAGCCTTCCGCGAGCACCCGGCCCCTGCGCAGCAGCACGACCCGGTCGGCCAGGTTCTCGGCGTGGCCCAGGTCGTCGAGCGTGACGCAGACCCCGCCGTAGCCGTCGCGCAGCTCGCTGATCGTCTGCTCGATGCGCTGCCTGCTGCCCGGCTTGAGCCCGGTCATCGGCTGGTCCAGCAGGACGAGCTCGGGGTTGCCGGTCAGGGCGAGCGCGATCATGGCTCGCCTGCGCTGGCCCTCCGTGAGCGACTTGAAGCGCTTGGGCAGCAGGGGCTCCAGATCGAGCAGATCGATCAGTCGGGAGGGCAGGCCGCGGGTGCCGTACAGGCGGGAGAACAGGGAGATCCCCTCGGAGACCTTCATCCGATCGGGCAGGCTCTCGTCGCGCAGGCTCACGGCCAGGCCAGAGGGCAGCGGGTCGCCGGGCCCGACCGTGCTGCCGAGGATCTCGACGCTGCCGGAGTCGGGCTCCGCGCCGCCGGACAGGCACTCGATCAGGGCGCTCTTGCCGCTGCCCGGCGGGCCGACCACACAGACGATCTCACCGCGCTCGACGGTGAAGGACACGTCTTCCAGCGCCTGCGCCTTGCTGAGGTCGGTGACGTCGAGCAGCGGGGTCATGCGCCCGCTCGCTGGCTGAAGCGGTCGGCGATGGTGGCGCCCACCTCCAGGTACGTGTCCCGCGTCGAGGTGCGCAGGAGGTCGAGGTCGACTTCTGAGCCCTGCTCCAGGTGCGGGTCGAAGGGGATGCCGATCACCGCCCGGCAGCGCTTCGAGAAGTGCCCCTTGAGCTCTTCGAGGTTGACGGGGTTCCTGCGGGTGTTCTTGACCGCCGACAGCACCACGACGGCGTCCTTGGCGAGCGTCTGGTGGCCGTGCGCCTGCAGCCAGTCGAGGGTCGCGGACGCCGATCGGGCGCCGTCGACCGTGACCGGGCTGACCAGCACGATCTGGTCGGCCATGGCCAGGATCGCGCTCATCGCCGAGTGCAGCATGCCGGTGCCGCAGTCGGTGATCGAGATCGAGTAGAACTGCTCCAGGATCTGGGCGACGGCACGGTAGTCGTCGTCGTTGAACGCCTCGGAGATCGCCGGGTCGCGGTCGGAGGCCAGCACCTCCAGCCGCGAGGGCGCCTGGGAGGTGTAGGACCGCACGTCGGCGTAGCGCCAGATGCCGCCCCGGTCGTTGAGCAGGTGGCGAACGGTGGCGGGCGACTCCAGCCGGAGCTTCTCCGACAGGGTGCCGCGGTCGGGGTTGGCGTCGACCGCGATGACCCGGTCGCCTCGCTGGTGGGCGAGGGTGGAGCCGAGCCCGATGGTGGTCGTGGTCTTGCCGACGCCGCCCTTGAGGCTCATGACGGCGATCCGGAAATGTCCGGCGGCGACCGGCCGCCTGATGCGCTCGATCAGCTCGTGGCGGTGGCGTTCGGCCTTGGAGTCCTGGGGGCGGATGAGGCCGCCGGACAGCGTGTACACGAGTTTGCGCCAGCCGCCGGAGGGCGGCCGTCTGCGGGTGCGGAGCAACCGCTCGGGGCGCAGGCTCTCCGACGACATCGCCGCGCCTGGGCTGCCGTCCGCCGCCCCGGCAGCAGAAGGGTCGGGGTACGCCGCGCCCGGCTCGGACGCCTGCACGTGCGGCGCGGCCTGCCCGTGAGCCTGGCCATGAGCAGGCATGCGCGGGGTGGCCTGTCCGTGAGCCGGCGTCCCTGTCGCGGCCGGGTCGGGGACGGGCGCCGACATGGGTGCGGGCCTGGCCTGCCGCTGCTGGGGCGGCGGCGCCGACGGCTGCTCCCACGGGGCCCGCTTCTCGGGCGGCAGCGGGGTGGCCGCCGGCGGCTGGCCGGGCGGCGGGAAGACGCGCACCGGCCTGGGCGGCGGCGCTGCGGCCGCGGTCGGCTCGGGCAGCACCGGTCCCTGGCCCGGTCCCTGTGCCGGTCCTTGCGCCGGTTTCTGGGCCGGTCCGTGGGCCGGGCTCTGCACCGGTGCCGTGTCGGGCTCCGGTTCGCCGCTGTGCCACACTCCCTGATCCTCGTCCGGCTGGTCGCCGGGGCTCGGCCAGGGGTCGGCGGTGGGGGGACTCCACATCTCGAAGTGCCCCGCGGCCGGAGCCGAGGCAGGAGGCTCGCTCCCGCTCCTGTCCTGCTGCCACCACAACCCGGAGGGCGGGGGCGGCGGCGGCTTTTCGGCGGCCGGCGCCCCGGACGACCTGTTGGGCGGCGGAAACCGGATGGTACGCGTCAGATCCGGATCCACGATTTGTTCCCCGTTAACCCCGCCTTTGTGCTGGTCGTCCGCATTCCCCTGAGGCTGTTCATCCGGCCCGCCGTGCATGTCTCACCCGTCCGCACTCCGTGCGCATCAACTGCTCGCAGGACATTCCACGAATAACAACGTACATGCGCACTTGTCAAGGTTGAAGATCTGAATCGATATTAGTGAGATTTGGAGACGAAAGTGACAAATGTCCGCTTTGTCCGTATTCTTGACTTGTCGTGTCGAGATTGCCGGAAAATTGGCGATCTTGGTTTGGAAAATCTCCCCCGTGGGGAGTCCAGAATTCACCGCCGAGCGCTACATTCGCAATTGTCTTGAGATGTTCGGCCCCTGGAGCGAGACTCGGTAGCTCCCTTACGCTTTCGTCTGTCCGAGAGAGGAAAGGTTAATGGCTCACAACAACGAGTTAATCCCGGGTATGCCGGGAACTGTCCGAGCCGTCCAGGTTTTCATGTGGATCAGCGTGGTGCTCGGCATCATCCTGCTGGCGGTCGGGGCCCTCAGCCTGGTCGCCGTCAGCGCGCTGTCGGGCGACCCCGAGATCGACGCCGCCTCCGCGGCGCTGCCCCCGATGGGGGTGATGTGGATCCTGATGCTGGTCTCGGCCGTCCTGGTCGTGGCGCAGCTCGTCCTGGTCATCAGGATCCCGCGCCGGCAGGCTGCCACGCGTACCGGCATCATCTGGCTGTTCGTGGTCTCCGCGGTCGTCAACCTCGTCGCCGCCATCGTCACCACCGACTACGTGTCCAACGGAGTCTCCCTGCTCCTGTCCGTCCTGCTCATCGGCCTGCTCATGTCCGCCGACGCCAAGCGGTACTTCGCCGCCTGACCGCCGCGCGCGCCAGGCTTGGCAGAGGGCCTTCGTCACCGTTCCCGGTGGTGGAGGCCCTCTCCATGTTCACGGCGTCACAGCCACCCGAGCCGCTGCGCGTTCCTGATGGCCTCCGGGCTGCTCACGGCCCCCAGCTTGGACATCGCGCTCCCCAGGTGGCCGCGCACGACGCCCTCGGTGAGGTGCAGCTCCGTCGCGATCCTGGCGACTGCGGCGCCGCCGCGGACCAGCCGGAGCGCGGCCCGCTCGTGCTCGGTCAGCGGGCTGTCGCTGGCCGCCATCGCGCCCGCGGCGAGCTCGGTGTCGAGGTAGCGGCCGCCGGCGGCGACCTTGCGGATCGCCGTCGCCAGCTCCTCCGCCGGGGCGTCCTTGCCCAGGAAACCGCCCACGCCGGCGGCCATCGCGCGGCGGAGGTATCCCGGCCTGGGCAGACTCGCCAGGATGACGATCCCGCACCGCTGCGCGATCTGCTGGGCGGCGGCGAGCACGTCCATGCCGGGCAGCTCGATGTCGAGAACGGCGACGTCGGCGCGGTGGCCTGCCACCGCCGGGGCGATCTCGTCGCCGCGGCCGACCTCGGCGGCGACCTCGATGCCCTCTTCGAGGGTGAGCAGCGCGGCCAGGGCTGCTCTGATCAGGTGTTCACCGTCGGCGAGCAGCACTCGGACGACGTCTGCCATCTACGTCTCCCACGACATGCGTACGGCTGGCGCCGGACTATGCAGGAATCCGGCGTCAGCCGTACTGAGCAGATCCTACGACCCGCCTGAGGCCAGTATGGTCACGCTGTCCCCGGAGTCGTCGCTCTTCGCCGTGGTTTTGTCCACGTAGGCCTTGACGGCCTGCCCGGCCCAGTCGTCCCGGACGAGCTCCTCGATCCGCCGGTCGTTCCCGCCCAGGGACAGGTGGCGGAGCACGCCGCTGTGGTGCGCCAGGGCGAGCAGGGTGACCGTGCGGGCGTCGGGCTTCCCGCCGCGGATCGCCTGGCCGAGCCGGTCCTTGAGCCGGCGCACCGGCTCGGGGTCGTCGTGGCCGTACCGCTCGACCGGGAACAGGCCCAGCATCCGGGACTTTTGCGCTCCGAACGTACCCCGCTCGGAGAGTCGTTGCAGGTAGTGCCGTCGTTTGCGGACGGGATTGATCATGATCAGCCACCGGCTGGGCGGCAGTGTCTTGCCCACCTTGACGAGCCGGGCGAGCACGGCGTCCAGCTCGGTGTCGCCGACCGGATGCCTGTCCACCACCGTCAGGCCCGTGCCGCGCACCCGCACCTTGCCGAGCGCGCCCAGCTCGGCCAGCTCGGCGGCCGTGAGGCTGATGTTCAGCACATTGTTGGGGATCAGCTGCTTGCCGTCGGTCTCCCGGTGCGCGAGCAGGATGAGCTCTTCCGCGAATGCCAGCTGTTCAGTGGACATACCGTGAGTGTCACTCCGGCCCGCCGAACCGCGTAGACCTTGATGTCATCGGGGCGATGTGACATCTGTCATGACGCCCCCGTCACGCGCCGGGAAACCGGCCGCTGAGCGGCGGATGCAGGTCGGAGGTCCCGCTTCACGTGCGCTTCCTGCCCTGGAAGCTTCGAGGAAGCCCGGAGGAAGCCGCTCTTGTTACCTTTGCCCGCAGCACCTCCGAGTTGCTCGGTTCGAGCAGCTTTGCGCCACGGTCGCCGACAGACGGGGGAACGATGACGGCGCTCAAGAACGAGGCAACGGACACGGCCAAGGGGTGGATGGCCCCGATCGATCTGGATCGGGTGCCGGGCGTCGAGGAGTTCCTCGGCCGGCTCGGCTACGGCCGCTTCGACCGGGAGACCCTGGTGGCGCCGATCGGCCGCAACGAAGTGTGGGCGGGCCGGACGGACAGCGGCAGGAAGGTCTTCGTCAAGCGTCTGATCGGGGGAGACGACGCGACGCCGAGGCTGAGGCGCATCCTCGCCTTCGAGCGGTTCAAGGCGGCCCGGCCGCTGCTGGCGGAGCGGCTGAGCACCCCGGACTTCCTGGGCGAGGACGAAGCCGCCGGGCTCGTGGCGTTCGAGTTCATGGACGAGGCCAGGAACGGCGCCGAGGCCATGATCGAGGAGTCGTTCGGCGACGAGCTGGCCAGACAGGTCGGCGAGGCGATCGGTCACCTCCACAACGCCGTGCCCGAGGACGGCGAAGGGCTGCCCGACGGCCCCTTCCCGCTGCCTGACCTGCGGCTTCTCCGCGGACTGCCGCTGGAGCTGTGGCAGAACCTGAGCTACGGCGAGATGGAGAGCTGGAGCATCCTGCACGGCGACCCCGAGCTCATGCGCGGCATCCACGCGCTGTGCGAGCGGGAGAGCCGGGCGCCCAAGGTGCCCGTCCACGGCGACTTCCGGGTCGACCAGCTCCTGCTGCCGGAGACCGGCGGATTCCAGGTCACCGACTGGGAGGACTTCCGGCTCGGCGACCCCGCCCGCGACGTCGGCGCCTTCGCCGGGGAATGGCTCTTCCGCTCGATCCTGGACATCGTGAGCGCGCGCGGCGACGAGGTGGTCTTCGAGGCGGCCGAGTTCACGCACGAGATGGTCCTCCAGCGCGGCGCCGAGAAGATCGAGCGGCTGCGCCCCCGCATCCACGGCTTCTGGCAGGGCTACCGCGGCGTCAGGACCGGGCTCGACGACGACTTCGCGGTGCGCGCCACGGCGTTCGCCGGCTGGCACATGATGGACCGCCTGCTGGCCTCGGGGGCGCGCTCGGGCAAGCTCTCCGGCATCCAGCGCGCCGCCGCCGGCATCGGGCGCACCGCGCTGCTCAGGCCCGCCCGCTTCACGATCGCCCTGGGTTTGGAGGACGAATGAGCGTCGCTGACCTGGCCGTACCCGACGGGATCGCCCCGGTGCTGGACGCCGTGAGCGTCGACGCGGACCGGCTGCGCGCGAGCGTCGCCGACGTGACGGTCGAGGCCGACAGCGCCGCCGAGCTCGCGGTGAAGCTCTCCCAGGCGCTGTAC
Organism: Nonomuraea rosea; assembly: GCF_039539705.1. Lineage (NCBI taxonomy): Bacteria > Bacillati > Actinomycetota > Actinomycetes > Streptosporangiales > Streptosporangiaceae > Nonomuraea > Nonomuraea rosea. Next base: position 37,123 of record NZ_BAABDQ010000026.1, on the reverse strand, counting down.
GAGGTCCTGCACACCGGCCGGCGTACGGAAGAGGGCGCGGGACTGCCGTTCCACCTGCGGGACAGGGAGTTCGAGCGGGCACTCGCCGAGCACGTGCCCCATGAGACGACGGTGTCGGAAGGCGTGATCGCCGAGGCGTTCCCCGCCGACGCGGCCGAGGACGAGAAAGTCCTGGTCGTGTGCGGAGGACCGCGGGTCTGGGTGCCGCGCGACCGGATCAGGGAGCAGCCGCCGCTCACGCCGGGTCAGCGCGTGCTGGTCGCGCTGTCCCCGCTGCGGCCGGCGCTCTCGCCGGGCTTCTTCTTCGTGCACGGCTCGGTGCCGAGCGACATGCGGGGCGACATCCTGCGCGTCTACGTGAACCTGGCCGATCCGGAGCAGGCCCCGGCCGTCTGGCGCCTGGTCCTGTCCTACCTGGAGGAGCAGCAGGCGGAGTACCGCGCGAAGGTGCTGTCCTCCCCGCTGCTCTATCCCCGGCGCGACGGGCTCGTGATCTATCTCGGCGACCGCTCCCGCGGCCTCGCGGCCGACCTCGCCGCCCTGGTGGACGGCGTGCCCGGCGTGGGGGCGGAGACGTCCGCGTTCGCGCACGCCCTGGGCCCCGGAGTGGCGGTCGCGTGGGAGCCGGACGACCGCAGGCTGGTCATGAAGGGCATGAGCTTCGGCCAGCACCGTGCGGGCGTGCTCGGGCAGGCGCTGGTGGAGGCGGCCGCGGGCCAGTCCCCCGCCTCCGCGGTGATCGCCGCCCGGTTCGCGGAAGCCAACATCGACCCGTGCGACCTCGCACGGAACGGAACGTCGCCTCAGGCGATGACGGGAGGCGTCTGCACGTGCCCCCCGATGTCGGATCCGGACACTCAGCTGGGAAGGAGGTGAACAGCATGACGAAGAGCACGGCCATCATGGAGCTGGTCGCGGGCTACGACTCCTACGCGCAGCCGAGCGAGTTGCAGGTCTCCGCGATTTCGGACGCCCCTGAGCTGTGGTTCACGATTTGGGCCATCAGCTATGGCGTACGCGTGAGCTCCGCCAAGTGCGCCATTTGGGCCTCGGCCGCCTCCGGCGCCGTTTCCGGCTGGATCCTGAACCGTTAGGACGGGATCGCGCTTCCCTGCGATGAAAAGCGAAGGGAGGGAAAGAATGCACGATGTCGTGCGCCCGTCGAAGTCGACGGCGATTATGGAACTCACGGCGGGATATGACGCCTACGCGGATGCATCAGAATTCAGTCTGCCGGCCGAATCCGAGGCGCCCGCGGGCACGCCCATAACAATTCTGGTACTGGGCGGATTCGCCACCAGTTATGTGGTCAGCGGGATCGCCCGCAAGGCCTGGGACAGAACCTTTATCTTCGGCTGCTGATAACCCGGAGAAAAAGAGTGGGCAGGCGATATATGCAGGGCGCCTGCCCACGCCCGTCCCGTCCTGCTCGGCACGTCTCAAGGAAACACATGCGAGATTCGAACGCCGACGACCTGGCCGAGATGGCGGACCTGCTCACGCCGCTCGCCATCCGGGTCGCGGCGACGCTACGCCTGGCGGACCACATGGCCGCCGGGGTGACGACGGGGGCCGGCCTCGCCGAGCAGACGGGTGCCCATCCCGCGACGCTGAAGAAGCTGCTGCGCTTCCTGGTCACCCGGGGGATCTTCCGGTGGAGCGAGGAGCGCGGCTACGAGGTGACCGAGCTCGGCGCCCCGCTGCGGGACGGCGCGCCCGGCGGCGTGCGCCGGCGGCTGAGCATGGACGGGCTGCTGGGTCTGGCCGAGCTGGGACTGACCGGCCTGCTGCACACCGTGCGCACCGGCGAGGCCGGATACAAGGCGGCGTTCGGCAGAGACTTCTGGCAGGACGTGAGCGACGTGCCCGACGACGCCAACGTGCTGGCGGAGGAGGTCGTCAGCGGCCTGGAAGCGGACGGCGTGCTGGTCGTGCACAGCTACGACTGGCCGGACGCGGGCCGGGTCATGGACGTCGGTGGCGGCAACGGGACGCTGCTCATCGAGCTCGCCCGCCGCAACCCCCGCCTGCACGGCGCCGTGCTCGACCTGCCCGGGATGGTGCGGGCCGCGGCCAAGCGCATCGAGCAGGCCGGCCTGGCCGACCGATGCGAGGCGATCGAGGGCAGCTTCTTCGATCCGATCCCGCCGGGGTTCGACGTCTATCTGCTGTCGGCGATCCTGTGCGACTGGCCGGACGACGACGCCATCACGATCCTGCGCCGCTGCGGAGAGGCGGCGGGGGCGGACGGCCGCCTACTCGTGGCCGACCTGAACCTCATCTACGACGACGACGCGGACGCCGCGCGGATGAACCTGCTCCTGACCGGCACGGTGCCGGTGCCCGTGCGCACGCTGAAGCAGCTGAAGCGGCTCGGTGCGGCGGCGGGACTCGAGCTCTCCTGGGAGGGTCCGGCCACGAGGAGACGAGCACTTCTGGAGTTCCGCGCTCATTGACACGCACTCTCTTGGACAGGTGAGAAGTGGAAGAGCAGCCGCCCACGCAGGTCGCGAACGGGCACAACCCCGCGCAGACCGTGGAAACCGGGCAGACCGTGGAGACCGTGGAGACCGTGGAGACGCAGCCGGCGGATGAGCAGGCGCCTGCGCAGAAGCTCCTGCTGTCCCGTGAGATGACGGCCGGCAAGGCGAACCAGGTGGCCGTGATCGCGCTGCTCGCCCTGCTGTCGACCATCACCACGCTCGCCCTGCCGCTGATCGGCGGGGCCTTCGTCGCCGAGTTGGAGAAGGGCGGCGGCGCGGTGACCACGGCCGCCCTCTGGATGGTCGCCGTCGGCCTGGCCGCGGCGATCACCGGCACCATGTCCGGCTTCCTGCTGGCCAAACTCGGCATCCAGCTCGTCACCAAGCTGCGCGTGCGGACCCTGCGGCACTCGCTCGGCCTGCCGCTGAAGATCGCCAGGCGTGAGGGCACCGGCGACCTGGCCGCCCGGCTCACCTCCGACTCCTCCCAGATCCGCGGGCTGACCGAGGTCGGGCCGCTGCAACTGCCCATGGCCGCGCTGCAGGTCGTCGCGACGCTCGTCATCATGGGCGTGCTGGACTGGATCCTGCTGCTGATGACGGTCGGCTCGTTCCTGATCGCGATCGTCGGGGTCGTGTTCGTCATCAAGGCGATCCGCCAGAAGTTCGAGGCGCTGCAGACGGGGGTCGGCAAGCTGTCCGACGACTTCGTCGCGACCATGGAGTCGCTCACCGTCGTCAAGGCCCACCGGGCCGAGAGCAGGCTGGTGAAGAGCTTCTCCGAGCGGGCCGAGAACCTGGGCGGGCTGGAGATCGCCGCCGCCAAGCTCGAAGCCATGGTGGTGCCGGTGATGACCCTGGCCCAGCAGATCGCGCTGGTCATCGTGATCATGGGTGGCGGCGTCCGCTACGTCTCCGGCGACATCTCGCTGCCGAACCTCGTCTCGTTCCTCCTCCTGCTGCTGCAACTCGCCGCTCCGCTGATCATGGCCATTCAGGCGACCGGCGCCATCCAGGCCGGTCTCGTGGCCAAGCAGCGGTTCGAGTCCGTGTTCTCGCTCCCGTACGAGCAGATGGACGACCGCACGGCGGACCGCGAGCCGGTGACGGTGCGGCCCGGGGCTCCCGCGGTCGTTCTGGACGAGGTCGGCTTCGCGTACGAGGAGGGCCAGCCGGTGCTGGAGGGCGTCGGCTTCACCGTGCCGCAGAACGGGCTGACCGCGATGGTCGGCAGGTCCGGGGCCGGCAAGACCACCGTGCTCGGCCTGATCGAGCGGTTCATGGAGCTGGACTCCGGCAAGATCACGGTCTTCGGGCGCGAGCTGCCGGAGTGGCCGCTGTCGGACCTGCGCGGCCGGATCGCCTACGTCGACCAGTCCTTCACGCTGCTGCGCGACACGGTACGCAACAACCTGCTGCTCGGCCTCGACCGGACCGTGCCGGACGAGGTGCTGCTCGACGTACTGGAGCAGGTCGGCCTGCGCGAGGAGATCGACGCGCTGCCCCAGGGACTGGACACGTCCATCGGCGGCGAGAGCGACCTGTCGGGCGGCCAGCGGCAGCGCCTGGCCCTGGCCGGCGTGCTGCTCAGCGACGCCCGGCTGGTCCTGCTCGACGAGCCGTCCTCCCAGCTCGACAGCTTCAACGAGGGCCGGCTCCGCGAGGTCGTCGACCGCCTGTCCGAGGACCGGGCGGTCCTGGTGGTCGCGCACCGCCTGTCCACCGTCCAGCACGCGCGCCACGTCATCCTCCTGGACCGGGGGAAGGTGCTGGCGCAGGGAACGCATGAGCGGCTGATGAGCGAGAGCGAGCCTTATGCCGAGCTCGTACGCGGCCAGATGCTGCGCCCCGTCGACTCCGTCCACCTTTCCCGACCATGAACGCCCGCTGAACCCCCGCCTTCCCTGAACGCCCGCCTTCTTGAACAGGAGTGATGATGCCCAGCCTTTCTGTCTTGTTGCCGATGATGCCCGCGCGGCACGAGCAGATCCTGTCCTACGCGGCCCTGGTGCAGTGGACGGACGCGCTGCGCCTGTGGCAGGGGCAGGCCCTGTCGCTCGACGCGCACCACAGCTTCGTCTTCGCCGCGGGCGCCGGCTTCAAGGTCCCGATGGGCACGGGCGTCTCGCTCATGCCGCTGCGGCACCCGCACGACGCCGCCGTGCACGCCCGTTCCGTGGCGGTGGCCTCCGGGCATCCGTTCGTCGCGGGGATCGGTCCCGGCGGCATCGACTTCCAGCGCAACATCGCGGGCCGCCCGTACGCCAGCCAGCTCCAGGCCGTCAGGGAGTACGTCGCCGCGATGCGCGGCCTGCTGGACGGCGAGGAGGTGGACCTGGACGGGGAGCACTTCACCGCCCACGACGTGCTGCCGCCGCTGCCCACCCCGCCGGTGGAGATCGGCGTCGGCGTGCTGCGGCCGGGGATGGCCAGGCTGGCCGGTGAGATCGCCGACGTCGCGATCACCTGGCTCACGCCCGCCTCCTACCTGCGGGACGTGATCGTCCCGGCGATGGAGGAGGGCGCGAAGCAGGCCGGGCGTCCCGTGCCCCGGCTGGTGGCGATGGTGCCGATGTTCGTGGCTCAGCCCGATCGGGACCAGACCCGCATCGTGCTGCAGTCCAACGCCGGGCACCTCATGCTGCCCCATTACGTGGACATGCTGGAGCGGTCGGGCATCGAGATCGACCCGCAGCAGCCGGTCGAGACCGTGAAGCGGCTCGTCAGCGGCGGGGCGTTCCTGACCGGGACCCCGGAGGAGCTCGGCGAGCAGATCGGCGAGTTCCACGCCGCCGGGGTGGACGAAGTGGTGATGAATCTGACCGGAGTGGCCAGCTCCTACGGGCCGCAGGCCGCGCTGGCCGAGATCGAGACCATCCTGAGCCAGGGCGCCCCGTGAGCGATCCGTCCCCTTTCCTCCGGCCGGGCACGCCTGTGTCCCGGCCGTCCGCCATGCCCGGGGTCTCGCGGCTGTTGCTCGTCGTCACGGGTTCCCTGGCGGCACGCAACCTGCCGTTCGCGCTGACGCTGCTGCGCGGGTCCCGTCCCGGCCTGAGCGTCAGGGCGGTCGTGACGCGGAACGCGGAGCGGTTCGTCACGCGGGCGGCCCTGGCGCCCGAGGTGGACGAGGTCATGGTGGACGAGTGGCCGGACGACGCCGCGCAGGCCAGGCACGTCGAGTGGGCCGAGTGGGCGCAGGCCGTCGTCGTCTACCCGATGACCCTGCACTTCATGGGCCGGCTGGCACTCGGCCTCGCGGACACTCCGGCGCTGCTGGCCGCCCAGTGCACGCGCGCGCTCGTCGTGCTGGCGCCGGCCCTGCCGCCTGGAGGGGTGGAGAGCGCCGCCTACCAGTCGCACTGGAGCGCCCTGCGCGAACGCCCGAACGTGGTGCTCGTACCGCCGCGTCCGGGGATCAGCACCGCGACCGGGCGCCCGGACTCGTGGCTGTCCACGCTGGCACAGGCGATCGAGGCAGTCGACGCACGCTGGGATGCGCAGGGAGATGCGCGATGGGATGCGCAGGGGGATACGCCGGGGGAGGAGCGCCGCACTCGCCGGGACGTCCCGGCGGAGGACGGGACGGGGCACCTCTTGATGGAGGTGACGCCCTCGGACGGCGGGTTCGTGTGGCGGCGCAGGCCGGGGCGGCTCGCGCACAGCGGGTTCGCGCCCGTCGACAGCGCTCTGAACGCCAAGCTTGCCGGGCTGTTGGACGGCCCTGATGTCCGGCTGGCGCCGGGCGAGCAGGACGGCGAGTCACGCGCCTACCGGGTGGCCGGGGCGGAGTCGGCGGCGCGGGTCCTGCTCCGTGACGGCCCCACCGCTCAGGTCGAACGGCTGATGCGCGGCCTCGGCCGGGCGCTGCGTGAGGTGCACGCCGTCGCGCCGGGCGACGTCACCGGCCCGCCGCGCGCACTGCGCAGGCTCGAAGAGTGGCTGGCCGGCGACTCACGCAGCGCACCGGCCGCCGCCGCCGGCGCGGTGCTGGCCGACCGGCTGGGGGCGAAGTCCTGGGAACGGCTCCGCGACTGGTGCGCCGAACAGAACGCGGACCCCGACGTCGTCCTCTCCCACGGCGCACCGGGCCTGGGCTCACTGGCGGTGATCCCACCCGCCGGCCAGGACGTCGATGGCCCGCCCGACCCGGAACCCCTGGCCCCGGCCCCGGACGTGGGCCCGCGTGTGAGCCCGGACGTCCACTCGGGCACCGGCTCGGACGCCGACCCACGAGTGAGGCCGGAGGGGCGGGGCGTGGGGGAGTTGCTGATCGGGGAGGACGTGTGTGCGGCGCCCTGGTATCACGACCTGGCCTGGATCGCGGGCGAGCTCGTCGAGCTGCGGTGGCTGAACGATGGGGACCCGCAGGAGTGGCAGCGCCTGCTCGACGCGCTCTTCGAGGGCTACGGCCGGGACCTGGGCGAGGACGCGAACCGGCTGATCGCCCTGCGCATCGCCCTGCACCTGCACGACATATCCGCCTACGTGGGGCTCGATGCCGCACTGCTGGCCACGTACGCGGGATTCCTTGATTTTCTGGTCAATCTCGATGGAGGATCGCCGCATGCCCGGACTTCATAGGCGAACGCTGGCGAACGGGCTGAAGCTGCTGGTGGCGCCGGTCGCCGGCACCTCGCGGGTGGCCGTCGCGGTCCATTACCGGGTGGGCTTCCGCGTCGAGCCTCCGGGCATGGAGGGGTTCGCTCACCTTTTTGAGCACCTGATGTTCGTGGGCAGCCAGAGCCTGCCGGACGGCGCGTTCTTCAACCACGTGAGCGACACCGCCGGCGCGGCGAGCGGGCGCACGCACCAGGACTACACGGAGTTCTACCAGGTGGTGCCGCGCTCGGCGCTGGAGCAGGCGCTGTTCAGCGAGGCCGACCGGATGCGCGCCCCGAGCTTCACGCAGGAGGCGCTGACCGAGCAGCTGGCCGGCGTCGCCGCCGAGATCCGCGAGATGATCGTCGAACGGCCCTACGGCGGCATGCCGTGGCCGCACATGGCCGGGCTGCTCTACACGTCGTTCGCCAACGCGCATGACGGCTACGGGGACCCCGACCAGCTCAAGCAGGCGACGCTGGAGGACTGCGCCGAGTTCTTCGCCCGCTACTACACGCCGGGCAACGCGGTGGTCACCGTGGCCGGCGATGTAGATCCCGACGAGGTGGCGGCGTACGTGGAGCGCCATTTCGGCGACATCCCCGCCCGCGTGGCCGCCCCGCAGCCCGACCTGTCCGAGCCCGGGTTCTTCATGGACCAGACCGCGTCCTTCACCGAGCCGGGGATCCCGGCCACCGCGATCACCATGGGGCAGTGGCTGCCCGACCCGGCCGCCGACCTGCGCGGCTATCTCGCTCATGTGGTCCTGGCCCGCATGATGGCCAGGCAGATCACCCCCGACGGGACATCCGCGGTCAGCACGAGCTGCGGGTTCTTCGGCCCGCTCGACGCCCGTGCGCCGGACGCGCTGCTGCTGACCGTCCTCGTGCCGCCGGCCACGCCGTCCGTGCAGATGGTCGGAGCCGTACGCACGCAGTGGGGCATGTGGGCGAAGGGCGACCTCACCGGCGAGGTGTCCGCGGCCGTCAACGAGCTGGTGTCCGAGCACCACCGCGACCACGACGACATCGAGACCCGCTGCCGCGCGCTCGGCCGCCTGGAGACCCTCTTCGACCGGGCCGAGCTGCTCGACGAGCTGCCCGAGCGGCTCGGCGAGGTGACCACGGCGCAGGTCGCCAAGGCGGCGTCGCGGCTGCACGGCTCAGCCTGCGCGGTCATGACGATCGAGCCGGGCCGCAGGCGGACCCGGCCCAAGCCGGGCCACACGGAGCAAGCCGGACGCGGGGCCGCCGCGCCCGCTAGGGCCGCCAGGGCCGCTGGGACTGCTGGGACTGCTGGGACTGCTGGGACTGCTGGGACTGCTGGGATCGCTGGGTCCGGTGAATCCGCTGGGTCCACCGGGGCCGCCGAGAGCGCTGGGACCGCCGGGGCCGTGGAGAGTGCCGAGGCCGCCGAGACGTTCAGGATCCCCGAGCCGGTGGCGGGGCAGGCGAGCGTGCCGCCGCGAACCGAGCAGCCGCGTCCCGTGCTGGGCGAGCACGTGGAGACCGTGTTCGGCAACGGCCTGCGGGCCATCGCCGTCCGCGCGGGCAGCGCTCCCGTGGTCGAGCTGCGCCTCCGGCTGCCCGCCGGCCCCGCGGGCTGGCGGCGCCCGGATCACATGGAGCTCCTGGCGCACGTGCTCGGCCGGCGCGCCCGCGTGAGCCTGCACGGTCGCGGCGCGGGCGGCGAGCTGACCGTCAGGACGGACGGCCAGTGGCTCGACTTCTCCGGGTACGCCCGCACAGACGGGCTGGACGCCTGGCTCGCCGTCCTGTCGGAGGTTCTCACCCCGTCCCCCATGATCGAGCCCCTGTCGCTCGGCCGGTCCCTGCTCCGCGGCCGGAACCCGGGGCGGATCGCCGACGACGCGCTGCGCGCGCACCTGCTCGGGCCCGCGACGCAGGAGCCCGCCGGGCTCGCCGACCTCCACCGGACCGTGGTCGTGCCCGGCGGCGCCTCGCTCGTCGCCGTGGGGAACGCCGACCCCGCCCAGCTCCTCTCCAAGCTGGAGGGAGCCCTGGAACGGTGGCAGGGGCAGACGCAACCGGCGCCCGCGAGCACCGCCGCCGAGGGCGCGGTCCTGCTCGTCCCGAGAGAAGACCTGTCGAACATCCTGGTGACCTTCAGCGCACCCGAGCCGCCCGACGGCCCGGACGACGTGGCCCGCTATCTCGCCACCGGCGTGCTCGGCCGCTACCGGCGCAACCGCTCGATCCGCGACGCGCCCGGCACCACCGGTCTGGGGGCCAGCGGCTACGAGGCGTTCCTGGGCCGGGACCTCTTCACCGGCTTCCCGCGCGCCTACATCCAGCTCATGCGGCCGAAGGAGCAGGTGCCCGACGTGTTCACGGAGGTGCTGGACCGGCTGCCCGAGCTCACGGCCGCGCCGCCGGACCCCGTCGAGCTCGACCTGACCAGGGAGTACTGCGTCCTGGAGATGCTGTGGGGGCTGGACTCGCCCTCGAAGATCGCCGACCTCGTACGCGTCGGGTTCTCCTTCGGCCAGGGCGCCGGCCTGCTCACCCGCCTGTACGACCGCCTCGGCCAGATCACCGCGGACGAGGTGGTGACGGCGGCGGTCAGCACGTACGGACGGATGCCCCTCCCGAGCGTGGTCGTCGGCGACATCGAGGCGGACTGGCTGTCGGACGAGATCGAGCGCGAGGTCACCGAGATGGAGGGAGTGTGAGCGTGGCGCAGAAGGCCGGAGCGGTACGCCTGAGGCCGCCGCAGAACGCCGTGCACCGCCGGGCGATCACGATGTGGACCACCCGGTCCGCCGTGGGGTACGGGCTGGCGGCACTGGTGTTCCTGGTCCTGGCGGCGTTCGTCGACGGGGCGGGGACCGTTTTCGCGGTCCTCGCGTTCCTGACGGCTCTGGCCGGCGCCTGCTACGCGATCGTGGTGCCGCGCTGGCGCTACGGCGTGCACCGCTGGGAGGTGACCGGCGACGCCGTCTACACCAGCTCAGGCTGGCTGTGGCACCAGTACCGGGTGGCGCCGATGTCGCGCATCCAGACCGTGGACACCGTGCGCGGGCCGTTCTACCAGCTCTTCAAGCTGTCGGCGGTGACCGTGACCACGGCGTCGGCGATGGGCCCGCTGCGGATCGACGGCCTGGACGAGGAGTTCGCCAGGGACCTGGTCGAACGGCTCAACAGGGTGACTCAGGCGACCCCCGGAGACGCGACGTGACGACGAAGGACATGACGGTGGAGTCGGTCGGCTGGCGCCGGCTCGACCCCCGCATGCTCCTGGTCAACCTGCGCTGGCTGCTGCCGCCCCTCGGGATCATCGCGCTGACCGCGCTGGCCTCGGGCGGGGTGAACTGGGCGGAGCACAAGCTGCAGATCGTCTCCGCGCTGCTGTTCGTCGGGCTCACCTGCAGCGAGATGATCCGCTGGCGGACCACGCGCTTCCGGGTGAGCGACGAGCAGGTCGAGGTGAGCTCCGGGCTGTTCTGGCGCCGGCACGTCGCGATACCGCGCGACCGCGTCCGCACCGTGGACGTGACGTCCGGTCCTGTGCACCGGATCTTCGGCCTGTCGATCGTCACGATGGGCACCGGCCAGGCGCTCAGGACCGACCGCCGGGACCAGGTCAAGCTCGACGCCGTCGCCACGGCCGAGGCCGCGACGCTCCGCGCCGGCCTCCTGCCCCGGGCGCCGGCCCCGCTCCCGGCCCCCGCCGCGCCGCAAAAGGGCCCCACACTAGGGAAGAGCCCCGCGCCCGTGCCGACGAGCGGCCCGGAAAAGCCGGTGAGCGTCCCCGCGACGGTGGAGCTCGCCAGGGTCGATCCGGCCTGGATCCGGTACGCGCCACTCAGCCCCCTCGTCTTCGTGATCGGCCTGGCCCCCCTGACCCAGGCGTACAACCTGGCCGAGCGCCTCGGCATCCCCGTGGACATCGGCGGCGCGGTGCTGGGGGCCATCGAGTTCCTGGAGGAGATGCCCGGCTGGCTGTACCTCGTCCTCTTCCTCCTGATGCTGATCGCCGGCGCGATCGGCACGATGCTGCTGTTCACCGAGTCGTGGTGGAAGTTCCGCCTCGTACGCGAGCCCGGCAGCGGCACCCTGCGCGTGAGCCGCGGGCTGCTCACGACCCGCTCCTTCACGCTGGAGGAGCGGCGGCTGCGCGGCGCCGAGCTGATCGAGCCGTTCATGCTGCGCTGGGGCAGGGGAGCCCGGCTCAAGGCGATCGCGAGCGGGCTGCGCCAGACCATGGACGGCCCGCGCGGCGGCTCGGGAGCGCTGCTTCCCCCCGCCCCCCGAAGGCTGGCGCACCTGACGGCCGCGTCGGTGCTGGGGGAGCAGGAGAGCCCGCTGCTGCCCGAGCGGCTGCGCGCCCATCCCAGGGCCGCGCTGCGGCGCAGGCTGACCCGCGCCGCTGTGGCGAGCGTGGCGGCCATCGCCGCGGCGGCCGTGCTCGCGGTCCTGGCCGGCTGGTCCGCCGTCTGGCCGGCGGTGATCGCGGCCGTGGTCGTGGTGCCGGTCTCGCTGCTGCTCGCGGCCGACTCGTACCGCTCGCTGGGGCACACGCTCTCCGGGGCGTACCTCGTGACCCGGTCAGGCGTGCTGCTGCGCCGCACCGTGGCGCTGCAGCGCGGCGGCATCATCGGCTGGACCGTCACCCGCTCGCCGTTGCAGCGGCGGGCGGGCCTGGCCAACATCGCGGCGACGACGGCGGCCGGGACGCTGGGCGCCTACACCGTGCGGGACGTGGACTACGGCGACGGTCTCGTGGTGGCCGGCGAGGCGGTCCCCGGGTTACTGGCGCAATTCATCGAGGTGACCGAGAAATAACGAATTGCTCATGGTAAAGGTGAATATTCATCTCATGTGCATCATGGGAGTGACGCGATAAATGACTGTTCTGCAGGCAGTAGGGCTCACCAAGAGATATGGGCCCGTATTGGCGGTCAGCAACGCCAGTTTCTCGGTTCGCGCCGGCGCCATTACCGGCTTCCTGGGGCCGAACGGCGCCGGGAAGTCGACGACCATGCGGATGTTCCTGGGCCTTGACCACCCCACCAGCGGGTCGGCGCTCATCGACGGCAAGCGCCTCGACGAGTGGCCCGTGCCCGCCCGCAAGATCGGGGCAGCCCTCGACACGCAGTGTGCCCATCCCAGCCGCCGGGCGATCGACACCCTGCGCTGGGTCGCCAAGATGATCGGGGTCGATCCCAAGCAGTGCGAGGTGATGCTCGAACGGGTCGGCCTGACGGAGGTGGCCGCGCAGAAGGTCGGCAGGTTCTCGCTGGGCATGAGGCAGCGCCTGGCGCTGGCGATCGCGTTGATCGGCAATCCGGAGATCGTCGTGCTGGACGAGCCGATGAACGGCCTGGACCCCGACGGCATCTCCTGGATGAAGGATCTTCTGCGGCAGTTCCGCGACCAGGGCCGCACGGTGTTCGTCTCCAGCCATCTCCTGGCCGAGATGGAGGACCTGGTGGACGACCTCGTGGTCATCGCCCAGAGCAGGATCGTGGGCAGCGGGTCGGCGTCGGCGTTCATGCAGCGCTTCCAGGTGAAGAAGGTCACCGTGGTGTGCGAGAACCCGAAGCTGCTGGCGCCCGCGCTGGTCAAGGCCGGTGGCCGGGTGAAGGCGAGCGGCAACCGCGGCATGCAGGTCATCGGGCTGGCCTCCGGGCAGGTCGGGACCATCGCGCGGGACGCCATGGTGGCGCTCTACGAGCTCAAGGAGGAGCGCAGCCTGCACCACGCCTTCGCGCAGGCCACGCAGGATCGGTCGAGCATCAAGGGTGAGGTGGGGTAGGTGACTTTCGCGAACGTCTGCGCCGCGGAGCTGCTCAAGTTCCGTACGCTCCTGAGCAACCGGATCACGCTGGCCTGCGCCCTGGTCGGCGTGGCGGCGGTCGGGCTGCTGATGGGCTCCAACATCGGCCCCAACGGGCATCTCATCCAGGGCGCGCCCGGCTCGCAGGCCGTCGCCTCGCCGATGCAGTTCGTGATGTTCTCGATGATGATCCTCGGCGTGCTGTCCGCGACGAGCGAGATCAGGAACGGCACCTTCCGGATCACCCTGTCCATCGCGCCCTGGAGGACGCGGGTCCTCACCGGCAAGATGGTCACGCTCGCCGCGATCTCCCTCGCCGTCACGATCATCGGCCTGCTGATCGCGTACGGGACGTCGCTGATCACCGCGAGCGGCACCGCGTACGCGCCGCTGTCGCACGGGGGAGCCCCCATCATCCTGGCGTTCCTGGGCAGCGTGCCGCTGGTCACCGCGCTCGGGGTGGCGGTCGGGGTGCTGGTCAAGAGCACCGCGGGGGCGCTGTCCATCCTGCTGGTGTGGGCCTTCGCCGGGGAGGGGATCCTGGCGGTGGTCCTGCCGGACAGCATCGATCCCTATCTGCCGTTCATGATGGTCGGCGCGGGTCCCGGCGTCTTACCCGAGGGGCCCGGGCCGGTGCTCGGGCTGGGGATCTTCGCCGTGTACGTCGCGATCGTGGTCGCCCTGACCTTCGTCATGACCGAGCGGCGGGACATCGCCTAGCGGTCGCCTCCGGGAGGCTGGCGGACGCTTCCGGGAGGCTGGCGGACGCTTCCGGGAGCAGGGGCGAGAAAGGAGATAGCGCACGATAGTCAGATGAAAGTAGAAATCAACCCTACCCAGGACAATCCCCCTTAGATTGCTTGACCTCGCCAGTAGGCGGCAGTCAAGCGCCTGTGGTGACGTGCGGTGGCGGTCGTCATTGAATCGCCGCGCACGGGCCAGGACAAAGCGGTTCAAGTGAGGGATAATTACTGGGAACGCTAGGGGGATCGTGCCGCTGATGCGCTTTGGAATCCTTGGTCTACCGGCAATTTGGCAGCAGGGCGAGGAGATCAGACTCGCCACACGGCGGTCGCGCGGCGTTCTGGCTCATCTCCTGCTGAGCCCCTCCCGCTCCGCCTCGGTCGAGAGCCTCATCCACGCGATCTACGGTGACACGCCCACGAAGAGCGCCAGGAACCAGGTGCACCGCGGCGTCGGCGAGCTGCGGAAGTACGGCGTCACCATCGACGTCCACGACAACGTCTACCGGCTCGAAGCCGCGGAGGACGACGTCGACGCCTTCGTCTTCATGCGGCTGTGCGACGAGGCGCGCGCCCTGGCCGACGACGGCGACCACGCGGGGGCGGCCAGGACGCTGGGCGAGGCCCTGGCCCTGTGGCGCGGCTCGGCCCTGTCCGGCCTCGACAGCGAGGTCTTCCTCGCCGAGGCGGCGGTGTGGGACGAGCGCAGGCTCGCCGCGATCGAGGTCCGTACCGACGCCGACTTAGAGCTCGGCCGGCACCGGGACGTGATCGCGGAGCTCCAGCAGCTCACCGACCAGCACCCGTTGCGCGAGGCCTTCTGCGGCCAGCTCATGCTCGCCCTCTACCGGTCACAGCGGGGCAGCGAGGCGTTGCAGGTGTTCACCGACCTGGAGGAGCGGCTCAGGGACGAGCTCGGCACCGATCCGAGCCCCGCGCTGCGCGACCTCAGGACGCAGATCCTGCGCCAGGACCCGCTGCTCGAACCGGCCGGGGCCATCGAACCCGCTTCAGCCGACCCGCAGGCCCCCGTGCCGCGGCAGCTTCCCGCCCGTTCCGGCGCGCTGGTCGGCAGGGACGCCGACCTGCGGCGGATCACCGACGCGATCGAGGAGCACGGGCCGTGTCCCGTGGTGGTGGTCACCGGTCCAGGCGGCGCGGGCAAGACCGCGCTGTGCCTGGAGGCCGCGCACCGCGTGGCCGCCCGCTATCCCGGTGGCCAGCTCTACGCCGACGACCTGAGCGAGCCCGGCGAGGTGCTGGCCGGGTTCCTGACCGCGCTCGGGGCCGACGACATCCCCGATGGTACGAGCGCGCGCGCCGGGCTGCTGCGCAGCCTGCTGGCCCGCCGCCGCGTCCTGATCGTGCTGGACGGCGTGAGCGGCGCCGGCCAGCTCGACCTCTTCCTGCCGGGGCATCCGGACTGCGCCGTCATCGTGACCAGCCGTTCGCCGCTGGCCCTGCTGCACGGGGCCATGCGGGTCCGCGTGTCCGCCCTGGACCGGGCCGACGCGCGGGCGCTGCTGGCCGCGGGCGCGGGCGAGGAGCGGATGGCGGCCGAGCCGGCGGCGGCCGACCGGATCATCGACCTCTGCGCCCGGCTGCCGATGGCCCTGCGCATCGCCGCGGCCAGGCTCGCCACCCGGCCGCACTGGACCCTCACGCGCCTGGCCGATCGCCTGGCCGACCCGGCGAAGATCCTCGGCGAGCTGCGGCACGACGGTCAGAGCGTTCTGCCGACGTTGATGCGCGGCTACGAGGCGCTGCCCGAGGGCCCGCGCTCACTGATCCGCAGGATCGGCTTCTACGGCAGCGCGGAGGTCACCGTCAGAACCACCGCCGCGCTCGCCGGCGTCCCCATGGACGCGGCAGAGAACATGCTGGAAGAGCTGGCCGAGACCCATTTCATGGTCACCCTGCGGGACGGCGAGCGGTTCCGCTGCCACGAGCTGCTGCTGGGCTTCGGCGCCGTCCGCGCCCTCGCCGAGGACCGCGAGGCGGACCTGCGCGCGGCCGCTCAGCGCGCGCTCGGCGGCTGGCTGGCGCTGACCGACGACGCCCACGCCTCGATGCGCGGCCAGGACAACTCCATCCCCCGGGGTACGGCTCCGCGCCACCGCCCCCAGGGCGCGGCGGCCTGGTCGGGCCAAGGGACGGAGTGGTTCGACGCCAACCTGGACGGGATTCTGGCGGCCGTCCGGCGGGCGGTCCCCTTCCCCGAGACGTGCTGGGAGCTGGCCATCGCGCCGCTCGCGCTCTACGAGGCCGGGTCGCGCTTCGACGTCTGGCTCGACTCCCACGAGCTGGCGCTGTCCAGCGTGCGCGGCGCCGGCAACGTCCGTGGCCAGGCCGCCCTGCTCTACTCGCTCGGCCACCGCTCGCTGCTGGTCGGCGACTACGCCGGCGCGGCCCGCCGCCTGGAGGAGGCCTTACGGCTCTTCCAGGAGCTCGCCGACGAGCATGGGCGCGGGCTGGCGCTGCGGCTGCTGGCGGACCTCGACCGGATCCGGCAGGAGCTGGGCAAGGCGCGCAAGACGTATGAGGAGGCCGCCGAGGTGCTGCGCAGGAGCGGGGACCCGGTGGGCGAGGCCGACGCGCTGGGCGGGCTGGCGATGGTGCTGCACAGCACAGGGGAGGGGCAGGCGTCCCAGGAGTGCCTGGAAAGGGCGCTGACCCTGTGCCGTGAGGGCGGCAGCCTGCGCAGCGAGGCGCAGATCCGGCGCGGCGTGGCCATGTACGCCGCCAGGGCGGGCACCCCGGAGGATGCCTATCCCGAGCTGCTTCAAGCTCTGGAGATCGCCACGTTCATCGGCGACCGGGTCGTGCTGTCGGACATCCTGCTCGACCTCGGCACCACGCGGATCCTGCTCGGCGACCCGCGGGCCGCCTACGACAACCTGGTCACCGCCGAGGAGATCGCGAAGGTCGCCGGCGTGAAGCGGACCGCGCTCAGGGCGCGCAGGGCGCGGGCCTTCCTCAACGGCAACGGCGAGGCCACCCGCCACGCGGTGGCGCGCAACGCCTAGAGATCGGTCGTGTCGGCGGTCGCCTCGGTGAACGCCCGCTTCAGGCTGCGCTCCTCCGTGAGGCCCAGCAGCGCGATCCCGGCGTCGCGGGCGATCTCGCCGAGCTGGATCGAGGTCAGCCCGCTGATCTCCATGCGCTGGCCGTGCATCTCCATGACCTCGCCGCCCGCGTCGATCACGGCGGCGCACAACGGCTCGGGCTTGTCCGACAGAACGCTGATCGTCTGCGTCTGGAAGCGGTCGATGAACGCGGTGGCGGACCCGCTGCCGATGATCCGGCCGCGGGCGATCACCACGAGATCGTCCACCAGATCCTCCAGCTCGGCCAGCAGGTGGCTGGAGATGAGCACCGTACGGCCTTCGTCCCGGAAACCGCGCAGCAGCTCCTTCAGCCACGCGATGCCCTCGGGGTCGAGCCCGTTCATCGGCTCGTCGAGCACCACGATCTCAGGGTCGCCGACCAGCGCGATCGCCAGCGCGAGACGCTGCCGCATGCCGACGGAGAACTTGCCCGTACGCTGACCCGCCACCGCGCCGAGCCCGACCTGGTC
This sequence comes from Nonomuraea rosea, assembly GCF_039539705.1. Lineage (NCBI taxonomy): Bacteria > Bacillati > Actinomycetota > Actinomycetes > Streptosporangiales > Streptosporangiaceae > Nonomuraea > Nonomuraea rosea. The sequence continues at coordinate 19,922 of NZ_BAABDQ010000026.1, read as the reverse complement.
GAGGAGCGTCTCGGCCTGGGACGCGGGCACGCCCGCCAGCCAGGCCGCCCACCGCACGCTGTCGATCGCCCGGCGGGAGGGATGGACGCACCGGGTGTCCAGCACGGCGCCGACCTTGCGGCTCGGGGCCGGCCACTCACGCAGCGGCTTGCCGTCGACCAGCGCGGAGCCCGCGGTCGGATGCGCGAGGCCGAGGAAGAGGCGCAGCATCGTCGACTTGCCGGCGCCGTTCGGCCCCAGGAAGCCGGTGATGGCGCCCGGCCTGATGGCGAAGCTGGCGTCGTTGATCGCCACGACCTGACCGAAGCGTTTCGTGAGGCTCACCGCCTCCAGCGTCGGGCGCATGCTCAGCGCTGCCCTCGTCCGCGGGGCCCGCGTCTCGAACGCCGGCATACTGTGCGCACGATTCACCCGTTTTCGCAGTATCTGTGTGGTAGATCTTGCCATTGGGGCCAAATGTAAACATCGGGCTACACAGCGTGTCAATACCGTTGGAATGCGACGAACGACAGGCGGGCGGACATCCGGGCCGTCGGCCTCGGCGACCACGGGGCGGGACTCCCTGGTCGCCAGCGTGGATCTCGACATGGGCGCGGTCTCCTCACGTGGGGTGTGCACGGGATCTGGCCCAGATTTCGTGATGGAGACGAGGCCAGCCAGTACGGTCGGTCACGTGCGTTGAGCGGTGAGCAATACCCACTTGTGGATAAAGCGTAGCTGTGCGTGCCCGAACATCTGACTTTTGCTCATTTAGCTCGCTGTTGTTGACGTGTCAGAACAGATACCCCATATCGCTGATCGGGGGCACATGGGAAGATGTTCCGCCGCCGGGGTGAGGGAGGAGAGACTGGTGCGTCGTCTGGTGATGGTGGGAGTGGCGATCGCCGTGCTGTCGGCCGGATGCGGCGGGCAGAGCCCCGCTCCGGTTCCGACCAGCGCGACCGGTGGGCCGGTGACCGGTGGCGTGGTCTCGCTCACCTTCGACGACGGGCTGGCCCGCCAGGAGCAGATGGCGCAAGAGCTCACCAAGCGCGGCCTGATCGGCACCTTCTACGTCCACAGCACCAGGACCAAGGCCGCCGGATACCTCGACCAGCCCAAGCTGGAGCGGATGTCGGAGGCGGGGCACGAGATCGGCGGGCACACCCGTACGCATGCCCGGCTGCCCGAGCTCCATCCCGACGAGCAGCGCAGGGAGGTGTGCGCGGACCGGTCGGCGCTGAAGGCCATGGGGTTCGCCCCGAAATCCTTCGCCTACCCCTTCCACGCGGTGAGCGCGGCGGCCGAGTCGGTGGTCCGGGAATGCGGGTACAGCAGCGGCCGGGGCCGGGCGGGCGCCGCCGCGGAGCGGATCGAGCCGCGGGACCCGTACAACCTCAACACGCCGCTCGCGGTCGGCGCGGGCACCACGCCCGCCCAGATCCAGAAGTACGTGCTCGCCGCCGAGCAGCACAAGACCTGGGCGATCCTCGTCTTCCACGACTACTGCGACGACTGCGGGCCGCTGGGGGTCGAGCCGGCGGTCTTCACCGGGTTCCTCGACTGGCTGAAGGAGCACAAGATCGCCGTCCGGACCGTCGGCGACGTCATCGGCGGCGACCTGCGACCCGTACCGAAGATCAAGGCTCCGTCGATCGTGCTGAACGCCTCGCTGGAGAACTACTTCGGCAAGGAGGGCGTCCCCGACTGCTGGCAGCTCGACGGGAGGTCCAAGACGGCGACGTTCGGCCGGGTGGCGGGCGCGCGCACCGGGCGCTGGGCCGGTCGCATCCAGGTGGGCGACGGGGACCCGGGACGGCTGAGGCTGGCGATCAAGCAGGACGACGGCGACTGCGCACCCCGGACGGGCGCTCTGTCGGTCTGGTACACCTCGACCGTGCCGGTGCGGTTCACCTTCAGCAGGCGGACCGGCGACGGGGTGTGGACGCGGTGGGCCGACGGACCCGTCTTCCCCGCCACGACGTCCTGGCGGCAGGCCACCTGGACGCCCCCGCGGGCGCAGGCCGCGGGGATCAGCTTCGGCCTGGTGCTGGCCGCGCCCGGCCAGGCCACCTTCGACGACTTCGCGCTGCGCTGACCCTTGTCGAGGCTATGCCGTCGGGCTGGCGTCCGGGTTGATGACGCCGGGCTGATGACGTCCCGGTCAGGCCACCTTCGCTGACTTCGCGCTGCGCTGCAGCACGTTGCGGAAGGCGGCCAGCGCGTACTCCGTGTGCGTGCGCTCCCTGACGAGTTGCGCGGTGCTCATCAGGGCGGCACGGAAGCCGGCGTCCGACAGCGCCCTGAGCGCCTTGTCCGCCGCCTCCGCGTACGCCCCCGGCGGGTACAGCGCCTCCTCGGGGAGGATCTCGGGCAATGCGCCCACCGCGGGCGCGATCACCGGGCACCCGCGCACCAGCGCCTCGGCGACCGACATGCCGAACGACTCGTCGGTCGTCGTCGAGACGGTCAGCCCGCCGTTCGCCCCGATGGCGGAGTACAGGGCGGGCATCATGTCGTAGTCGACGCGCGGCAGCCACCGCGCCGAGCCGAGCGCGGGCGAGGTGGCGAGCTTGGTCGTCAGCGCGGACACCTCGCTCACGGGCGCGGTGTACCCGCCGACGAGCAACGGCGTGACGCCGGGGCGCGCGGCGGCGATCCGGTCGAGCAGGTCGGCGGCGGCCCGCCAGCGCTTGTGCCCGTCCAGCTTGCCGATCCAGGCCACCGGGGAGGAGCCGAGCGCGGGCGGCACGGTCTCGGCGTACCAGCGCTCGTCCAGGCAGTTGGGCACGACGCTGATCGGGGACAGGCCGAGCGCGCCCAGCTTGCCCCGCATGTACTCGCTGACGGTCACGATGTGGTCGGGCTGAACCGCGAGATCGCCCAGGTACGACAGATTGGCCGTGGTCGTGTGCACTTCGAGGATCAAGGATCCGGGTGCGCCCGCGCGCTGCCAGGCGGTCAGGAAGCTGGGGCTGTCGATCACGACCAGGACGTCCGGCTGCACGTCCCGGATGGCGGCCTCACGGGCGTCGTCGGTGGCCGCCACCCTGGCCACGCCCGGCGGGAAGTGGGCGACCATGCCGTGGTCGGACTCGTAGAGCACGCCGATCTCGAACTCGGCCGAGAAGTGGGTGTAGCGGTTGAGCAGCTGGGTGGACACCCCGCCGATCACGCCGTAGCGGTAGCAGAACAACACCTTCATCGGCACTCCAGCAGCGTCAGCAGGCCTTCCCGCCCCTTGCGCACGACCTGCTCGGCCATCTCGGAGTACGCGTCCACCCGGCACTCCCAGGTGTTGTACGCCAGCCAGGAACGGACCTCGTCCACGTCCAGGGACGCGTCCATGAGCTCGGGTATGGCGGCGACGAACTCCGCCGCGGACTCGGTGACGCGCACCCCCGGATAGTCCGCGCACTGCGGGAAGTACGTGGTCAGCACCGGCAGGCCGAGATGGAGATACTCGTAGACTTTGATCGGGTCCACGGCGTCGGCCAGCGCGCCGTTCTTGAACGGGATCAGCGCCAGCGCCCAGCCGGCGCTGAGCTCGGCCAGCTCCCGATGGCCGAGCAGCCCCAGCAGGCGCACGTTCTCCGGCAGCCGCAGGTCGGGGTTCTGGTGACCGGCCAGTTCGAAGGTGTAGTGCGGATAGGTCTTGGCCGCGCGGATCACCAGGTCCCAGTCGAACCACTTGTCGGTCAGGTGCCCGAAATAGCCGATCCTGGTGGCGTCGGGACTGCGCGGCGCCGCGGGGGCGGGGAAGGCCGGGTCGAGGGCGTTGGCGTTGACGCTCACCTTGCGGCCGCCCAGCAGCTCCATCTTCCTGGCCAGCGGCGCGGAGACGGCGGTGACGGCGTCGGCGTGCGCGACGACGTAGCGCTCATAACCGGGGTGGTACCACTTCGCCATGCCGATCTTGGCGAACTCCTCCCAGTCGTCGCGCGCGTCGTAGATCGTCACCCAGCCGAGCGCGGCGGCGTGGGTCAGCGTCCGCACCATCGTCTCGTGCGGGAAGGAGGCGAACAGCAGCTTCCGCTTGCCGCCGAAGTCGGCGCCCAGCACCTCGTCGAGCAGCTGGGGTGTGATGTCGATCGGGCTCTGGAACAGCAGCGGGTCGGGATGCGACGGCCGCGGGTCCGTGTCGCGCCAGCGGTAGTAGTTGAAGAAGACCGGGCAGTCGCGGCCGAGGTAGACGCGCGTGAGGCGGATGGGCCGGTTGCCCCTGGCCTCCTGCACGAAGGTGGTGCCGGAGAACATCAGCACCACCTCCTCGCCCTCGGCCGCTCTGGCCCGCTCGATCCACTCGTGCAGGCCGATCCTGAACTCCTCCAGCGGCACCGGCGCGGCCGGCGCGGGCTGCGGCGTGGGAGCGGGGGTGGACGGCGAGGACGGGCGCAGGACGATCGCGCGGGCCGGCCTGCCAGGGGAGGAGGCGGCCGGCCTGATCTCCAGGCGCTGCTGCACCGGCTCCGCCCGGCCCGGACGGCGTAACTGCCGGTAGACCGACAGCATGCGCCAGGCCCGCGAGGCGCGGATCCTGGCGACCTGGTCGCGGTAGTCCGCCAGGCGTCCCGTCACCGTCTCCAGCTTGTCCCGCAGGCGTTCGTTCTCCTGCCTCAGCTTGGGCTCGGCCGCGACGAGCTTGTCCAGGCGCTGCTGGGTGAGCGCGTGCCGGTGCCGCTCACCGTTGTAGACCGTACGGAGCCGGTCCAGGGCGGCCGTCTGCGTACGCAGCTCCGCGCCCAGCTCGGCGATCCGGTCGCGCAGCCCGCGCAACGTCTCCGCGTGCGCCGCCTCGGTCGCGTTCAGCACCTCGACGTGCGCGGCCTCGGTCGAGCTCAGCACTTCGACATGCGCCGCCTCGGCCGCGCTCAGCGCCGCGCCGTGGGCGGCCTCCGCGGCGCGCAGCTCCTCGGCCCGGTCCCGGAGGAGCGCACGCAGCTCGTCCCGCTGCGCCGTCACGGCGTCGGCCGTCTCGCGGATCGTCTCCAGACCGGCGGTCAGCCCGTGAACCGACTCCAGGAGCCTGCTCCGCTCCGCCTCCGCGGCACCGGCCGACTCGCGCAGCAGGCCGATCTCGATCTCCGCCGCGCGGAGGTCGGCCCGCAGCCGGTCGCGGTCCTCGGTCAGCGCGCCGAGCCGGTCCTGAACGTTGTTCCGCTCCGTGACGGCGCCGTCCGCGATGCTGGTGGAAAGCCGCCCGACGGTGTCCTGGAGGGCCGACAACTGATCGAGTACGTGCTGTCCCGCCCTGCTCTCGCCGAGCTGCGTCTTCAGCTCGGCGTTGGCCTCGGTGACGTCGCGGTAGAGGCGGTTGGCCCGCGTCAGCTTCTCCCGCACGCTCTGCAGCTGCTGCTCCAGGCGCTCCTCGCGTTCCAGGAAATCGGACTCCTCCTGACTCAGCAGGAAGACGGGGTCCCCGAGCGGCGTCTCCCGGCGTACGACCACCGCGGCGAGGTGCCGGTCCAGGGCGGTCAGCTCGCGGATCTCGAAGAGGGGCTCGATGAGCCGGCGGAAGCCGGCGCGGTAGAACGTACGGCGATGATCGTGATGCGGCATCAGTCCGTGGGGCACGGAGACCAGGAGCGTCCCGCCGGGCGCCAGGACGCGGTGCAGCTCGGCCAGGACCGCCCCGGGATCCGCCACGTGCTCCAGCAGCTCACCGGCGACCGCGGCGTCGAAGCAGCCGTCGGCGAAGGCCAGGCGGCCGCCGTCCCCCCGGACGAAGGCGAGCCTGGCGGCCACGTCGGAGGGCAGCTCGGCGGCCAGGCCCGCGGCGAAGCCGATGGCCTCTTCCTCGACGTCGACGCCCGTCACGCGGTCGCCGCGGCGGGCGGCGAGGATGGACAGGGTCCCCTGGGAGCAGCCCAGGTCGAGGATCCGCCCCGAAGGGAGATGATCCAGCAGCCAGTGCAGCCTGTTCCTGGTGAGCGCCTGGGTCTCGGGATCTACATCTATCCCGTTATAGGCACAATGGACGCGGTCGTGGTTCATATGGGCAGGAACCCCTGGGGAATGATCAGTGAGGGCCTGACATTACCATTTCTTGAAAAAGCCGTTAAGGGCGGTAGGCAAGGTGCTGCTGTTGCGTAAGTTCCTCATCCACGGGATCGCCCTGTGCCTGCTGGCCGGCTGTACCTCGGCGGAGCCCGCCGGTCCGCGGAAGCCGTCCTCGGTCGCGGCGGCGCAGGCTCCGGTCAGCCTCCTGCACGAGACCGTTCCAGGTCTGCGCGTCGGCGACGAGCTCTACGTGCCGCTCGACGCGCTGGAGAAGCGCCTCGGCCTGTCGGTGTCCACGGGCGCCGACGGCATCGTGCGGGCCGAGTATTTCGAGGACGAGACCCCGCTGATCACGAAGCACGACCCGCGCGGACCCTGGCTGCACTTCGCCACCGTGGACGTGACCACCTGGCGGCGCATCGCCATCGGGTCGGACGGAATCCCGATGAGCACGTATGACTTCGGCACGTTCCAATATCCGGTCGAAGTAGTGCAATACGGGATGGAGAACTACAGCAAGTGGGTCGTCACCGGCGATCAGAAATACCGCGCCAAGGCGGAGACGGTGGCCCGCTGGCTGCTGGAGCACCAGGACGCCAAGGGCGGCTGGCCGGTGCCGTTCGATTACTCCTACCGGGAGGGGCTGGCGGGCGAGCTGCGCGCCGGCTGGTATTCGGGGATGGCCCAGGGCATCGGGGCCGCGTTCCTGGCCAAGATGCGTGACAAGACGGGCGAGTCGCGTTACGGCGCCGCCGCGCTGCGGGCGCTCGTACCCCTGCGCACCAAGGTGGAGCAGGGCGGCGTGCTGCGCCGCTTCGAGGGCCGCCTGGACTGGTACGAGGAGTATCCGACGCCGACCGCGACGCACGTGCTCAACGGTTACCTGTTCGCCCTGATCGGCGTGCACGACGTCGGCGAGCTCCTGGGTGACGCGACGGCCAAGGAGATGTTCCAGCGCGGCCTCCGGACCCTGGATCGCGTCCTGCCCCTGTACGACCTTTCGTACCGGACCACCTACGACCTCCTCCACTACACGCGGACGCCCGCGACCGCGCCCAACCCGGCCCGCTGGAGCTACCACTCGCTGCACGTCACCCAGCTCTCGGCGCTGGACGCGATCACCGGCGGGCGCTACAGCGCGATCGAGAAGCGCTGGCTCGGATACCTGGACGGCAAGGCGCTGCCCGGCAATTAGCTATAAAGTCCACTAAATGAATCTTGGGAGGTAACGAGGGATGCGTCGGTTCCTGTGGGTGTCCCTGGCCTCTCTGGCGTTGCTGGGTGCGCTCGCGACCGGTGGTTTCTTCGTCTACCAGGCCAGCCTCGACAGCGACATCGTCCGGCTGCCCGCGGCCCTGCCCACCTCCCAGGAGGAGGAGAAGCAGCGCCCGCAGCCGAAGCCGGGGCTCGGCGAGACGTGGCTGCTCGTGGGCACCGACCGCAGGGCCGCCGGCTCCACCACGGGCGACGGTGCCGGCGCAGCGCTCTGGCAGCCCGGCTCCCAGCGCACCGACACGATCATGCTGGCGCACCTGTCGGAGGACCGGGAGCACGCCACCGTCGTGTCGATCCCCCGTGACTCCTGGGTGAACATCCCCGGCAGGGGCCGAGCCAAGATCAACGCGGCCTTCTCCTGGGGCGGACCGGCTCTGCTGATCAAGACCATCGAGACGCTCACCGGCATCCGCATCGACCACTACGCCGCGATCGACTTCAAGGGGTTCGCCACGGCGGTGGACGCGGTGGACGGGGTGGACGTCGACGTGGCCAAGACCGTGCGCGACACGAACAGCGGCACCACCTGGACGGCCGGTCGCCACCACCTCAACGGCGAGCAGGCGCTGCTCTTCGTCCGGCAGCGCTACAACCTGCCGGGCGGCGACTTCGACCGGATCAAGCGCCAGCAGGCGCTGCTGAAGGCCCTGTCCGACAGAGTGCTGAGCGCCGGGACCCTGACCAGCCCGGCGAAGGTGGACGGCCTGCTGCGCGCGATCACCAAGTCGGTCACCGTGGACGACGGCGTGACCCTGGCGATGCTCAGGAGCAGCCTGATCGACCTGGCGGGACTGGACGAATCCGGTTTCTTCACGATGCCCACCCGTGGCACCGGCATGGAGGGTCAGCAGAGCGTCGTCTACCTGGACGACCGCAAGACCCGCGCGCTGAGCGAGGCGATCAAGACCGACCGGGCGCGCGAGTACGTCAAGCGGACCGGCCCCGGCAACTCGGTGGACGAGGTGAGGTAGCCCCGCGAGGCCCCGTGTGGATGCGGGCCCGCGGTCAGGTAGCCCCGCCGAGCCCCGTGTGGATGCGCGCCCGCGGTCAGGTCACCTGCCGTCGATGTTCCAGGCGCGTACGGTCCAGTCCGTGCTCCCGGAGACCGCGATCGTCGTCCCGCCGCCGGGACCGGCGGCCAGCGCGTACACGGGACCGGCGTGCCCGGTGATCGGCTTGCCGAACGCCGCGCCCGTGGTGAGGTCCCACACCCGCAGCGACCGGTCGTCGCCGGCCGAGACCACCCGCTCGCCGTTCGCCGCCAGCGCCCGCACCCAGTCGGTGTGCCCGGTGAGCGGCGCGCCGATGGCCGTACCGGTGATCAGGTCCCAGCGGCGCAGCGTGCGGTCCTCGCCCGCCGACACCGCGACGGGACGCCCGCCGACCACGGTGGCGGCCACCGCGAGGACGACGCCGTCGTGGCCGGTCAGCGGGTCGCCGATCTGCTTGCCCGCGATGACGTCCCACAGTCGCAGCTCGTGGTCCTCGCTTGCGGAGACCACCACGGGACGCCCGTCCACGAGCGTGGAGGCCAGCGCCCTGATCGGCTTGCCGTGCCCGGCGACGGGCGGCCCGAGCGGCGCGCCCGTGACCGCGTTCCACCGGTGCAGGCTGCCGTCCGCGCCGCCGGAGACGATGACGTCGTTGATGATCGTGACGGCGTTGACGCTGCCCCGGTGCCCGGCCAGCGGCTTGCCCAGCGCGGCGCCCGTGTCCAGCCGCCACATCCGCAGGACGCCGCCCGCGTCACCGCTGACGGCGACCGGCTTGCCCGCCACGATGCCGGCGGCCATCGCCATGATCTGGTCGGTGTGCCCGAGCAGCGGCGTGCCGATGGCCGCGCCCGTCGAGGGGTCGGACATCCTGACGGTCTTGTCCGCGCCGCCGGAGACGGCCACCGCCCGGCCGCCCACGCTCGTCAGCGCGACCGCCTTGACCGCGCCGGAATGACCCGGCTGGCCCGTCGCCATTGCAGCGGCGGTCCACTTGCCGAGATCCCACGTGCGTACGGATTTGTCCGCGCCGCCGGAGAACGCGAACGGCGCCCCGTCGACCACGGCCGCCGTGACGGCCATGACGAACCCCGTGTGCCCCGTGAGCGGGGTGCCCACCGGCTTACCCGAGGTGTCCCAGCCGCGGATCACGCCGTCGCGGCCCGCGCCCAGCAGCGTCCAGGACGTCCCAGTCTTGATCGCCGCGAGCGAGATCACGACGTCGGGCAGTTGCTTGATCGTGCTCACCCGGTCGGAGGCGAGGTCCCACACCCTGACGGTCTTGTCGTCGGACGCGGAGACGACCGTGTCCGGCATGGCGGCCAGCGCCCGCACCCAGTCGGTGTGCCCGGCCCTGGACGGGGCCGCCGGCCGGCCGGTCTGGGGATCCCAGACCCGCAGCACCCGTTCCTTGCCCGCGCTCACGACGACGGGCTTGCCGTTCAGCGTGGTGGTGGCGACGGCGAGGACGGCTCCTGCGTGTCCGGTGAGCGGGGCGCCGATGGGGCGGCCGGTGGTGAGGTCCCAGAGGCGGACGGTCTTGTCGTCGCTGCCGGTGACCGCGACCGGCTTGCCGTTCAGCGTGGTGGTGGCGACGGCGAGGACGGCTCCTGCGTGTCCGGTGAGCGGGGCGCCGATGGGGCGGCCGGTGGTGAGGTCCCAGAGGCGGACGGTCTTGTCGTCGCTGCCGGTGACCGCGACCGGCTTGCCGTTCACCGTGGTGGTCGCCACCGCCCGCACCCAGTCGCCGTGGCCGGCCAGCGGCTCGCCGACGGGCTGCGCGGTGCGGGCGTCCCACTGCCGGAGCGTCCCGTCCTCGCTGCCCGTCACCATGACCGGGCGTCCGGCGACCGTGGCCGTGGCGACGGCGGTGACCGCCGCGAAGTGGCCCGTGGACCGCCAGCCGATCGGGGCGCCGAAACCGGTGGCGGCCGGCGCGGAGGTCGGGGACGTGGCCGGCGCGGAGACGAGCTTGGGCACCACCACCGCGCCCGCTCCGATCAGTGCCACCAGCACGGCCGCCGCGATCCCGAGCCGCCGCGTCCGCCGGCTCGGTGACGCCGCCAGGGGCGTGGCGCCGGTGGGCTGCGAGAGCGGGCCGGAGATCGCCGCGTCCGCCGGCGGCATGGTGAAGGGGATCGAGACGGGGACCGAATCAGGCGGCGCGAAGGGCACGCTCGGCGTGTCCGGCGGCGCGAAGTGCGTGATCGGGGACTGGGGCGCCGGACGCGGGGCCGGCCGCGGCAGGTCGGCGGGGTCGGGCACGGACGGCGGGCCGATCAGGGAGTTGAGCACCTGACGCGCGGTCGGCCGCCATTCGGGCGTGCGCACCAGGCAGGAGGCGATGATCGAGCGCAGCGGCTCGGTGATCCCGCTCAGGTCGATGTCGTCCTGGCGCAGGGTGATCGCCATGGCGGCGATGGTGCTGCCGCTGAAGAGCGGCCGGCCCAGCGCCGCGAAGATCATCGTCAGGCCCCAGCTGAACAGGTCGGAGGCCGGCGTGACCCGGTCGCCCGCGAGCTGCTCGGGAGACATGTAGGCCGGGGTGCCCAGGATCCCCGTGACGGTCACGGTCTTGTCGTCGAACCCGCGGGCCACGCCGAAGTCGATCACGTACGGGCCGTCCGAGCCGAGCAGGACGTTGCTGGGCTTGAAGTCGCGGTGGACGATGCCGGTGTTGTGGATGGACAGCAGCGCCGTGGAGGTGTTGACGGCCAGCCGGGTGAGCGCGGAGGCGTCGAGCGGCCCCCTGGCCAGCACGTGCTGCTGGAGCGACTCGCCCGGGATGTACTCGCTCACCATGTAGAGGCGGTCGTCGCAGATCCCGTGGCCCAGCACGCGTACGGTGCAGAACGAGGCGACCTTGGAGGCGACCTCGATCTCGCGCTGGAACCGCAGCCTGGACTCGACGTCGGCGGCGTTGACGGACGTCATGATCTTGATCGCCACCTGCTCGCCGTCGTCGTCGACTCCGAGCAGGACCGTTCCCTGGCCGCCCTCGCCGATGCGGCCCGTGATCCGGTACCGGTCCACGGACCTGGGATCTCCAGGCTTGAGGGGCTGGATGTCCGGCACGAGACTCCTGGCGGGGGGCAATACGGCTAACCCGATCATAGGGCCACAAGGTTCACCAGGCGGAGATGGTGCAGTGCGTGCTCAGGTGGCGATGGCCTTGGATTCCATGTCGGCGATCGTCCACTCCTCCACCTCGTCCAGATGGACGGCGGCGGCCTGCTGCGCGGTGGTGGCGTCCCTGGCCGCCATGGCGTCGAGGATCTCCAGGTGGCGGCGGGTGGAGCCGGCGATGCGGTGCGGGCCGGTGGCCCCGAGCACGCGCAGCCACTGGACGAAGGGCTCGGTGGAGGTGCGGGCCTTGATGAGCCTGGCGTTGCCGGTGGCGGCGACGATCTCGTTGTGCAGGCGGCTGTCGCTGGCGAAGAACGGCTCGTAGTCGCCGCGCTCGGCCTGCTGGAGCGCGGCGACGGCTTCCGCGCGCAGGTCGGCGATCTGCTCCAGGGACATGGAGGCGGCCGCGATCCCGGTGGCGACCCATTCGATGCCCTTGCGGAGCTGGCAGACCTCGTGCACGTCGGTGACGCCCGGCCGGGCGACGAAGGTGCCCGACCGGGGCCGCGTGACGATGAGCTGGTCGTGTTCGAGGCGGGCCAGCGCCTCGCGTACGGGGGTCCTGGAGACGCCGAACTCTGTCGCGACCGCCTGCGGGTCGAGCCGTGCTCCGGGCGCCCAGGTCCCGGTGGTGATCCGGTCGCTGAGTATCCGGTAGAGCTGGTCCGCGATCGAGTCCACGACTAGGGACGAGCCCTTCGCCAGAGGCGGCACTTATGTCTCCCTTTTGTGCGAATGCGGGTCGGCTAGGCGATCAGGTTAGCCGCGCGGAGCGCCGTGGCGATGCGCTCGCGTTCGGCCGGGCTCGCGGGGGCGAACGGCTTGCGCGGCCGGCCTCCGTCGCGGCCCTGCAACTGGAGCGCGGCCTTGAGCGTCGCGGGGAGGTTGGGGCCGTCGATCGCCCGCCACACCGTGAGAATACGCTCGTGCAGCTCGCGGGCAAGGGCGTGGTCGCCGGCCTGGACGGCGTCCCAGAGCTCGACGCTGAGCCGCGGGGTGACGGTGGGGATGGCGGCCAGCGCGCCGTGCGCGCCGAGCATGAAGGCCGGGTAGTGCAGGTCGTCGAGCGCGGCCAGGATGGTGAACCGGTCGCGCACCCGGGCGAGCAGGTCCACGAGCAGGTGCATGTCGCCGCCGCTCTGCTTGACGGCGATGAGCTGCGGCACCTCGGCGAGCCGCTCGATCACGTCGACCGGCACGAGCGCCCATGGCACCACGTTGTAGAGGACGATCGGCAGGTCGACGGCCTGGCCGATCTCGCGGAAGTAGGCGACGGTCTCCTCCGCCGACGGGGCGAAGACGTAGTGGACCGGGGTGATCTGCAGCGCGTCCACGCCCACCTCCTTCAGCGCGAGGGAGTAGCGGATCACCTGGGCGGTGGAGTTCTGGATCACGCCGGCGATCACCGGCACGCGACCGGCCACCTCCTCGACCACCACGCGGCAGATGTCCCTGCTCTCCTCCAGCGACAGGGTCTGCCCCTCGCCGGTGCTGCCGCAGGCGCAGATGGCGGTCACGCCCGCGTCGAGCAGGTATTTGATCTCCCCGCGCAGCAGATCGAGGTCCACTTCGTCGTTGTCGTCGAAAGGTGTGACGACGGTGGAGATCATCCCGTGCAGATCCAGCATTAAGACTCCTCGTCCCAGATGTTGCGGTCGCGTTAAATCTAGTGTCTGATATATCAGACTACCAGAGAGGATGCTGATGGACAGCTCGCGCTCGATCGGCGGCGGCGGCGCCGCCGCACCGCCCAGGCCCGCTGCCACGCCGACGCCGCTGCGGCGGGTGGTGTGGGCCAGCGCCCTGGGCACGACGGTGGAGTACTACGACTTCACCCTGTACGCCACCACGGCGGCCCTCGTCTTCAACGACGTCTTCTTCCCGGCCGAGACGCCGCTGGTCGGGACGCTGGCGGCGTTCGCCACGTTCTTCGTCGGCTACCTCGCCCGGCCGCTCGGCGGCCTGATCTTCGGCCACTTCGGCGACAAGCTGGGCCGCAAGAACGTGCTGATCATCACGATGCTGATGATGGGCGCGGGCACCTTCGCCATCGGCCTCATCCCGTCCTACGACTCCATCGGCATCGCCGCGCCGCTGCTGCTGGTGCTCATCAGGCTGGTGCAGGGCCTCGGCATGGGCGGCGAGTACGGCGGCGGCGTGCTGATGGCGCTGGAGTACAGCCCGCGCGAGCGGCAGGGCCTGTCCACGTCGCTGGTGCACATCGGCACCCCGGCCGGCGTGCTGCTGCCGGTCGGCCTGGTGACGCTGCTCGACGTCGCGCTCCCCGAGGGCGCGTACGAGTCGTGGGCCTGGCGGCTGCCGTTCCTGCTGAGCATCGTCCTGATCGCGGTCGGCTTCTACATCAGGCTGCACCTGAGCGAGAGCCCCGAGTTCGTCAAGATGCGCGCCGAGCGCGACGTGCAGACGGTGCCGGTCAAGGAGCTGTTCGGCAAGCACGTCGGCAACGTGGCGCTGTCCATCCTGGCCAAGATCGCCGAGAGCGGGCTGTTCAACGTCTACTACGTGGTCGCCATCGCCTTCGTCACCACCGAGCTGGGCCTGCCGCGCGGTCCCGTGCTGCTCGCGGTGCTCATCGCGTGTCTGGCGGAGTGCTGCACGCTGCCGCTGTTCGGGGCGCTGTCGGACCGGGTGGGGCGGCGTCCCGTCTACATCGCGGGCGCGGTGTTCCAGGCCGTGCTGGCGGTGCCGTTCTTCCTGCTCGTGCAGACCGGCGACTTCTGGCTGACCACCATCGCCATGGTGCTCGGGCTGGCCGTGGGGCACGGCTCGATGTACGGGGCGCAGGCGGCCCTGTTCGCCAACCTCTACCCGGTGCAGGTCCGCTACACCGGGCTGTCGGTCACCCAGCAGGTGGGCGCGACGCTGGGCGGCGGGCTCGCGCCGCTGGCGGGCACCGCGCTGCTGGCGGCCGGGGGCGGGCACTGGACCTGGCTGGTCGCGTACATGGTCGGGGTGGCCCTGGTCTCCAGCCTGGCGGCGAGCCGGCTCGGCAGCGGAGAGGTGCGCCGGTGAGCGGCCTGTTCGTACCGGAAAGCGATGCCGTCACCCCGGCGCTGCGCGGCTTCGCCCGCGCGCACGCGGGTCTGGTGGAGCTGAACGAGGACCCGGCCTTCCTGCGCGCCCGCGACCGCGACCCGCGCCGCGCCGTCGGCCTGGTCTCGGGCGGCGGCTCGGGACACGAGCCCCTGCACGCGGGCTTCCTGGGCCGCGGCATGCTCGACGCGGTGGCGCCGGGGCAGGTGTTCGCCTCCCCGCACAACCGGCAGGTGCTGTACGCCAGCCGGGCCGCCGCCGGTCCTGACGGCGTCCTGCACATCGTCAAGAACTACACCGGCGACCGCATCAACTTCGGCATCGCCGCGGAACGCCTGCGGCTCGAAGGCATCGAGGTCCGCCGGGTGCTGGTCGACGACGACCTGGCCACCGACAGCGCGCAGACGGCGACCGGGCGGCGCGGCACCGGCGCCACCGTCGTGGTGGAGAAGCTGCTCGGCGCCGCCGCCGACGAAGGTCGCGGACTGGCGGAGCTGGCCGGGCTCGGCACCGCCGTCGGGGCGGCCTCGCGCAGCCTCGCCGTCGCCTCCCGGGCGCAGACCTCCCCGCACACCGGCGCCCCGGCCTTCGAGCTGGGCCCGGACGAGCTGGAGTACGGCGTCGGCATCCACGGTGAGCGGGCGGCCAGGACGATCGAGCGCCCGCCGCTGCCGCAGCTGCTCACGCGCCTGCTCGACGAACTGCTCGCCGGGCTCCCGGCGGGCTCCGACGACCTGCTGGTCCTGGTCAACGGGCTGGGCGCGACCACCCAGCTGGAGCTATACGGGATCTTCGAGCACGTGGCGGAGGACCTCGGCGGGCGCGGGCTCCGCGTCGCCGAGTCGCTCGTCGGCACGTTCGTGCCCGCGCTGGACATGGCGGGGTTCTCGATCACCTTGACCCGGCTCGACGACGGGTGGCGCCAGTGGTGGCGGGCACCTGTGACGACACCCGCATTTCCCGTTCAGGAGGCATGAATGACCGGCTCACCGGTGCTGCGCCGCTACGCCGCCGCCGTGGCGGACGCCCACGCCGAGCTGACCAGACTGGACCAGGTCAGCGGTGACGGCGACTTCGGCGACAACCTGCGTTCCGGGCTGGAACGCGTGCTCGCCGAGCTGGCCGGGTCGCCGTCGCCGGAGGAGGGGCACGGGTTCGACGTGGCGGGCCGGGTCTTCCTCGACGAGGTCGGGGGGACCAGCGGGCCGCTGTTCGGGCTGCTGTTCAGCGAGATCGGGCGTGCGCTCGACGAGGATCCTCGCGCAGGCTGGGCGGCGGGGACGGCCGCCGGGCTGGCCGCGATCCAGCGGGTGGGGGAGGCCGAGGTCGGCGACCGTACCCTGGTGGACGCGCTCGCGCCGGCCGTGGCCGAGCTGGGGCGGGGCGGCACGTTCGCGCAGGCCGCCCGCGCCGCCGCGGAAGGGGCGCGCGGCACGGCGGAGCTGCTCGCCCGCCGCGGCCGGGCCAGTTACGTCGGGGACCGGGCGCGCGGCGTGCCCGACCCGGGGGCCGTGGGGGTGGCGCTGCTGTTCCAGGCGCTGGCGGCCGGCGACTGACCCCGTGTCAGGGCGCCGGCCGGAGCTTCGCCGCGGCGCCCTCGACGATCAGCTCCAGGCAATCGTGGAACAGGTCGTCGACGGTGCGGCCGGGCTCGAAGTACTCGGCCACACCGGCTATCACCGTGGGGTAGGCCGCGGCGAAGGCCGCCATGTCGAAGCCGTCCAGCGCGTCCGGGTCCAGCGGCAGGGCCTGCTCCTCCAGGACGTAGCCGACGGTGAAGCGTTCGACCGTCAGCACGATCATGCGGGCCGCCCGCAGCGGGAGCCCGCGCGCCACCAGGGTGCTCATCGCCAGCTCGGAGATCGCGGCCATCTTGAGCGAGAGCTGGGAGGCCGAGATGACGCGCGCGCCGTCGGGGTGCGCGAGCAACGCCCGGCGCAGCCGCTCGGCCAGGCCGATCAGCCAGTCCTGCCAGCGTTCGCCGGGCTCGGCCGGCACCAGCTCGGGGAACTCCTGCTCAAGGATCGCCTCGGCGATCGCGGTCACCAGGGCCGCCTTGTTCGGCAGATGCCAGTAGAGGGTCGGCGAGCGCACGCCGAGTCTGGTGGCGAGCTTGCGCAGGGTCACGCCGTTGAGGCCTTCGTCGTCCAGCAGGGCCACGGCCTCGGTGACGATCCGCTGTTTGTCGAGCGTCAATTTCCGGTACCTCCCTGCGTACTCTATCAGTGTTAGAGTGTCTCTATCGGTGATAGAGAAGATCACCATTCAGCCCAGGGAGGCGCCATGAAGGCAGCGGTGTTACACGAGGTCGGCGGCATTCCCCGCTATGAGGACTTTCCCGATCCGGTGGCCGGCGACGATGAGCTGATCATCGAGGTGAAGGCCGTCGCCGTGGAGAACGTCGACAAGGCGATCGCGGCCGGCACGCACTACGCGAGCGAGAAGTACCTCACTCGGCTGCCGCTGGTCCCCGTCTTCGACGGCATCGGCACGCTGGCCGACGGCACCCTGGTCGGATTCGGCAACCCGCGCCTGCCCTACGGCGCGCTCGCCGAGAAGACCGTGGTGGCCGCCGGCATGTTCGTCCCGATGCCCGAGGGCTTCGACCCGGCCGTGGCGACCGTGCTGGGCACGGCCATCACCGGCATGTCCATCACCACCGCCGCCGGTTTCACCCCTGGTGAGACGGTGCTGGTGCAGGGCGCCACCGGGGTCGCCGGCCGGCTCGCGGTCAAGGTGGCCCGGCTGCTCGGCGCGGGGCGGATCGTCGCGACCGGCCGCGACGACGACCAGCTGCGCGAGGTGCGGGCCATCGGCGCCGACACGGTGATCAACACCGCGGTCTCCGACGAGGCGCTGGCCCAGGCGTTCACCGACGCCAAGGGGGACGGTTACGACGTCGTCCTGGACTACCTCTGGAGCAGGCCCACCGAGATCCTGCTGCGCACGCTGGTCCCGGAGTCGTTCGCGTTCGGCAAACCGACCAGGGTGATCCAGGTCGGCGCGTCGGCCGGGCCCGTGCTCACCCTCGCCGCCGACAGCCTGCGCACCTCTGGCGTCGAGATCGTCGGCGCCGCCAGGGGGCTCACCCCGGAGACCATGGAGAAGGTGTACGGGCAGATCGTGGCGTGGGCACGGGCCGGCGAGCTCACCTTCGACGTGGAGAAGGTCCCGCTGAGCGACATCGAGGCCGCCTGGCAGCGGACGGATCTCAAGGGCAGGCGGCTCGTCGTGGTGCTGTGACGGCCGCGTCCGGGGGTGTCCGTCTGGCTGGCGAAAGTTACGGCAAAGGAGCGATATGGCGTGAAGGGAGGCTCCGCTCACTGTCTGTAGTGTGACGTATCTGGAGAGTCGTCTGGACGGGGCACGATCGGGATGGTGTGGGAGGACGCGCCGTACCCGATGCTGGCGATCAACGCCGCGGGCGTCATCGAGGAGGCCAACGGGGCGGCCCGCCTGCTCATCCCCGGCGCGGTCCCGGAATGGCTGTCAAGGGCAGCGCCCGACGGCCGCGCGCCCGCCACCGGGTACGAACCGGCGCGCGGCCCGATCGGCGAGCGCGTGTTCCAGGCCTACCCCGCGCCGGGTGACGGGGACCGCGTCCTGTGGTGGCTGGTCGACGTCACCGGCCACCAGCAGGCCATCGAGGCGCTGCGCGCGCATGACGAGTGGACCACGTTCCTGACCGAGGCGTGCGACGAGCTGCTGTCCTCCCTGAACCCCGGCCGCTGCCTGGAGGCGACCGCGCGGCTGGCCGCCCGGCGCCTGGCCGACGCGGCGCTCGTCGTCATGCCGGTGGCCGGCCGCCGGCACCTGATCGCGTGCTGCGACCCGCAGGGCAACGTGGTCCGCGAGAACGTGACCATCGACCCGCGTACGCTCCCCGGCCTCGACGAGGCGCTGCGGGGCTTCCCGCCGGTGCCCGACCGCTGGGTCGAGCCGGCCGAGGCCCCCGACTGGGTGCTCCGCGACGGGATCGGCGAGGTGGGGTCCGTGACGGTGAGCGCCCTGCCCGGCCACGGCCTGCCCGCGGGCGCGCTGGTGCTGCTGCGCCGCTCCGGCCAGCCCGGCTTCCCGGAGGCCGACGAGGTGTTCGTCCGGCTGTTCGCCGCGTGGGCCGGCGCGGCGATCTCGGTCGCCCGCCTGTACGCCGAGCAGGCCGTCATCACCGAGACCCTGATGGCCGAGCTGCTGCCGCCCGGCACGCCGCGGCTGGACGGCGTGGAGCTGGCCGCGCTCTACCGGCCGGCCGGCCCCGGCGAGCACGTCGGCGGCGACTTCTACGACGTGCATCCCGCGGCGGGCACCGGGCGCGAGTCGCTGGTGGTGCTCGGCGACGTGTCGGGCAAGGGACTGGAGGCCGCCGTGCTCACCGGACGCATCCGCAACACCCTGCGCGCTCTGCTGCCGCTGGCCGACGATCACCAGCGCGTACTGGAGTTGCTGAACGGCGTGCTGATCAACGACAGGGACGCGACGCGTTACGTCACCCTCGTGCTGGCCTCGTTCGAGCGGCACGGCACGCGGGTCGCGCTGCGGCTGACCAGCGCCGGGCACCCGCCGCCGCTGATCATGCGGAACGACGGCCGCGTCGAGGAGGCCGGGTCCTCCGGCACGCTGATCGGCGTGCTGGAGGACGTCACCAGCGTCACCGAGCAGGTCGTCCTGGAGCCCGGCGAGACGTGCCTGCTCTACAGCGACGGCATCATCGAGGCCAGGGGCGGCCCGCTCGGCGATGAGTTCTTCGGCGAGGAGCGGCTGGCCGCCCAGCTTCGCGAGTGCGCGGGCATGCCGCCTGAGGCGCTGGCCGAACGCGTCCAGATGCTGGCCTCCCAATGGGTCGGCGAGGGCGAGCACGACGACATGGCCGTCGTCGCCATCACGGCTCCGCGCGTCACCGGGGCAGGTCCGCGGCCATGACGTACGACATCGAGGAGCGCATCGAGACGCTGTGGACGGCGGCGACGGCCGGCGACGAGTACGCCGCGGCCGACGCGGTGACGGCCGCCATCGAGGCCGGCGTCCCCATGGAGACCCTGCTGCTGGACGTCGTCGCCCCCGTGCAGGCGCGCGTCGGATACGAGTGGGCGGCCAACCGCATCACCGTCGCCCAGGAGCACACCGCGACCGCCGTCAACGAGCGCGTGCTCGCCGCCCTCGCCCACCACCCGTCCATGCGGGAGCACCCGGAGCCGGCCAAGGGGCGGA
This sequence comes from Nonomuraea rosea, assembly GCF_039539705.1. Lineage (NCBI taxonomy): Bacteria > Bacillati > Actinomycetota > Actinomycetes > Streptosporangiales > Streptosporangiaceae > Nonomuraea > Nonomuraea rosea. The sequence continues at coordinate 288 of NZ_BAABDQ010000026.1, read as the reverse complement.
TCGCGGTGGCGTGCATCGACGGCGAGTGGCACGCCTTCCCGGCGCGGCTGCTGACCGAGGTGCTGCGGGGGCGCGGCTGGCGCGTCGACTACCTGGGCGCGCAGGTGCCCACGCCGCACCTGGTCGCCCACCTGCACCGGACGAACCCGCAGGCGGTGGCCCTGTCCAGCTCGCTCGGGATCCGGCTGCCCGCCGCGCACGCGGCGATCACCGCGTGCCAGGCGGCCGGCACGCCCGTGCTGGCCGGCGGCGCCGCCTTCGGCCCCGACGGCCGCTACGCCCGCCTGC